>NZ_CALJ01000311.1:8877-39609 GCF_000308315.1 Legionella tunisiensis | reverse complement strand
ACCAGGAGAAATCGATGCCGGCAGAATTTATTGCAGCGGATGGTATGGGTATTACTGATGCTTGCCGCCGTTATTTAGCGCCTCTCATTCAGGGTGAAGCCTATCCCCCTTATAAGAATGGCTTACCTGATTATGTGCGTTTGAAAAATCAATTAGTCGCTCAAAAACTTTAGGGATTACAGTCAAGTAGATAATCTACCGACCACCTTACCTGGATCACCATTGCATCCAGGTAAGAAATCTCATAACCGCTGCTATTTCTCAATAGGCTTCTCTACCTTGAGGCTTTTGTCTACAAGTTTGCTTTCTTCCTTTTTGCTAATTATTATTTAGATTCAGTATATAGCAAGGGAGTATGCTTTATGCCGTTTGATCAACTTCCAAATCCACCCACGGATGACGCACCACCTGCTTATGATTCCTTAATAAAAACCCCTCAAGATATTGCTGCAAAGCGTGAATTTGTTAGAGCTGAAAATGAAGTTTTAACCCAAGAAATTATCCTACTGCAACAAGAAATTAGGCGATTAAAACAAGAGCGAGATGAACAAAAAACATATTGAATTGATCGAAGAACAACTTCGATTAGCTAGTATAAGTAAAGAACAACAGCAAACAAAAATGACTGTTCTGGAAGAAAGCAATGAGTTACTGCAACGTAAAAATTCAGGCTTGGTAGAGTTATTAGCAGTCTCAGTCAGCGAGGAAGAACAGACCCTACGTTATGTAGAAGCCTTAGAATTATGTAATGCCACTATGAGTACCAGCTCAGAAGTTAATGCTCTACACCTTAAACTGCAAGAATTAGAGCATAGTTTAGAAAGGCATAGAGGAGAGGTTTCTTCAGAGATAGAAAAACAGATCAATGAAAAAACTCAAGATCTCCAAAAAGATATTCTTGATTTATTCAATCAACTGCTAAATGGCCAAGTTTTTAGCACATTAGTCAGTGATCTGGAAAGAAAATTCACAACCATCATTCATCATGAACAAGAACGATTACAGGCTGAATTAGACGCCAAAATCCCAATACAAGATGAATTAGCTCAGGAATATTTGGATGGCAAAACAAGAAAGCTGACAGAACTAAAAAATTCATAGCAATGAAAAAATAGCCTTTTTTATAACACCAGCTACACCGTATTATGGGCAAAAATTATTGGTGTCATTTCTATTTTTAGCCAATTGGTGGAGAAAAAAGCTGGACTGGGAGAAAAAGCTATTGATCTATCCTCTTCTGTAGTGGGTAGCTTGCTCGGTAGTGTCCCAGTAGTCGGCTCTTTACTTGACACTATTGCTTCTTTTACGTTGAAGGAAATAGGTAATACTGTTTTGGGGCATTTTGAAGATAAAAGAATGCAAAATATTTTGGAAATATTACACAATCCCGATCATGCAAAAAAATGGCTGAATTATTTGCCCGCTCTTTGACACAACGTTATCAAGCAGAGATTCAATCATGGGAGCCAGAAACCATTAAAAAAGCAGCTACCACGTACAGTGATCAGGTATTTGAATTGTCTATTGGCGGCAAAATACAAGACTGTAAGGATGAATCAACAGAAGGCCAGGTCGCAACCTTTCTTGGCGCAATCCAGGAAACTACACCTAAATCCAAATCTGCTCTTCACCCGCAAAAATCAGTTCACACACAGGTCCGAGAAAGCACTCAAACGTTGCGTGGAAAAGTTCAGAAAGCAGAATTTGTTGCTGTACATGCCGCCAAAAAAGCTCGAATTTCGAACAAACAGTTGCTAAGCAACAGCATCAAATTACCGCACTAACATCAGAAGTTACTGGATTAAGAATAGAACTTACACAACGTAATGAAGATCTTGAATCGTTAAAAACACTGACCTATGGTTTACAAAAAATAGTCGCAGGGTTAACTCCTTCTGACACAACAACTAGTGAAGGCTCTGACAAAAAGCCCGCCGGTAGATCCGGCTTTTTTTCTAAACTGGGCAACAACAAGGAGCCAGTCAGAGCCAATGCTTCTAAAACCCATAACCAGCTAACATGATAACGAAAACCATATCAGCTCAAAGAAAGGACTGTTCTTTATTCTCGTCAAAGTCAGGCTTAACTGCGACAACTCGCTGGACGGTACTTGGCCGCCAAAGTTCCTGTGTTACAAGTCCAGGTTAACTCACCATTGGTCTGGAGAGTTGGAACAAGCAAAATTGTGCCATCACCTGCTTTTGGAGTGTAAGTGATAGTAATAACGCCATGGGCCCCTATAGTAATTGACTTAACATTAGGAGTTGGGGCAGGACTGGTATAACCTGTTTCTTTCTGAGTAGCTGGCAAAGCGTGATTAGATGAGGCTATTTCAGCCACAGCAATCTTCGCTGTGGAAGCTAAATTTAACCCTTCTACTACTCGAGCCTTCGTCATGTGATCCTGATAAGCAGGAACCGCAATAGAGATGAGAATCCCTAAAATGGCTATAACAATCATCAACTCAATAAGAGTGAAACCTTTTTGTTTCATACCCTGCTCCTTAACCACATTGTTGCTAATTAAATTAATGCGTACAACCATAGGGGAAATCATAGAATATTTCAATGAGATCTTGCTATCCTAAATAATATAAAAAACATCCATAAAGCAGATAGTGAGTTATGGGAACAACCCAAAGAATTAAATTTTTAACTAAAAAATCAAGCTAATTGAAAAATCTGACTAACCATCCTCGAACATCCAGGTTGAAATTGAACAATTTAGTTTGCAAATGTCAGAATTGTCTACCAAGGAAAAACCAAAAATATGACAATGGATTGTGTAATGCGTATACTTTAGCAATCTTGAGTTATTTAATGGCAAAACGAATGTCACGCAAACAACGAATCACTGACTTGCTCAATACAGAATTAAAGCCTTTTTCCTGAGTGTTGAAGATGAATCCGATAGGCATCATGTCCCTGTGGGTGCTGAAACGCATTTTAAGCTAGTCATTGCCTCTGAAAAATTTTCTAAATTAACTCTCCTGACGCGCCATCGTTTAATTAACGGTTTATTGTCTGAAGAATTTAGCAATGGTTTACATGCCTTAAGTCTGCATTTATATACTCACGAAGAATGGGAAACTCGCCATAGGACCACCGCTAACTCACCTGCATGTCGTGATGGTTATCGTCATGGATAAAAACATCATCAAAACACCACAATACTGGCAAAGCGAATGCTTTTTAACACCAAAAGCACGAGGGTTCCATCTCATTAATGCGGAAATAAAACAAGTTTTTCTCACGATGCCTCCGATACATACTGGTTTAGTTCATCTCTTTCTGCAACATACATCCGCTTCACTCGCTATCAGTGAGAATACCTGCGCGGATGTACCACTGGATTTAGAATCCTATTTCAATAAAGCAATACCGGATAATAATAACTTTTATCGTCATACCTTAGAGGGTGAAGATGACATGCCAGCACATATAAAGAATGTAATTTTAGGTGCCAGTCTAACCATCCCTTTACAGAAAGGCCAACTGGCATTAGGGCAGTGGCAGGGAATCTATCTTTGCGAACACCGTAACCATGCGACTGCACGCCGTATCCTTATTACGGCACACGGTCATCTTTGAATAGACCGCTTTCACAATTCGCTCTGCCCTCACTACAGCGAATTGCGAAAGACATTTTACTCACTTTAAATTACGGAACAGAGTGTGGTACTCGAGCAGGTTCACGTTCTGCTGTCGCCACTGGTACAACAATATTCCCCAAATGACCAGCAGCGTCAAATAGATTAGTGAGATTAGACAACGTGCTGCATCCCGATGTAACGCCACTAAAAATAGCGCCTATACGCATAAAGTTAAGAGAAACCGAGCTTGCATTGCCAAGTAGAGAAGGCTTTTCTACCAACGCTAAAATACTTACAAAATGGGTCAACGCCTCCAAACCCCATTCCCATGCATGTTCAGGATCGTTGATTATCTCATTAAGTGCAATAAGAAGTGCCGTGGTATTCAACGCTTGCATCAATGCACACGCTCTACTTTTTTGATTAAAAAATCTGAACATTTTTATTCCCTTAATAGCTATAACAACGTTAATTTAATAGTAATCTTGGTTTGTAGACAACACATCTTAATACGCAATAAGATGGTTTCTTAAAATTTTCACTGAACTTATACAAGTCATTATAGAAAAATACTTTTCATCACTTCCTGCATTAACTTATAATGCTTATCTTTTTGCCAATAGCGTCTTGGGACTGTCAACTACTATGAAAGCCTGGTCTTCCGAAAAAATTTCTGTACTGGCACTTGTTTTATTAATTACAGGTGCCATTGACAGCATCCGTAATTTGCCAGCAACTGCGCTTTTTGGTTCTTCGCTGATTTTCTTTTTGCCTTCTCAGCCCTGGTATTTCTCATCCCAGTTGCCTTAGTATCTGCCGAACTCTCTTCTACCTGGTCTGAAGAAGAAGGCGGAATCTATAGTTGGGTTAAACATGCCTTTGGCGAAAGCGCCGCTTTTTTACCATTTGGCTACAGTGGATTAATACGATGGTCTGGTATCCAACTATACTCTCGTTTATTGCCGGAACTCTGGCTTATTTGATTAATCCAGATCTTGCGCAAAACAAGTACTATTTAATTAGCGTCATTTTGGTAGTTTTCTGGTCGCTCACCATTCTGGGGTTAGCTGGTTTGCGTGCCTCAGCAGCCTTCGCCAGTTTTTGTGCTGTAGTAGGTATGATTCTACCTATGGGTTTTATTATCCTTCTTGCCGTTATTTGGCTTATCAAGGGAAACCCTATCGCCATCGATTTGAATTGGCATAACCTGATTCCACATTGGAAAGATAGCCAATCATGGGTATCCTTAACAGCAATTATGACCTCTTTTCTCGGTATGGAGTTAGCAGCCGTGCATGTACGCAATGTAAGGGATCCCCAGCGTAATTTCCCCCGTGCGATGCTCTTTTCGGTAATGCTGATCCTAACAACGATGATCTTAGGCTCTTTAGCTATTGCCTTTGTGCTCCCACAAGCCAAGATCAGCTTGGTAGATGGCGTGATGCAAGCCTTCACGAACTTTTTTAAATCCTATCATTTAACAGTTCTGATGCCTGTCATTGTCATCTTATTATTACTTGGCAGTTTAGGTAGCATGGTGAATTGGATTATCTCTCCCGCTAAAGGTTTATTACTTGCCGCTGATAATGGCTTCTTACCTCATTGGCTTTATCGCAGAAATAAACACGGCATCGCTTCACGAATCTTAATACTCCAAGCTGTACTCGTTACTTTACTCTGTAGTGGTTTTCTATTGTTTCCCAGTATCAATGCTATTTATTGGCTGTTTACTGCCCTTAGTACTGAACTCTATATCATGATGTATGTTTTAATGTTCATTGCTGCTTGGCATTTAAAGAAAAAATTTGTTCACTTGCCTCGCCCCTTTGTCATTCCCGGTGGACGAATCGGTTATTATTTAACTTGTATTCTGGGTCTTATCGGTTGTGCAATGACACTGATCGTTGGTTTTATACCTCCTGAAAGCAGTATGGATATGGGGGGTGCTGGCCATTTCCGTTTAGTATTCGCCAGTGGTATCCTAATTATGATCTTTCCCGCATTTTTACTCTATCTACGTAAAAAAAGGTTGGATATAAAATAAGGGTTTGCCTAGCAAGGCTGCTAGCTTTGTAAGACAGACTCCAAAGCACTCGAACTTCTTTCGAAACTCGCTGCCATGAGAGAAGTGCGAGGAGAAACGGCACGCAGAACCGCCGTATACACCTCGTATATGAGGATTCGATCCCCGTATCGACGAAGCCATTCTCCAGGGCAGTAGAGTTGTGAAAGAAGTTTATTAATGGGGCCTACAGCCATGACTGACAAACTTGCACAAATACGCATAGAAATTGATAAAATTGATCAACAGATCCTTGACTTAATACGCGATCGTGCAGCATTAGCTGTAGAAGTAGCCAAGATTAAGCAACAGCAACAAAACCCTGTTTATTATCGCCCCGAGCGCGAAGCGCAAATCTTGCGATCCATCGTTGCCAACAATAATAGTCTATTGCCAGATCATGAAGTCGCCCGTATCTTTCGCGATATTATGACAGCCTGCCTTGCCTTACAACAACCATTGTCCATTGCTTATCTTGGTCCTGAAGGCACCTTTTCACAACAAGCGGTTGAGAAACATTTTGGTGAAAGCGTTAATATGGTGCCCCAAACATCAATTGCTGAAGTCTTTAAGCAAGTGGAAAATGGTAATGCTAACTATGGTGTTGTACCTATTGAGAACAGCACCGAGGGTATGGTTAATATCACATTGGATAATCTAATTACCAGTGATGTACAGATCTGCGGCGAAATATCACTACGTATTCATCACCATTTTTCACGTCTCGATCCAGAAAAGCCATTGAAAATTATTTATGCTCATCAACAAACGCTAGCTCAATGCCAACGCTGGTTGGCTACTCGTTATCCGCAGGTAGCCCTAAAAGAAGTAGCTAGTAATGGTCTTGCTGCTCGACTTGCAGCCCAGGAACCTGAATCAGCAGCTATTTGTAGTGATAAAGCCGCAGACATTTATCAATTGCAAAAATTACATCAACATATTGAGGACTACGCAAACAACACAACTCGCTTTATTATAATCGGCAAACAACTACCTACTCCCAGTGGTCACGATAAGACTTCACTTATTATTTCCACGCCGCATGAACCGGGTAGTCTTCTTCATCTACTTGCTCCTTTCGCTAAATATAATATCAATATGACATTGATAGAATCACGTCCTTACCGCCATCGTAATTGGAGCTATCTCTTTTTATTGATTTTGAGGGGCACCAGACAGAACCACACATCAAGGCAGCCTTAGAAGATCTAAGTAGTATGTCAGTGATGATGACTTTACTTGGTTCCTATCCGCAAACCATGGGATAAAATAGGATTACATATATAGGATTACATATTATGTCAAAATTAACGAACGAGCAAAAAGATAAAATTAATGCTTTCAAAAGTGAAAATCAACGATCAGCATTGCTATTAAGCAAAATTTTATTAGAAATTAATCAAGAATCACTCAGGCTCGGTCAAATTAACGCATATGAAGAAACAAAAAAACTGGCGAGGATACTAATTTTTTAATTAGTTATGAGTACTACCGCCGCTTAAACGTTCTCTATTTAGAACTTACATTAAAACAACTTAATATTGGCGATGTGGAACAAGTAAAGAAATGCCTTAAACATGCCTCTAAACCAAACAAACAATATTCATTTACAAAAGGTGGTGAACTTGAAAAAACGAACCTACCCTTAACCAATGAAGAAGAAAAAATATTACAGCGTTTAAATCAAAAAGTTAATCAATATTTACTAAACTTAACTGTATTGCAGTCCTTAAAAGAAAATTTGAGTCATACACTAAGCAATTTAATAGATTATCTCCCAAAAGTCTTAACCTAAAAGATCAACAACAAACCATAATTAGTCAAATTCAACTTCAAATCATCCAGGAAGAAGAAAACATTAATGCAATTAATACTCTTGATGAACTAAGTGATAAAGAAAATAACGATTATATAATCTTATATTATGAGACATATCGGTACTTGCACAGGCTATGTTTAGAACTTAGGCTAAAAAAGGCGATATTAATGAAGATGAAATCAACAAGCATTTTACTGCCGCACAAGAAACCAATAAATATTTAGTCAAGACAGAAAACGGCTTTGAAACAAAAGAACTGCCTTTGAGTCAACAAGAACAAATAGAACTAGATAAATTGAAAACGAGCATTGAAGATTATTTGTTAAAGCAAAAAACACTAGAAAATGCTAAAAAACCTCCAATAAGCAGGTGGAGCGTAATAACAGAGTATGTTAAGGACAAAGCAACTAAATCATTTAATTATACGAAGAAGACATTCACCGGATCAATTAGAATTTATACTGAAACCATTCATAAACAGAATGATACTCACTATATGAGGCACAATGCTCAACTGGCACTTGAATATGGCAACCCATCGATTACAAAGAAAAACCCTAATCTTTTAAAATCCAGCAATGGAAGTTTACTAGACAAATTAAAAAACTCTACCCACAGTAAAAAAGAGCAAACCACTCCTAAAAAATTCAAGCCAGTTGATAATACAGTGATGGATCAGATCTTAAGTAATATCTCCTCACATCCCTCTCGCAATTTGCCCAATTTTGCTGATGAATTCTCAACTACTGATGAACAAAGTCAGGATAAAGCTGAAGAATCATCAAGTGAACAATCTTCCTATGTACTAAGTGCTGGCATTTCATCACCGGTTAGTTATTCTTCGTGCGACGATAATTCTAGCTCTAGCTCTAGCGCTAGTAATATGTCCAATAATCCTGAGCCAGGACCATTGAATCATAATGCTATTCAACAAAACAAAATTTAGGCAGTTCACCAGAAAATTTTTGGGACACATGCTTCTCTTCCCTCAAGACCTCAACCTCTTTTTTCAACAACCTTCGAGATCATTAAGCAGCACGTCTAGGTTTAGTGAAGATGATTCGGATGATGATATGAATAAACAACTAAGAATCCTTGATTAAGCTCATTCAGCAATAGCTTTTAATTTTTAAGTTTAATAATCATACAAAGTTGCGCATTTCACTTTGAATCGATCACCTATTGGCCCACTGCTCAACCCTTCATAAGACTGATTGAATTCAGCCGGCAGTTGGGCAGTGTTGGGTTGGCAGTTTTTCTTCCCTAGTTTAGCTCCTTAACCAGCTTATGAGCGACTGCCAGATCTTCTTGAGTATTTATATCTTGTAAAGGTTGCAAACAAGCCACATCAACTCTAATTTTATACCCCGACCATAAAACACGAAGTTGTTCTAATGCTTCATAACTTTCAAGCTCGCATACAGGCCAAGTAACAAAATCGAGTAAAAAAGCCGCGCGATAAGCATACAAACCAATATGGCGAAAAACGTGTTTAATGCTGCCAGGTTCATCACGATGTGCTGGAATCGCACTTCTGGAGAAATAAAGTGCGTTATTGTGGCAATCACGCACTACTTTCACCACATTAGAATTCGCTAATTGTTCATAATGGTCAATTGGCCAACATAATGTTGCCATAGGGCATTGTGAATGATGTAAATTATGCGCAACCTGTGAAATCAGTTCAGGCGCAATAAAAGGTTCATCTCCCTGTACATTAACAATAATGTCCTCGGGCAGAAATTGACTCTGTGCTACGACCTCAGCAATTCTATCAGTACCTGTCTCATGAGCAGGATCAGTCATACATACCTGCGCACCAAAATGCCTGGCATGCTCAGCGATCAACTCATTATCTGTCGCTATAATGACTGACTTGGGTGTTGCTTTCAGAGCTTGTCTATAGACCCGCTCGATTACTGTATAACCCGCCAATTCCATCAATAACTTGCCAGGAAATCGGGTAGATTGATAACGTGCAGGAATAATCACATGAAAATCAATACTCATAAACGTTCCTTTCCTCTAAAGGAATCAAACGTGCTTCTTGCTCCAACATCACTGGGATCCCATCACGAATAGGATAAGCTAAACGATCAAAACGGCAGATTACCTCATTTTCTTTTAACAGCAGTTTTCCTTTACATAACGGGCAAACCAAGATTTCTAACAAACGTTTATCCACGTGATTCTCCTTGCGTTATTTGATTGCGCACATAAACAGGCAATGCCTCTGCTGCACTGACTGCTTTTATCTCGCCACTTAAGGCAAGACGAATCATTGCTTGCGCATGTGGGTAGATTGTAAAACGATTAACAAGCCGTGTATGTAAAGACACAGGTAATTGCTGCAAATAAGGATCAAAACCAACACCAGCTAAAATAAAATTTTTTCACCGGACATATGAATATCAGCAGCATGACAAACCTGTTCTGCGCCCTCTTTTGCGTCACCGGCAAAACAGGCCCAATAGAGCTGGTTCATCCGCGCATCAAGCACTGCCAGTATAGCAGCATCGTTTGCCAATTGATTCTGTACCCGCACTTCATTGGCTATAGCAGCCAAGCTACTGACTGGAAATAGAGGCAAATCGTGAGAATAAGCCAGTCCCTTAGCCACACTACACGCAATACGCAAACCAGTAAAACTACCAGGCCCACATCCATAGACAATTGCATCAAGTTGATTTAAGCAGGCTCCACTGTCAGCCAGTAATCGGTCAATCATGGGTAGGAGCATACGCGCATGCTGGCGTTGTACTTCTTGTTCTTCACAACGAATATCACCATTTAGTGTCAAAGCCACGGATGCTTTCTCTGTTGAAGTGTCAATTGACAATAAGTTCATTTTGTAAGGCCAATTCATGAATAAAAGTTAATACCGTCCGCTCATCACGTGTTTTGCGCAATGAAGGTAAACTTGCAAAAACATAACGACCATAGTCTCTAGCCGTTAAACGCGGATCAGCAATCATTAATACACCTCGATCACTACTATCTCGAATCAGACGCCCTATCCCTTGTTTCAAGGCTAAGATAGCGTTTGGTAAAGATAATTCATCGAAACCAGATAAACCTCGTGACTTTAGATAAGCCATTTTACCACGTATTACCGGATCAACCGGGCTGGCAAAAGGTAATTTATCAATGATAACACAAGAGAGGGCTTCACCTTTGACATCCACGCCTTCCCAAAACGTCGCTGTACCCAACAATACAGCATTACCGAGTTGGCGAAACCTTGCCAACAAGATTGGCTTGGCTTCTTCCCCTTGTACCAAGAGGGGGTATTTTAAAATATTGGCCAGTCGTTGAGCAACCAATTTTAACGCTCTGTGACTGGTAAACAGGAAAAAACATCGCCCACCACAAGCATTAATAATAGGCAAAGCCTTCTCTAAGAGACTATCGTAATAACGACTATCTTTCGGATCAGGCAATTCACGAGGTAAATATAGCAGCACTTGTTGTTGGTAATCGAAAGGGCTTGGCAGTAGCAACGTTTCAGTCTGGGTTAACCCTAAAGGTTTGGTAAAACAATCAAAAGAAGAGGCCATTGTTAAGGTTGCGGAGGTAAACACATAAGCACAATGTTGCCGGGTTAGCAGATTATGGAACGCTTCGGCAACATCAAAAGGTGTGACATGAAAAACCAAGGTGTGTTTAAAACGTTCCAACCAACGAATTTGTGCTTTGTCAGTCTGGCTAAAACGTCCCAATATTACCTTGAAATCTTCTAATCGTTTGAAACATCGTGCTAAGCCGGCACGCTCTTCAATCGTTGCTTTATTCACACAATCTAACAACGCATCAACCAAAGCAAGCAAAGCCTCCCAATTTTGCCGAAATGTTTTATCTCGCTCCAATTCTTCCCAAGCTATACGTTCTTCACGTACCGTCAGAACACAAAGCAGTTGTTCAATAACGTGTTCTATTTGGACGCTTAATTTTTCAATGGCTGATTCGCCAAATCAAGCACCGGCCATTCACGTAACAAATCATCTACTAAATCACGAAGCTGACGCGTACCCAAGCGTTCATCATTAAAATTTATGGCAATTTCTGCTAACTGATGGGCCTCATCAAATACAACCACATCAACACCCGGTAAGAGTTCACCAAACCCTTCCTCTTTTAAGCGAGAATCAGCAAAAAACAAATGGTGATTAATCACAACAACATCTGACTCAAGTGCACGCTTGCGTGCCTTGACCAAAAAACAAGTTGCGTGATGCTCACATTCACTGCCGAGACAATTTTCCGTTGTTGAGGTAACATAGGGCCAAACGGGTGAATCTTCACTGATCTCAGGTAATTCAGAACGCTCCCCGGCAGTAAGCTGAGACAATTTTTCACGTACATGTAAAATCTCATGAGCACACTGCGGGTTGATAAAACGTCCTTCTTCAGCATGCAAATTGACACGATAACGGCAAAGGTAATTGGCTCTACCCTTAAGATTTTGTACTCGCACAGCCACACCCAATGCACGTACCAACATCGGTAAATCTTTATGAAAAAGCTGATCTTGCAATGTTTTAGTAGCAGTAGAAATTAGTGCTTTTTTACCACTTAGCAAACAGGGAATTAAATAAGCAAAGGTTTTTCCAGTCCCTGTTCCTGCCTCAGCAACCAAGGTTGATTTCTCCAAGATAGCCTTAGCTATAGCAGTAGACAAAGCCACTTGGGGCGCACGAGCCACAAAACCAGGAATTGCAGTAGCAAGCCGGCCGTTGTTACTTAATACACGCTGACAATGTTTGACGACATCATCGTCAGCCAAGTTTATTACTTCGTCCACTCTTTTTCTAAATATTGCAGCTTGCCTTCAACCCCTTCCCAAGATTTAGCATCATCCGGTGCATCCTTTTTGGAAGTGATATTGGGCCAAGTTTTAGCAAGTTCGGCATTGAGTTGTAAAAATTGTTTTTGCTCGTCAGTTAAATCATCTTCGGAAACAATAGCATCAACTGGGCATTCAGGTTCACACAGAGCACAATCGATGCATTCCTCAGGGTGAATCACCAAAAAATTGGGACCTTCATAAAAACAATCCACTGGACATACTTCAACACAATCAGTGTACTTACACTTAATACAACTTTCTGTAACAACAAAGGTCATGGCAGAACCCTTAAACTTCATTAATAATAAGGCTTATTAAAACATAAATTGCCTTACTCCTGCTAGTTAACGCGGTAGACTTCTTTCGAAACTCACTGCAGTGCGAGTAGTGTGAGGAGAAACGGAGCGCAGAATCGGAGTGTACACGTCGTACATGAGGATTCGACGTAGTAATACTCCAATTCAGTAGAGCTTCCAAGAAATAAATAGCTGCTAATTCTATTCAAAATCAAGTTTGGGCCCAACAGGAACAATTTGAGAAGGGTTAATTGTTTTATGACTAAAATAATAATGTTGTTTAATATGCAAAAAATTGACTGTTTCACGCACGCCCGGGTAGTGATACAACTTTTGTAAATAGGGTTGAATAGCCGGATAATCACTAATTCGTCGTTGATTGGCTTTAAAATGGCCAAAATAAACGGCATCAAAACGAATCAGCGTAGTAAAGAAACGCCAATCTGCTTCAGTCAACTGCCCGCCTACCAAGTACTCATGACGGCTCAAATGAGTATCCAACTCATCCAACACCTTGAATAGCTCGTAAAAAGCTAATTCATAGGCTTCTTGGCGAGTTGCAAAACCGCATTTATAAACACCATTATTGACAGCGTTGTATATCTTGTCATTGATAGCATCAATATCAGCTCGTAAAGCAGTGGGATAAAAATCCTGTTTATCCCCCGTTAAATGATTAAAAACCTGGTTAAATTGGCGAATAATCTCTGCTGATTCATTACTGACGATTGTCTCTTCTTTTTGTCCCATAAGACAGGTACAGTCACACGGCCGCTGTATTGAGGATCTGCTTTGCAATACAGTTCATATAAATAGCGCAAACCATATAAGTTGTCTCCTGTCGCCCCCCATCTCTGCTTTAAATTCCCAACCGTGTTCGAGCATATGAGGATGAACAACAGATAAGCCAATATAATTTTCCAATTTTAAATTTTCTAAACAACAGAGTGCGATGAGCCCAAGGACAGGCAAGTGATACATAAAGATGATAACGTCCTTTTTCTGCCGGGAAACGAGCATCAGGCTCCAGACCAATTGCATTTCTGAACTGCGCTGACTCCCTTTTGAATGCCCCCTCTGTTTTAGCAGTATCATACCAATTATCTTGCCATTGACCATTGACTAATAAACCCATCATATCCTCCTGCTCAATTAGGGCTAATGTCACTTTTACCATCGCATTCTAAACAAGAAGAAAACGAAAATTTTTCTGAATTTCAGTCAAACTAAATTTATTAAGGAATAGGGAGAAACTCATCCACGCACTTAGTGCAGCAAGATCACGAAACGGTGGTGGCAAATATACCGGCGCTATTAAAAGTCCACGTTCTTTTAATTCACCCAAAAGAGGCAAATCATCTAAGACCAGCTTACCAGTAAACAAAAGCGGGATGGAATCAATTCGGCGCTGGCTGATAGCAAAACGCATATAATTATAAATTAATAAAAACCCTTTTGCGTAAGATAGATCTTTGGTAAATGGCCCACCATCGGGAGTACTGCCTCTGAATACACGTACAGCATGATTATAGCTATCATCTTCCGTTAAACCACATTCAATAAAATAACGATAAATGTCAATAAAATTAGCTCCTTGCCTTACTCTATCAAGAGCGATAACACGGTTTGTTATTTTACGTACCCGCCCAGGGTATGAGGAAAAAGTGACGATCTCGGTAATAACCGCTAAGCCTTCCTGAATTACGCTACTTGAAGGTGAGCCTTTGGAAAGGAAAAACAATGAGGCTGCATGGCACCATTTAAAGTCGTACCAACATGTACCCAACCTTCGTGAACTTCAAGGTATTTCAAATCACGATCACTAAACTTGGCATGTTGACTTAATTTAATACTATCAGCGCCCGCAGAGGCATCGGCAACCATATCATCACTAACCATGACAGTCACTCTGCCGGGATGCTGATCAAAAAATGGCTTAAACGCTTTTGCAATAGGTCTTGCGCCTGTTTAGGCGTATACCGTTTAACATCTGCCTCCGACTGTAATTGCACATCTAACGCTGTTAGTACATCAAAAAGCAGGGTACCCAATTCGGAAAGACGTGGTCCACCTGAATAAAAAGCATCATTAGGGCTACCATACAATTCCATAGCCAACTCACAAAAGGCCGGAGTACCACGCATGGCCAGCATTTGAGCCGCTCTGGAGTATTCTTCACATTGCCGTTTAATTAGACGAGCAACAGGTGAATATTGGCCTAATTGATTTTGTGCATCACGTAAAATACAGCGAAACTCTTCCTGCTTCTCATAAGCATCAAAAGGTATCGGTTTATTATCGTAGTAAGCTTTATCAATTGCAGGCAATTTCTCTGCTTTGTTACGGAAAAAATCCTGCTTAATTGAATCATCCCATTTAATACTATCCAAAATACGTATGTTACGTTGCGCCTCTACTAGTCGCTTTGACAATTCCTGGATAATAACTAATTCGTCTGATTCTGACATAAACGGCCAACCTTAAGTTAGGTAATTTACGAGCTTCATGCCGGATCCGACGGAGGAGTAATACTTACCTGCGCATTCTGGTTTTGCTGAGGTAAATCATAGAAATGGCTTATATTACTGTCCGTTAAAGGAGGCGGCACTACTACTGTAGTACCATTTTTACTGCGTAAATACAATTGTTCACCATTACTCGCATATTGCGAACATGCTGTTAACAGTACAATTGACACAAGAAAGAATCCAATTTTTTCACAACAACTATCCTCGTTTAAACAAGTTGCAAAGTACGAAGTACTTGCTCTAAGGCTTGATGATGTTCCTCTGACAAGGAAGTCAGAGGTAACCGTAATTCATCATTCAATAATCCCATCCTGCTTAAAGCCCACTTCACAGGAATAGGATTCGACTCCACAAATAACAACTGGTGCAGCGGCATCAGTTGTTCATTAAGCCGCAAACAATCAGCATGCTCATCATCCAAGCCAGCATCGCATAATTTTGCCATATGTCTGGCAGCTACATTTGCTGTCACGGAAATAACTCCTTTTGCACCCGCTAACAGCCATTGAGCAGCAGTCAAATCATCGCCACTATAAACATCAATACTCGCTTCACAACTACGCAGTATTTGTTGTAACCGCGTCATCTGCCCTGTTGCTTCTTTAATCCCTATAATATTTGATATTTTAGCAAGTCGAGCCACTGTTTCAGGTAGTAAATCACAAGCAGTTCGGCTTGGCACATTATATAATATAATAGGCATCGCCACAGAATTGGCAATATGACTGTAATGCTGATACAGCCCTTCTTGAGTTGGTTTGATATATGCTGGAGTCATAATAAGTGCTGCGTGAGCACCACATTCCATAGCCATTTGAGTTAACTCGATACAATCCCGAGTAGCATTCATTGCTGTACCTGCAATGACAGGAATACGTTCCCTAACTTGATCAACAACCGTTTTTATCACTAATAATTTTTCTTGATGAGACAGGGTACCTGATTCACCGGTAGTACCCGCCGCAACAATTGCATGTGTACCCGCTGCAATATGAAACTCAACCAATTCGCGTAAACGCCCTATATCCACTTTGTCTTCTAACATCGGAGTAACTAATGCAACTATGCTGCCTCGAAACATAACGCCCTCTTTTCCTGAAAACGATTTGCCAATACTACTGGGGGATAGATAATTTCTCAAGCCAAAAACTCACTGCCAACAAAGTTGGGCATTCTTGAATTAATAAACTACTTTATTCAGCATTACTAGCCAGTGATTTGTTTTCTAACAAAAATCAAAATCCAACCAGGATGTTCATCATCGATTACCAAATGAATAATATTTACGCAAATGATTATTTTTTGTACTAATATGACTATGAAGGGATCAACTTAGAAGAGGATGGTCATCATGAAAAAACTCATTGGTACGCTGTTTTTCTTGAGCTTATCAACAGCAGGACTTGTTTCTTGTACAAACACACAAGTAGGAACTGCCACAGGAGCCGCAGCAGGTGCGGGTATCGGTTATGCTGTCGGTGGTGGTTGGGGATCTGCAATCGGTGCAGGTGCAGGCGCCTTAGTTGGTAATCAAATTGGCCAAGAGCAAGACCGAAGATACTACTATCGACACGGTTATTACCATTACTACTAATCAGCTTCCATTTTGTCTTGAACAATAGACTTGTACAATCTATGAGTTGTCTTGAGGCAAAATGGAAAACCCACTGCTATACTGGGTAAAGAAATAATAAAAACAGGGAACGTAAGCATGCGATTAAAAAATAAAGTAGCTATTGTAACGGGTGCTGCCAGTGGAATTGGTAAAGAAATTGCAATTGTATATGCGCGTGAAGGAGCGAAAGTAGCCATTGCCGATCTGAATCTCAATCAAGCGCAACAAGTTGCTGATGAAATCCAATCCATGAAATACCAAGCCATGGCAGTAGAAATGGACGTTACTGATGAAGAGCAAGTCACGAAAGGTGTTGATGCAGTTGCCAAGCATTTTGGTGGTGTAGATGTTTTGGTGAGTAATGCTGGCATTCAAATTATTGACCCAGTCGATAAACTTTCTTTCGCCAATTGGAAAAAATGCTTGCTATCCATCTAGATGGCGCCTTTCTTACTACGCGCGCCTGTCTGAAACATATGTACGCTTCTGGCAATGGTGGCAGTATTATCTATATGGGCTCAGTCCATTCTAAAGAAGCATCCAAATTAAAAGCACCTTATGTTACAGCCAAACATGGCTTACTCGGCTTATGTAAGGTTGTCGCTAAAGAAGGGGCTGCTTATGGTGTGCGAGCTAACGTTATCTGCCCAGGTTTCGTACGTACACCCTTGGTCGATAAGCAAATTCCAGAGCAAGCTAAAGAATTAAAGATTAGTGAAGAAGACGTTATCAAAAAAGTTATGCTGAAAGATACCGTTGATGGCGAATTTACTACCATTGATGACGTCGCGCAAACCGCTTTATTTTTTGCCTCGTTCGGTACCAATGCATTAACTGGACAATCTTTAGTAGTAAGTCATGGCTGGTATATGGAATAACCCCGTGGAATACAAAATTACCACTTGCTTTAAAAAAGCAAGTGGTAATGTATAGATGAGCTATATGGGCCACGGACTGACGACAGGAGTTTAAGAATGAATGAATCAGAAGTTAAGAAAAACGCGTTCGCCATGCCCCTTTGCAGCCCATCTTATCCACCAGGTCCTTATCGATTCATCAATCGTGAATTTTTAATTGTTACTTATGAAACTGATATCGATTTGCTTCGTGAAGTTGTCCCTGCGCCATTAGAAGTCGTTGAGCCCCTGGTAAAATTTGAAGTGATCCGAATGCCTGATTCAACTGGTTTCGGTGATTATACCGAGTCAGGTCAAGTCATTCCCATACGTTACAAGGGCAAGGCTGGTAGCTATACTCACGCTATGTATTTAGATGATCTGCCTCCCATCGTGGGTGGACGTGAAATTTGGGGCTTTCCTAAAAAGCTTGCTCAACCCAGATTAACCGTTGAAAAAGAAACCCTGCTTGGTTCACTTGATTACGGTTGTAATCGAATTGCTACAGCCACTATGGGTTATAAATATCAAACGTTGGATTGCAAAAAAATTGCTGAATCCCTGATAGCACCCTGTTATTTATTAAAAATAATTCCACATGTTGATGGTACTATACGCATTTGTGAATTGGTTGAATACGAATTGACTGATGTCATTATTAAGGGAGCATGGACTGGGCCTGCCCAGTTGGAATTGTTTCATCATGTTATGGCACCAATTGCTAAACTGCCCGTGAAAAAAGTTGTGAATGCCGTTCATATTCTCTCTGATCTGACTCTACCTTATGGCAGGGTAGTCCATGATTATCTGAAATGAACGCGTAAGAAAGAATTCATCAAGTTTCAGATAAACGTGTTGAATTCTTATAATTAATGCTTCAAAATCAAGTAGATAGCTTTTTCAGGGAAAATAAATGCTAATTTTACTGGGATATCTGGTAATACTACTTTCCGTTTTCGGCGGCTTTGCTTTAGCTGGCGGACATTTGGCAGCAATCATGCAACCTGTCGAATTATTAATTATTGCCGGGGCCGCCACTGGTTCTTTAATCGTTGGTAATAAAGCCAGTGTTTTAAAATCAATCGCCAAAGCACTACCCAATGCCTTCCGCAGCGAAAAATCAGCCAAGATTATGTATCGAGATATCCTCGGTCTGCTATACGCCCTACTCAATAAGGCTCGGCAAGAAGGTCTTATGTCACTGGAATCCGACGTTGACGAACCAGCAAATAGTCCAATTTTCACTAATTTCCCACGCTTAATGGCGAAACACCATTTAATTGAATTCATGTGCGATTATTTTCGCTTGATCATCACCGCCAATATGCAGCCTTTTCAACTGGAATCACTGATGGAAAGTGAAATTGAAACCAATCATGAAGAGGAATTGATTCCGGTACACGCCATTACCAAGCTAGGAGACGGCATGCCAGCGTTTGGTATTGTTGCTGCCGTATTAGGCGTCGTACATACCATGGAATCAATTAATTTACCGCCGGCTCAACTTGGCGTGCTGGTAGCACAGGCTTTAGTTGGAACCTTTCTTGGTATTTTATTAGGCTATGGTTTTATCGGTCCATTAGCAACAGCGATAGAACAACGAGCTAACGAAACACAGTTGATGCTCAATTGCATTAAAGTAACTCTGTTGGCCAGCGTACACAATAATCCACCTATTATAGCGACTGAATTTGGCCGAAAGGTTCTATTTTCAAATGCAAGGCCTTCCTTTAACGAACTTAATGAAGAAATTAAAGCAGTCAAAACGAGTAGCTAGGTAGGTAGGAATCTATGGCTGGTAATAATAGTGAAAAAAACCTCATCGTTATAAAAAAATAAAAAGACACAGTTCTGGCCACCATGGTGGCTCCTGGAAAATTGCCTATGCTGATTTTGTGACTGCCATGATGGCTTTTTTCCTATTAATGTGGCTGCTGGCGTCTTTAAATAAAGCACAAAAAGATGGCTTATCAGAGTATTTCAAACAACCGCTTAGGATAGCCTCCATCGGTGGAGACAGCATGGGAGCCAGGAAAGAAACCATCAATGGTGGAGGCGACAATTTCAAGAAAAAAGATGGTCAAGTAGCAGGAAGTAATCAGGAAAGCGCTGAGATGAAACAGCTAGAGCAATTAAAAACAGATATCATGTTGAGCATGGATAACGATCCGTCTCTATCCGAATTGAAAAAACGCCTTCTAATGGATGTTGTTTCCGAAGGATTACGCATTCAACTTATTGATAATCAAAATAAACCTATGTTTGGCATGGGTAGTGATGAGATTGACCCTGACATGTTAGTGGTGCTTGATAAAATAGCCAAACTATTACAACACATGCCCAATAAAATAACTATTCAAGGTCATACAGACGCTCATCCTTATCATAACCCTGAAGACTTAGAGCAGAGTAATTGGGAGCTATCAACCCAACGGGCTAACACGGCTCGCCGTGCCTTAATCAAATCAGGTCTGCAAGAAGAAAAAGTCATGCGCGTAACTGGTTATGCATCCACTGTTTTACTCGATAAGAAAAATCCTTTAAACCCCAATAACCGTCGCATCACAATTATTGTGATGAAAAAAGAAGCAGAAGCAAAGGTTATTAAAAACGACTGATAGCAATACGTTAAAAAAGCCTTTGCGGATAAGGACTACAATGCCTGCTACTATTAAACACCCCCCTTCTCTCTAATATTATTATGTTAGAATTTTCACCACCTTCTTAATATTAACAAACACATCTCTTATGACTAAAGAGCAATATAAAATTAGACTTCTTACGAAACTCGCTGCATTGAGGGCAGTGCGAGAAGAAACGGCGCGCAGAACCGTAGTGTACAAACCAGTACCTGCGGATTCGTGCACCGTATCGACGAAGCAATGTTCCAATTCAGTAGAGTTTCGTAAGAAATCTGTTGTAGGGCTAACAGCCCTTGGTGGTGCTCTTGAATTCTATGATTTTACTATCTATGCCTTGTTTGCCCCGTATATCAGTTATCATTTTTTCCAACTCAAACCGTCTTGTTGCCTTATTGAATACCTTTGTCGTCTTTGCACTAGGTTATTTAGCTCGTCCTTTAGGCGGCATTGTATTTGGCCATTTAGGCGATAAATTTGGCCGTAAATCGGCCTTTTCCTTGTCTGTATTTATCATGGCTACTGCAACGTTGCTTATGGGATGTTTACCTGATTACCAAGCCATTGGGATCACAGCTCCTCTTAGCTTAATCGGTCTTAGATTGCTGCAAGGTTTTTCAGTCGGTGGCGAGATCCCTGGCGCTGCTATTTTTATCTTTGAACATGTGCCGTTAAACAAACGCGGATTTTCGATTGGACTTGTATTCATGTGCATTACTTTAGGAAATTCCCTTGGTGCTTTAGTTGGCTTATTTTTAACGTTCTTCCTAAGCCAGGAACAGATGCTGGCCTGGGGTTGGCGCATACCTTTTATCATTGGCTTCCTATTAGGCATTATTAGTTATGTCATTCGCAAAAGAGCATTTGAAACGCCTATATTCCTAACTATGCTGGAAAAAAAGGGCCTCCAAGAAAAACCATTATCAACCTTATTACAATCATCCCGAAAAGAATTACTTCGTGCTTTTTTACTCACTGCTGTTTCATCAAGTACTATTTCTCTTTTTCTCTATCTGCCGACCTATTTATCGACTGTGCTTCACACCAAAGTTACTCACGCTTACCTAGTCAATTTAATTACTTTTTAAGTTTCGGTCTCATGACAGCTTTTTGGGGTTGGAGTTCTGATTATCTTAATAGGAAAAAGCTCTTGGTTGTTGGTGCTTCGTCGTTAATTATATTGAGTTATCCTTTATTTTGTGGCTTAGCCGTCTGGGGAGAATCCTTTATTTGGTTATTTAGCTTGGGATTTGCCACATTCGCAGGCATGATCAATGGAAGTTATGTGGTACTCATTACTGAATCATTTCCACCATCTATTCGTTATTCAGGGGTAGGTATGAGTTATAGTTTGGGCATTGCGATCTTCGGTGGTATCGCCCCACTTGCATTTACTTGGCTTCTCTATTCTTTACAGATTACTGAAGCACCGGCGCTTTATTTATCGTGCTGCGCAATACTGACATTAGCGGCTCTTTTAACCCGCCCTCGCAGCAATGAAATAATTCACCTCAACGTAGAGCCAATTATTACAGTAAATTAAGGGCCATTTACATGTCTACTGTCTTGGCGCTTATGGCTTACACCCATGCTATGATTATTAAGAGTTAACTTAATAGTAGAGCAAGGAACCCACCATGAAAACGAGGCCAGTCTACATCGCAGGAGGAGTGCGGACTCCTTTTGTAAAGTCCATGACCCACTACAGTAACGTTTCAACTCAAGATTTAATGACGGCTTCGCTGCAAGAATTAGTCAAGAACATGCATTTAGAGAGCAGAATTCTTGGTGATGTTGGGCTTGGCGCCGTAATGAACAGCTCCTTCAATTGGAACCTGGCACGAGAATGCGTCCTAGGCTCCTCACTTGATCCTCATACCCCTGCTTATACCTTGCAACGAGCCTGTGGAACCAGTCTTGAAACAACGTTGCAAATTGCGCTTAAAATAGCTAATTATCAAATCGATGATGGTATTGCAGCAGGGGTAGATTCAAACAGTGATTTACCCATCCTGTTTAAACCCTCTTTTACCCAAAAATTACTTGCCTTGCATAATGCCAAAGAGTTCTCTAGCAAATTAAAAATAATCGCGTCATTTCGTCCTACTGATTTTAAACCTCAACTCCCGGCAGTTGTCGAGCCCCGAACAGGTCTATCAATGGGACAACATACAGAAAAAATGGTTAAAGAATGGGGTATTAGCCGCCAAGCCCAAGATGAATTAGCTCTCATTAGTCATCAAAATGCAGTTAATGCTTATGAAGAAGGTTTCTATGATGATCTTGTTTTCCTTTTATGCGTTTAAAACGAGATGCCTTTTTACGCCCTGATACGACCATGGAAAAATTGGCTAAATTAAAACCCGCTTTTGATCGCAGCGGCGCGGGGACCTTAACAGCAGGTAATAGTACTCCCCTCACTGATGGTTCGGCCGCAGTGTATTTATTATGTGAGGATATTGCCAAAAAATTTAATCATCCAATACTTGCTCGTTTTGTCGATGCACAAGTTGCTGCGGTTGATTTTGTCGGTGGAGAAGGTTTACTCATGGCACCGACTAAGGCTGTTAGTGAATTATTAAAACGCAATAAATTGACCTTGCAAGACTTCGATTTTTATGAAATTCATGAAGCGTTTGCCGGCCAAGTTCTTTGTACTCTCAAAGCCTGGGAATCTGATGAATATTGTAAAAGAGTGCTCGATCGTAACCAAGCACTTGGATCAATTGATAAAGCAAAGATGAATATTAAAGGAGGCAGTGTTGCCTTAGGACACCCTTTTGCCGCTACAGGAGCACGTATTGTTGCCAATCTTGCCAAATTGCTGCATCAACGAGGTAGTGGTCGAGGATTGATTTCTATTTGCACAGCAGGCGGCATGGGAGTGGCAGCCCTTATGGAGGCGATATAACGAACAAAACTAATCGCAAATCTGCATGATCTTGATCTGAAATCCCATTACTCCTTAGATTTTATTTAAAGACTGTTTATGCGGTCTCTTTGTTTGCAGTACCTACAAAGTAATAGTTATTACTATTAAAAAGTAGTTATTTCACTCAAATAATTATCATTTCTGATTTATTAATCAAGCAGATTGAGTTAAAGTATAGGCGCGTGTTTTACTGGACAGCAAACTATGAAGCCCTTGACTCGTGACATTTTACTAACCCTCTCAGTCAAATTTTTATTACTCATTGCGCTGTGGTGGGTTTGTTTCAAAGATGTAGAAAAGTCTTCAAAAAATACACAGCAATGGCTGCTGGGTGCTAGTTTGCCATCTGATACGGCACTTATCGCTAAAAAGAAATCGTGAATTAACGCTACATTTTCCTTTTAGCCTTATAAACCTCCAACTTTTGAGGTAATGCTGATGATTCCTGGTAGTGAAATAGTTGATCTTTCCCGTCTGCAATTCGCGCTTACTGCACTTTATCATTTTCTCTTTGTTCCATTAACTTTAGGCCTGTCTTTATTATTGGCAATTATGGAAACAGTTTATGTGATGACTGGCCGAGAGATTTGGCGTCAAATGGTTCGCTATTGGGGCGTATTATTTGGCATCAATTTCGTTTTGGGAGTCGCAACTGGTTTAACGATGGAATTCCAATTTGGAACGAATTGGGCTTATTACTCACATTATGTTGGCGATATCTTTGGTGCACCCTTGGCAATTGAAGGACTGATGGCTTTCTTTCTAGAAGCCACCTTTGTTGGTTTATTCTTCTTTGGCTGGGATAAATTAAGTAAATTTCAACATATGTGTTGCACTTGGTTACTTGCGTTAGGCACCAATTTATCCGCATTATGGATCTTGATTGCTAATGGTTGGATGCAAAATCCTGTTGGTGCAAAATTTGACTATCAAACAATGCGTATGGAAGTCAGCGATTTTGCTGAAGTCATGTTCAATCCTGTTGCACAAGCAAAATTTGTTCATACAATCAGTGCTGGTTATGTCACCGGAGCTATTTTTGTCCTGGCTGTTAGTGCTTATTTTCTCTTGCGCGGCCGCAACAAAGAATTAGCTAAACGTTCCATGACGGTCGCTGTTTCTTTTGGTTTAGCCTCTGCTTTATCGGTAGTCGTGTTAGGTGATGAAAGTGGCTATCTCTCGAACTCTAACCAAAAAATGAAATTAGCGGCCATAGAAGCCATGTGGCGGACTGAAAAAGCACCTGCCGGGTTGACAATCTTTGGCATTCCAAATGAAAAAGAGATGAAAACCGATTATGCCATTGAAGTTCCCTACGTCTTGGGGATAATTGCCACCCGTTCATTTAATGAACAAATGGAAGGTATTTACGATCTTATTGAACAAGGAAAACAACAAATTCGTGAAGGCATCCTGGCCTATGATGCTTTAACTCGTTTGCAGAAAAACCGCAATGATGAAGCGGCGAAAGTTGCATTTGAGCAACATGGTAACTATTTGGGCTATGGCTTGTTACTTAAGAAATATACCGAAACGGTAACCGACGCTAGCGAAGAGCAAATTACCCAAGCTGCTCAGGATCTAAAACCGAATGTCATCCCGCTCTTTTTCTCCTTCCGCATTATGGTTGCTTGCGGAATTTTCTTTATTCTCTTATTTGCTACTGGTTTCTACCTCATTATTAGACGCCAAATACATATTAAACGCTGGTATTTACACATTGCGTTCTGGTCATTGCCTTTGCCATGGGTCGCAGCAGAACTTGGTTGGGTAGTAGCCGAATACGGACGTCAACCCTGGGTTGTCCAGGGTATTTTACCCACTTTTATGGGTACTTCTTCTCTTCATGTATCGCAATTGCTTACTTCTCTAGCTGGTTTTATCCTGTTCTACACCATCCTCGCCATAGTTGAAGTCTATTTGATGGTGAAATATATCCGTCTTGGTCCCGATGGGATGCAACATCAAAGAGGAGAAGCATAAAATGCCTTTAGATTACGAAACATTACGTGTCATATGGTGGGTCCTGTTAGGTGTACTGCTCATTGGTTTCGCTGTGATGGATGGCTTTGATCTTGGGGTTGCCATGTGGTTACCCTGGCTTCCTAAAACCGATTGGGACAGACGAGTCCTTATTAATAGCATTGCTCCAACTTGGGAAGGTAACCAAGTGTGGTTTATCTTGGGCGGTGGTGCAATCTTCGCGGCATGGCCCATGCTCTACGCAATTTCCTTTTCAGGCTTTTATTTAGCAATGTTAGTTATCTTGCTTGCTCTGATTTTGCGCCCAGTAGGCTTTAAGTACCGATCCAAAATATCCCATCCTGTATGGCGTTCTTTTTGGGATTGGGCCTTGTTTGTAGGTGGATTTATTCCTGCACTAATTTTCGGAGTGGCTGTTGGCAATGTATTGCAAGGTGTTCCCTTTCATTTTGATGACAGTTTACGTCCTTTCTATACAGGCACTTTCCTTGCTTTGTTGAACCCCTTTGCTTTATTGTGCGGTTTACTTTCTGTATTCATGCTTGCAATGCATGGTGCCTTCTTCATTAATGTCAAAACAGAAGGATATCTCCAGCAAAGCGCAAGAACTGCAGGGAGAGCATGCGCTGCATTAACAATTGTTCTATTTATCTGCGGGGGATTGTGGGTTTATTATGGAATTGATGGTTACATTTTAACTAATTCGCCGTTGCATGATGGGCCATCCAATCCACTCTATAAAACTGCTGTACGTCATGCAGGAGCTTGGTTCTCTAATTTTCAGGACTTGCCTCTTGCCTCGCTTGTACCGATACTAGGTATTGCCGGTGCTCTCTTAGCCATAATAATTGCAGCAAAAGCCCGCTTGGCTTTTATTTTAGTGCTGTTTCTGTCATTGGTATAATCGCAACCGTCGGGGTTAGTATGTTCCCATTCATTCTGCCCTCGTCTTCTAATCCCGAGCAAAGTTTAATTGTCTGGGACAGTTCATCCAGCCAATTGACACTTTTTATTATGTTGATAGCAACAGTAATTTTCTTACCTATTGTTTTAATCTACACCATCTGGGTTTACCGTGTATTACGCGGTAAAGTAACCGTTGAAACGATTAAGGCCAATCAGGAAACAGCCTATTAGGAGTTATTAATCATGTGGTATTTTTCTTGGATTTTGGGTACAGGATTAGCCTGTACCTTTGCTGTGTTAAACGCAATCTGGCTTGAATTTCATGAAAACGATAAAGATAACGCTGCTAACGTATCAAAAGCATCAAACTAAAGTGAGTGCTAATAGATAGAAGGTTATATGCTCGTGCTTCCCCGTCTGCGCGCATAGACGGGGAACTACTTATCAAAGTGCCCTCTCATTTTTTATGCAATAACCTATCTGCTACATAACGCCCAACCAACTGTCCCATAAGAACAGCAAGATAGGCTTGGCCTGTAAATGACTCAAACCAGGATAAGGTTTGTGCAATTGGACTTTTAGGAACGATATCGCCAAATCCCAACGTGGTGAGCGTTACAAAAGAATAATAAATCATTGTATTCTCAGTCATACCAACTAAACCCAAAAATGCCCCGGGATCCAACATATAAACAAACAGATCAAGATAGGCATAGGCCAGTCCAATAAAAAGATAAGCGGATAGTGAACCAAATAAAGTAGTCGCACTAATTGTTTTATCAGCCAAGGTATAACGTAAGCAACCTGCGGTCATCAACAAAAATAAAAGGTAGCAAAAAATGTCTTGATTGCTCCCACCCATGATTGAGCCAACCATAAACTAACAACAATAAGCAATATCTCAATAAGGGCGATACCAATCATCAATAACAGCAGTTTATTTCCTCGCTCACTGATTACTGCCAAACTACATAGAATTAGAATCAAAAAATAAATCGGTAACTCTTGATAGCTGAAATTGTGATTCCAAGGCTTTTGAAAAACAAAAAGCAACAATACAAAAAAGAAATAAAAATCGTAGACGTTTAATGAATTTGGTTAAATGAAATAGGCGTTTCATTACTGATCCCAGGCGTGAAATCATCCTTTCAGTGTTTCTTAAGTATCTCTGTGCAGTCAATAAAGATCAACCGCCTTATATCATCAGACTGTAAGCAGCGCCTAAATGATGTCATTATGGTCTAAAATTAACTTAAAAGGAGATTAACTACGTGTTTTACAGCGTAGTTGAAGTATTTATCTTACAGCAACGCTTTATTCAGGAGTACAGTCATGAATCATGAAGATGAAGCACTTACTATCTCAAATCCGCGTTTACTCTCCGCTGTTTATTTCGCTTTGTTGGCAGTCATAGCGACTGTAATGATTGATCTATTTTTCTATTCTATAGGATTGGAACGACTGTTACCAACCTTTCAAGCGATTCTTTTAGCAGTCATTATAGCAGCCTGTTTTGGGGCTATTTTCGGAGAGCTTATTGTTCATTGCCCTCAACCTTACCGCCGTAAAACTTTTTTATGGGGATTTTTAATGGTTATTGCGGCCTTGCCTTTTTATGATCTAGGCTTCCTTTATCTGCTTAAGGGATCCTATAGCCATTCTTTTGAGGGCTCAACCTTCAGCAATTTGTTTATTATGTATTTGTTTGTCTTGCTATACAGTTTTATACTGGCAGGGTTGTGGCTCGCTATTGCAGCAGGATTTGCAGCGATGTATTTACGTGGACATTTAGTTTACGACATACTACATTCAAAAAATCAGCGGCAAACAACGCCTGTTTCTTTGCAACAAAAAACAGTAGCTATGAAGCGGACTAAGAAAAATAAAATAATAACTCACTAAGTGGCGAGTGCTATGACATTAAAACTGACAACCAAAATCCATTAAGCCCCAAATTCGCTGGGGCTATTTTCTTTGCTATTTTCGCTGTACTGTTCATATTGTTTACTAAATACACCTTATTATCTCTAAAAGACGGTTTATTACTCCCTCTTTTACCCACGTTATTAATCGCTGCAATTACCGGCGCTTTTGCAGGAGGTATATTTGGTGAAATTTTAGCAAAAAAAGCTCTTGGTTGCGTCCTTTTTTCATTGGTATTTTACTAGCGTGCCTATCACTTATTTTAGGTAGTTTAGGTGTATTGACTCACTCTTACATAAACAATCCCAATTTTTTTGCCCGTTTTCACCAATGGCAAGACTATTTTGTCGTGTATGGTGTGGTGTTATTATCCCTAACCTTAACCATTGGTCTATGGCTCATCCCTCTTACAGGATTGGTCGCCATTTATTTTAATAAGCATTTTTTCCCAGGGTTACTCGCTGTGGATGAAAAGCGGCAACTGGAAAACAGACAAAACAAAACTGATTCCACTAAATCTGATGAATAATAAAACCCAGTTATTAACTCTTATGCGAGAAGGGGCTCTTGTAATTACCCCTAACAATCGCTTAAGCACAGAACTGTTAAATGATTTTTTTGCTGCAGTGCCTGTTTCCGTTCAAGATAAACCTCGATGTTTTCCATACAGGGCGTTTTTATTAGATACGTTCAAAAAATAAGTCACAAAAACCCGCACACTCATTACCCTATCGTATTAACAACGCAGCAACTCCGCCATTTATGGCGACAAATACTTAGCAGCCAGGTATCACTTCCTGTTAACGAAGGCTTATTAAACGCCGTTGAAGAGGCATGGACACGTTGTAATTTATGGCAACTTGATTTTCATCACCAGGCATTTTCTTACACGGCACAAACTCGCCAATTTCAACAATGGGCGTTGCAACTTCAACAAGAACTCAACAAACTGGGTGCAATAACAGAAGATGAATTAGCAACTTATCTATGTGCCCAACAGAATATGTTAGACGCTCAACCCTTAATCTGGGCTTGTTTTGATGATTACACACCTCAACAAAAAGCACTGCAAAAACAATTTAATGCTCAAGGCTGCCAAATCTATCATTATGATTTGGCCCAGCAGCCAACCATTAGTTATCAATACAGTGCACAAAATGACGATGATGAACAGCAACAATTGATACATTGGCTAAAGAGGCGCTTAGCCCAAGGAGAAACTCATCTTGCAGTCGTTGTTCCCGATTTACAAATTCAATCCAAACGCTTGCAACGTCTTTTACAACAACAGTTTCCAGTGGAACAATTCAACCTTTCTTTAGGTCAAACCTTGGCAGATTATCCTTTAGTCGCGCACGCTTTATGCTGGTTACAGCTTGATGGCAAAACAATAACTGCTCAGCAAGCCCGCTTACTATTACATTCGCCTTACCTTGCCTCCTCACAAACAGACATGTTAGCAAGAGCGCAATTTATGGAAGACAGCTCTGCATTACGAGAATTCAATATTGCCCATAGCACTTTGATTAAAGACTTACATCATACCGTCCCTAAACTTGCTCAAATCTTGGAAAATATGACGGCCTATCCTGAACAAGGCTCCCCACAAACTTGGGTGAGTGCATTTAAGGCACGGCTCGCAGGGATGGGATTTCCTGGTGAATATCCGCTCGACTCTGCAACGTATCAATGTTATCAGCGCTTTTTAATTGTATTTGACGAATTTAAACAATTGGCGCTAATCACACCAAGTATGGACAAAGAACAAGCTATTCTGACGTTCAACGAGTTACTCAAATCAACTATTTTTCAACCCCAAAAAGCTAAAGCGGTTATCCAGATTCTTGGTTTATTAGAAGCATCCGGTTGCCTATTTGAAAGTCTTTGGGTCACTGGTCTTACTGATCAATGTTTACCGCAAAAAGCAAGGCTATCTGCTTTCATACCTATTTCCTTGCAGCGTGCTCATTCAATGCCACATGCAGACCCGACACGTGAATTACAATTAGCACAAAAAACCATAGCAAGGTTAAAAAATAGTAGTGCGCATACAGTATTTAGCTATTCTCGCTTAAGCAAAGATCAGCCGAATATGCCAAGTCCCTTGCTCATAGATTTAGAACCCTACCATGCGCCACTTATTGAAACAGTAGCTCATCAATCGCAGCTAACAAATTTCAATGAAACCTATTACCTACCACTGACCGCTTATGAGAACATTAGTGGTGGCACCGCTATCTTGGCAAATCAGGCCAAATGCCCGTTTCGGGCCTTTGCCGCACACCGTCTCCATGCAAGAGCAGCCACCGACATATCAACTGGTCCAGATGCCATGGAGCGTGGCCAGTTAATTCATAAGATCATGGAGTTATTATGGCAAACGCTGCAAAATCAAGAAAACCTTTTAGCGCTTGATGAAGACCAGTTAAATGAACGCATTGAGAACGCCATTACCTTAGCCATAGAACCCTTGGTAAAACAAAGACCTTCCTCTTTTTCAAGTCTGATACAGGACGTTGAATTATTAAGACTTAAACGATTAGTTCATGCCTGTCTGACATGGGAACGACAACGCCCACCGTTTAGCGTAGATGCTTTAGAACAAACATTTACCATTAATCTTGCTGGAATAGATTTTTATGTACGGGTAGATCGCTTAGATAACGTCGCAGAGAATAAAAAATGGGTGATCGAT
>NZ_CALJ01000311.1:0-8870 GCF_000308315.1 Legionella tunisiensis | reverse complement strand
ACTAGTTTGCCGCAAAGCATGCCATGGAAGAAGAGCGCCCGCAAGTACCCCAACTTTTACTCTATGCTTTATTGGATGAAACGATTAATGCACTGTTGTTTGCTCAGTTAAAAGCAGGTCAGTTAACTTGTAAAGGGTTAAGTGCAGAAACATATTCCGTCCCTGGAATAATTACTTTAAAAAAGACGAAAACTGGGTTGATTATCGCCAACATTGGCAAAGTCAATTAAATGATTTAGCCGGTGAATTCAGCCAAGGTCATTGTCCTCCTCAGCCCAATAGCATTTCAGTTTGCCAGAATTGTGACTATCAAAATTTGTGCCGCTTTAAAGGCAATTTATAGGAGCATTCATGCATCACTTGATTATAGGCTACGGTTATTGCGGTTATCATTTGGCACATTATTTATTAAACCGACAACAAACCGTGACTGCTGTATCACGTCATCTTGACGAATCAATGAATTTGCCAGGTTTACAACATATTATTCATGACATCAATAAACCTTTTCTCTGGCAAGAAAAAGACACCGTACTTTATTATTTAATTCCACCACCCAACGATGGTGAACAAGATAATATCCTGCAAACCTTCCTTAGCTTATGCTCCATACAACCTGTCAAAGTCATTTACTTTGGTTCTAGTGGTGTTTATGGTGACCATCAGGGAAACTGGGTTGATGAACAGTCAAACTGCCATTTGGATCACCCTAGGCAATATCGTCGCTTAAATGCTGAACAGCAATGGCTCGCCTTTTGTAAACAACAGAAAATTCCCTGCATATTGTTTCGTGTGGCAGGTATCTATGGACCTAATCGCTTGCCACTGCAAGCAGCTATTGCCCAACAACCGCTTCTTGCACCTAATGAAGCACCTTACACCAATCATATCTATGTACATGATCTCAGTAAAATTGCCTATCAATTTGCCAAAAAATTGCGTTAAGCGGCATTTATAACATCGCTGATGGTAAACCAGACGTGTTTGGCACCTTACAGCAGCAAGTTGCACAAGCACTTGGATTAGAAGCAGCACCTTATGAGTCGTGGGAACAAATGTGGGCGATATCAAGCCCAATGAAAAGAGAGTTTATGCTCGCCTCCAAACGCTTGAGCATTGATGTTTTACGCGCTACCTTAAAGGAAACATTAACGCTTACTTCGTTATCAGATGCAGTCATTAATAGTCTTAAACAGGAAGGAACATTTTCATGAAGATCTTAATTGCTGGTGCTTCCGGCTTTATTGGCCAAGAATTGGTAAAAGCATTGACCCAGCATAGCCTTACTGTGTTAGGACGAAACAGAGCAACCTTACAACAACGTTTTTCTAACCCGGTTACCATGTGTACTTGGGATACTCTACATGAACTGGATGCTCAAACTTATGATGTACTCATCAATCTTTGTGGTTACAACATTGCCGCTTCCCGCTGGACTAAAGAAGTAAAAAAGCAACTTATTGAATCACGTGTCAACACAAATACAACGTTGATCGATTGGGCCATTAAGCAACATGCAAAACCTCGATTTTATTGCGCAAATGCAGTCGGGATTTATGGCCTCCAAGAGAATGGGGCTCTGGAAGCTTTTGACGAAAACAGTATCATTGATTTTAATCATCCGAGGGATTTTCTAAGCGAAATAGGAATACGTTGGCAGCAAGCCCTGCAACCGGCAATCGATCATGGCATGCAAACAACGATTACCCGTTTTGGTGTTGTGCTTAAAAAAGGCCAGGGTATGCTAAAAAACTAACCCCCAGTTTTTATTTCGGTTTAGGCTCGATAGTAGGTGACGGCAAACAAATCATTTCCTGGATACATAGTCAGGATCTTGTTGACGCTTTTTTATTCTTATTGAATAGTCCTGAATTAACTGGTGCCTTTAATATCACATCACCCTACCCGGTAAGCCAGACGGAATTTGCTCATACACTTGCTAAAGCCATGCATCGTCCTTTATTACTTAAAACCCCAGCATTTATTATACGTACTCTGTTTGGTGAAATGGGAGACTGTTTGTTGCTTAGAGGACAACGAGTTATACCCAAACGCTTACTGGAAAACGGTTACCAATTTCACTATCCAAAGCTGGTAGATGCTTTAACAAAGGAATTTAGGTAGGGTTAATAACTCAGATTATAATAACTACTTACAACTTAACACTGTACTATTCATTGTCTCAATTTTATTAGTAAAATTATCAATCTGTTTTATATAACTAGAATCAGCCTCATACCGAGTCACTATCTTAGAGCGGTAAATTGCTAAATCATCCAAAGCTGCTTCTTTGGTTTGCTCTATATAAGCTTCAACTTCATCCAGATCTTCAAACGTTGAACTCTCCAATTGCCGAGAAATATTATTAAGGATATTGAGTACATTTTGACAATATTTATTAATGGCAGAAGTCAAATCTTGTTTTGCTACCAAAGAAAATAACCTATTAAATGCTCTTTTATTTCTTTATCCGCTGCCACAACTTGTGTATTCCATAGTTCATTGTATCTGCTCTCAAATGCCGAATCCTTAAATTTCATACCTAACCTTATGCGATAAAATTTACTTTCATTTAAAATGAAAAACTAGAAAAATGATTGTAGCTATTTATGAAGGCAATATAAATTCCCATGCTATAATTAACCCAATATGCCATCAGGGAAGAGATTGGGCGGTGGTTACCATGACTAATTTTATTAAACAAACTATTGCACTAGCAAAAGAAAACGTAAAACATGGCGGCCGACCCTTTGCCTGCCTCATAGTCCAGCATGGTCATGTCATTGCTCAAGCAACCAACCAAGTTGCACAAACCAAGGATCCAACTGCCCATGCAGAAATTGTTGCTATACGTGAGGCTTGTACAAAGTTAGGCACGGAACATCTGACCGATTGTGAGTTTTTACATTCTTGCTCATCCCTGCCCCATGTGCCTGGCAGCCATGTATTATTGTAGCCCACATAAAGTTACTTTTATTACTACGCGAGATGATTACTCCCACTATTACGTTGATCATCGGAAATATTTTACCTTAGATAATTTTTATGCTGAATTTGGCAAACCCTGGCAAGATCGCAATTTACCAATGACCTATCATCCCGATCCGGAGGGAATTGAAGTTTATAAACTTTGGCGTCAACTAAATCCCTCCTCACAATAGTGTGAACCAATGTTTACTGCAGGAATTTTTCTAAGTAGATACGTGCATATCGTTGGATATAGCCCGGTACTTCAGCAATCACCAGCAATAATATTAGCTTCGGAATCCCTGTTAATCACCGTAAAATGGTGATTATTATCTGGCAAAACTTCCGTATTATATTGGTTTAAAGCACCTTTAAGCCATTTAACATCATCATGGGAACAATCAGTATCAACCAAAATTTCCAAGTAGTTCGAATCAGCATTATTAGGCATTAAAGTCTCCAATAAAAAAGAGTTATTTTAATTTAATCTGATAATTTCTTTATTACCCATTTACTAAAGGAAATTACAACCTATAGATTAGGAGAATTTCCCCTGCTTAATTAGATATTCTTTAAATACATAATAATTTTTTCAAGAAGCCCACTGCAAATACGATTTTGATAGTATCATTTTCTTAAACAGTACCCATATTTAAAGCGCGCACAATTTTATTTCTTTCTGAATTAAATAGGTTCGTTGTAATAATAAAAAATTAACAAGAAAAAATGAAATTTTTTCATATTTGATCTTCCTGCAAGCAATAAGCTGTCTACAGTCCATAGCACATTGTGTTCCAACTTGGCAATTCCCTGTAACTTTGGCGGGTTTTCGTCCGCGTTCTACTGAATCCCTTGTTTGAGAAAGCCTTTATTTTCGACAGCTATGCCAGCCGCAAAGGGCGTGGCGCACATATGGGCATTGCGCGTGCGGCGCAATTTATCCGCAAATGCGCCTTAAATTACCAAAGAGACTGCCATGTGCTAAAACTCGATATCATGAGTTTTTTCATCCGCATTAATCGACGTATTCTCTGGGAAAGACTTCGCTGCTTCATCGAGACGCATTATAACCAAGCCGACAAGGCATTGGTCTTAGAAATCGCTTGTAAAGTTATTCAAATGAGCCAACATCATCGACGTGCTGGCATCGAGCCTTTGATTAGCCACACGAAACATGGCGGTCAATTGGGTAGAAGCCGTATGCAATCTGATAAAACCACCAAAAGCGCTGGTTACGCTACTGTATTTGGATTCAATTTAAGGCAGCTTACTCGTTGTCTTGCAGGCGAGGCACGTCCAAAAGTTGATGTAGTGAATAATATTACAGCAAATAATGCAAATATTATCGAAAAAATGAGCATACAATTGACGTGATTGAGATGGATGGGTTCACTCTGATTTTAGCAAGGCGTTAATGCGTTAAATTAAGACTTATCGATTATTTTGGTGAACAAAACATTTCGCGACACCGACGTCTTAGTCTCTGTCGCGAAATGTTTGGGGTGCGTTTGATGGATAAAAATCGAATGAATTTTTTGATTTTCAATCATTAACAAAGTATCATAATTTGGAATAGTTTTTCAATATTAAAATAACATATTAGGATGCTGGTACAGGGAATGAACTATTTACTAGATATCAAACAAGACTTGCTCATAACGTCCAATGACTGGGCCATTGCCAGCAATCAGCAATCAGCAATCAGCACTAGATTTTCCATTGTCTATTCCCCTTACATTTTATGGTGTTTCTTTCCTTTACCCAGGGACTTGTCTCATCTCTTTGCTCGGTTTTTATCCCATGCTACGCGTTCGTGCATTCACTCCCATATTATGCCAATCGATTGCCGCTGACTGCTTACTATTTTCACTTAATGACTCGTTTTTACTTTGCAAGGAGCACTTATGAAGTATCGTTTATTTCTTTCTATCACTGCTGCCGGTGTGTTGGGAAGTACAGCCTTTGCAGGCACTATGGGGCCTGTTATTCTCTCTAAAGACTGGACCTGGGTTGGTTCGATAGCCGCGGGTCCCATTTGGGCCAGGGGTGGTGAGACACAGACTTTTTATTTGGCGCCAGAAATTGAAAAGACTTATGCGGCGAGAATTTCCACTAATGCTCTGGCTTCTGGGGAGCTGTTTGTTGGCATACAAAAAGCATTGGCTTCTCAATGGCTGGGGCAACTGGGATTGGCAGCCGCCACGACTGGTAATGCCAAACTTCAGGGCGTGATATGGGATGATGCCGACCCTCAATTTGATAATTACAGCTACCAATACAAAGTGCGCAACACTCGCGTAGCAGTAAAAGGCAAGCTGTTGCTTGATAAGGGTTATTGGCTCATGCCCTGGGTGAGCGCAAGTCTTGGGGTGGGGTTTAACCGCGCTCATGATTTTACGAATACGCCTTTGATTTTTGAAGCCTTACCCAATTCCAACTTTACAGACCACACAAAAACCGCGTTCACCTACACGCTGGGTGCTGGGGTGCAGAAATCCATCAGTGAGCATTGGCAGGTTGGGGTTGGTTATGAGTTTGCCGACTGGGGTAAAAGGGGTTTAGGTCAGCAAATTACCATTTTATGCTGTGGCATATTATGCGAATAATTACAGTGAAAAACAAATACGGATGAGTGGAGATCCTGAGTGGATTATTTTAGTGTATTCGCATGTATTATGTGAATAATTAACCCTAGGGTTAGGCCACCTGTTTGTTTCGCATAATACAAGAAAAAGGTGCTGGTTTATTCGTATATGTCTACTTATGCGAATAATTTGGGGGCTAAAAACAAGCTATTTTAGGCTAAAATTCACTTTTTCATGTTTTTGAAAAATTTTGTAAATTCATTGGGTTAGAGCAAGACAGCATAAAATGGTAATTTGCTGACCTAAACCCCTAAAAGTGAACTGGGTCGTGCTTTTGGGCAGGCCATGAATTCAGGATTAGCCCTTAATCACCTTGACACCAATGGGGTTTTGTTTAATCTGACTTACATCGCATAAGGACAAAGGCCATGCTTCGATACAGCAACAACATTTTTTTGAATAGAACACTGGCTTTCTTGTGCTCAGTGTTCATGATGACAACCGTTTTTGCAGGGACTCCATTGTGGACCTTTGAGCCACTGACGGCTACCACGATGGCAGTGCCTGCCAATGGTACAGCTTTGGTGCAATACCGAGTCACCAATCAATCCAGCAAGCCACACACCTTAACCATGCAGCCCATTCGTGGCATTACGCAAATCACCACGGGACTCAATATTTGCGGAAATCCTTTTGTTCTCAGAGGCAAGAATTCCTGCATTCTGTCTTTACAGATAAACGGCAGTCAGTTAAACAGTCCGGTTATGGATGGTCCCGTAGTTTGCCAACAAGGTTCAACTAACCAGTGCTATCGCCCCAGTAGCGCCAATATTCTGCGCATTACGCAGGCGCCACCGATAACGGATGCGGTGATTACCGTCACAGGGTCTCCTTTAACACTAACGGCTAATGGCCCAACGGGGCAGCTCACGATTACCAACACGACCCTTGAGGTGGTGGCCACCAACATCACATCAAATTTCACAGGGACGGCACTGGATGGCAATGTCACCGAAACAGGCAATACCTGCGCCAATGTGCCACCAGGAGGCAGTTGCACACTGACTTACACACCAGGAAATACGGTGGTGCCGCAAACGAATTTCACCATCCAAGGCACCAATACCAATGCGCTGACGGCAGCCATTGCCATTCAATCAGGCAGTACGCTGACCGCCATCAACCCAACCTCAGGAACGGCATCAGGGGGAACCGGTTTTACCTTAACGGGTACCGGGTTAACGGGGGCAACAAGCGTTACTTTTGACGGAATAGCGGCCACCAGTGTTACTGTCGTCAACTCTACAACGGTGACTGGCGTCACGCCTGCTCATACCGCAGGAGCTGTCGATGTCGTCATTAATACGCCGGCAGGTGGCGCCACACTAGCTAATGGCTATACTTACGTGGCCACCGCAGTAGGACAACCGGCTTTTGGCGGAACGACTGCTTGCTTGAACACAGGCAATAATCTGATTGCCGCCACTGCGGATAACAGCACAGCTATTGAATGGGGAGGATTCGGCACAGCGATTGGGGCTGGGGCGCAAAGTGATACCGATGGAGCCAGTAATACCACAGCCATTGTTACTGCATTAGGCAGTAATGGCGGCACACCTTATGCAGCACAATTGTGTAATGACTTTGAGGTGGACTCCCAAGGGAACACTCCCTGTCAGGCAGGAAACACCTGCTATGACGATTGGTTTTTGCCAGCCGGAAATAATTTGACACCCGCAGGTCAACTCAACTGCTTATTTACCAATAGGGCGGCCATTGGCGGTTTTGCCAGTGCCGGCTACTGGAGTTCTACCGAGTTTTCCGGCGACCCTACGTTCGCCGCCTGGCTCCAGTACTTCTTCAATGGCAGCCAGCTCGGCGACGATAAGGGCTTCAGTCTTCGGGTTAGGTGCGTTCGGGCTTTTAACCCTTAAACCCTTTATCCCTTTTCTTTTGAGGCAGCTAGGCTGCCTCATGATTTATTTAAAGACGAATGATTTGGATTGTTATTAATGGCTTTCTATACGGAGTTACCGGTTTATAAGGACAGTTATCAGTTGGTTTTGAGAGTGTTTGAGGTAACCCGCGATTTTCCAAGGGAATATAAATACACCCTGGGCCAGGATATGAAGCGTGATGCCCTTCATTTGCTTCGTTGTATTTACCGGGCCAACAAGCATCAAAACAGAGTAGAGCATTTGGAGTTATTTTTAGATGAGCTGGAGTTATTGAAACTGGAAATTCGCCTGTGTGTCGAGATGAAGCTGATATCACTTAAAAGGCAAGCTCTGTTAAGTGAACTCTTGGTACGCATAGGCAAACAGGTGACCGGCTGGCGTAATGCCAGTCGATAAGCCGGAATCATGAATGTTATGGCATTCATGAGCGAGCATGCTTTTGTTTAAAAGCGATAAAGGGACTGCCTCGGCAGTTGATTCGCGTTTGCACAAGGCCCCTTGTGCGGACCAAAACGCCTTTATTCATTGTTTAGGGCGGTTTTGCCAATGACAACTACTGGAGTTCTACCGAGTTTTCCGGCAACCCTACGAACAACGCCTGGAACCAGAACTTCAACAATGGCAACCAGAACGACGACAATAAGAACAACAATCTTCGGGTTAGGTGCGTTCGGGGTTTTAAACAAAGCAAAGTCACAATCGGTGTGGGCATTAACAGGCCCACACCACTTTATTGGGATAAGCTATGGGAGAAAAAGAGCATAACCATAGGGAGCAAGGTGCAAACCTGGAATCCTTGTTCCAGGCCTATTTTGATTGCCGCAAGAATAAGCGTAATACCATGAATGCACTCCGCTTTGAAACGGATTATGAAAGCAATCTCATTGCTTTGCGAGATGAGCTCAATTCCAGCACCTGGCATCCTGGACGCTCCATTGCTTTTGTGATTGATAAACCGGTGAAACGCGAAATCTTTGCAGCAGACTTTCGTGACCGGGTGGTGCATCACTGGTTAATTAATCAATTGAATCCGCTGTTTGAGAAAACCTTTATTTATGACAGCTATGCGAGCCGCAAAGGACGAGGCGCGCATCTGGGGATTGCACGTGCCGCACAATTTATCCGCAAATGCTCCTTAAATTACCAAAGAGACTGCTACGTGCTAAAACTTGATATCATGAGTTTTTTCATCCGCATTAATCGACGTATTCTCTGGGAAGGCCTTCGCTGCTTTATCGAGAGGCATTATAACCAATCCGATAAGAAATTAATCCTGGAGGTAGCCAGAAAAATCGTTGAAAATGAGCCAACAAGCAATTGTTTTATCAAGGGAAAACGACGCGACTGGCAGGACTTTCCG
>NZ_CALJ01000312.1 GCF_000308315.1 Legionella tunisiensis | reverse complement strand
TGGATAGTTGGTATTGGTTCCCTATTTGTCTTGTTTTATTTGTTTTATCTTTTGCTTTATTCACCCTTAACGACTGCTGTTAGTAACAAAGCTGCACAATTATCTGAAAAACAACAGACACTGACTTGGATGCAACAAGTTCATCAACAACCTAAAAAGCAAAAAATACAGCAGTCTATTAACAATGCCAAATTATTAACTCTAATTGGCAATCAATTGGGCACAGGCTCCTTACGGTTTTTCCCTATCAGCTACAACAAACTGGTGCAGGAGACATTCAATTATCGTATGAACTAGTCCCTTTTAACCACTTTTTATCCTGGTTGTGGACTCTCAATAATAATTATGCCATCGTACTTAAACAATTTAGTGCAGAACGAACCCCTACGGCTGGTGTAGTCAAATTACAGATTGTTATCACTGCAAAATAAACCACCCGCCCTTGTTTATAAAAGAGTTAACATTTCGCTAGCTTGAACGTTTATGGCTTGATTTTTTGGGCATTGCAGCAAAGTACAGAAAATCAAACCATCAGTGCCAAGAGTAGAAAGGTCTGCAGCCTCTAATAATCTTCATTAGCCTGAACTTTACTCCAACTCTGAATACCAGCACCTTGCTTCATGTCTTCTGGTAAATTACTTAATGCTTTTTGTGCATCCTCATAACTATTGTAACTACCGTATACTCCTTTGTAGTAAGTTTTGCCATTTTTATTGTATTTAATTTGTGCCATTCGATCATTCTTGGGTAATTTATAGAGCTTACCAGCTACCTGAGCAGCCCGTTCACCTTCAGCGACCTCAATGGTATATCCCCGGGGATTTTGGTTATTTACCCAATTTCTATCCATGTCTTTATGAGAAGTTGGTGAATGATAAGCTCCTACATAATAGGAGTCAGGCACAGTCACCTGCCCTCCAGTTGGCGATTGATAACTATAATCCACTCCCCCATTGTAACCTTGACGATAATAAGTATCAGTATAAACATACGGTTGGTAAGTGGTGTAATAACTACTTTGTTGGTAGTTGGCACAAGCGGTTAATGTAGTAACACAAAGACCCAGAGTCAACGAACGCAATTTCTTATTCATAGCACCTCTCCCTTTATCACTTATTCTGCAAGCGTCTTCATAGCAAAATAAGGCTTATTGTTATGGGATAAGTAAGCTTCATTTCCCTTTGGCCCACCTTCCACAGTCGTTTTATTCCAGTTACATTTCGTTAAAATGTGCTTCTGCACTACTCGAAGCATTATTTCCTCGTCTAAGCTAAAATAAACTCTACTACGGTATGTAGGTTTTACTCTTGTTATCTGCCGAATTTAAAAAACTTTAGCCTCTTGTGTTGTTTCAATTGATGCTATCGCATACAGTATGGAGTTTAGTATTTTTGGTAATTTGATATAGCAATATGTGGACTCACAGGCGTTCAGGACAAACTCATCAACGTGGTAACCAGGATCACCGGGATCCTTACGAAAGGGACCGTACGAGGGTGATTCATTGCCCTGCCTTTCGCCGTTTGCAACGAAAAACGCAAATTTTAGGTACTGATGAGGGTGACTTTCATCGTACGCGTTTAACACACTCTCTCGAAGTAGCCTCTATAGGCCGCAGTATCGTACGTAATCTATCTACTAATCACCAACAATCGATATTGCCAGGTTTACTTCCTAATGATGATTTGATTTCAGTCATTTGTTTACTGCATGACATTGGTCATCCGCCGTTCGGCCATGGTGGAGAGGTGGCTTTAAATTATATGATGCGTATGCACGGGGGATTTGAAGGTAATGGGCAGACCCTACGTTTATTAACCAAAGTAGAAAACAGCTATGGCATCTATGGGCTTGATTTAACTCGCCGAGCTTTGCTTGGTATACTCAAATACCCGGTTAATCGCTTAAAAGTAGTCGCAACGGAGCTACCTAACGTAGTCGAATCACTCCATAAAACCATTCGCATTAATGATTGGTTACCACCGAAAGCTTACTTTGATTGTGAGCAGCCTGAAATTGATTGGCTGCTATCGCCCTTCAGCGAAAATGATAAAGTCCTCTTTCAATCTTTGCAAAAGACTCCCCAGGCACAACAGCATGGGAAAGCTGCTTATCATAGTTTCGACTGTTCTATTATGGACATTGCTGATGACATTGCTTATGGTGTGCATGATCTGGAAGACGCCATTCATTTGCGTTTGATAAACCGAGAGCAGTTGGACAATACCGATTTCCGTCAACTTCTCGCGACAACCCAACTTAGTCCAAACTCTGAACAATTACTTGATTTTTTATTTAGCCAGGAACTTGATCAAAGGAAACAAGCCATCGGTGAAATGGTCAATTATTTTATCACCGCAACACAAATCACCATAACTAATGAGAGTTTTGAAAATAATTTGCTAAAGTATAATATTTGTTTATTACCTCAAGCTGCCGCCTTACTCAACTACCTGATGGGGTGTATTTATCTTCATGTTATTGACTCTCAGGAAGCCCGTACCTTTGAATACGGTGGTCAAACTGTCGTGCTACGATTATTTGAAGCCATTAGTTCTAATCCTGCCAGTTTGCTTGATAATAAAAATCGTGCATTATTTCATCAAGCAATTGATGAAATGGCTGCCTTTAGAGTAGTTTGTGATTATATTGCTAATATGACAGACGAATATGCTTATCGTATGCATGAGCGATTATTTGGCTTCAATACCCGCACTATTTTTGAGCGACTGTAAAATGTCTTATAGAGTAACATTCATTTTGTAACGCTAAATGAATGTTACTTACTCAATTTTTTAATTGTACTCGCCAACTCTTCCACATCGCCAGAATAATGATAATAAATTCGCTGGTGTCGACAATCAATAATACAAAGCTGTTCCTTAGGTTGATCCCCCAATTGTTTAAAGATCCAATAAATACCCTCAGAATCACTCCGCTGAATCTCTTGCAATAAATCAAGCATCTTTTCTTCTTCAATTTCCGAATGTGTGCAAAGCAACCCAGAAGATTGACTAGTTATTTTATAGGCGTAGTGCTTTTCTTTCATAATTTTCTCACTTAAAATACACGCTATTGGTCGCTTACTGGGATTTCTTTTGATATCGTTCTATGTACTTTTTCCTAACTCCTTGGCTTGCTTTAATTGGTCATCGCTTAATGTTTTCTCAAGCTCATCTTGATTTTTTGAGCATCATTAAAACCATTTCCCACAGCAGCAGTAAACCATGCATAGGCTTCAACTGGATCAGCTGTAACACCAATTCCGTCACGGTAAAAAACGCCTAACTTATATTGTGCTTTTCCAAAACCTTGCTCTGCAGATTTACGTATCCATGAAACTGCCTGCTCAATATTCTTAGTGACTCCATCACCATATAAATACATGTCACCTATATTAAACTGAGCATTGGGATTACCCTGATCAGCACTTTTTTGGTACCACAACGCCGCCTTTTGCAAATCAGCTGTTTGACCCCCTTTACCAGTATCATAGAAATACCCTACTTCCAATTGCGATTTCGCATGCCCCTGATCGGCAGCTTTTTGAAAATATTGAAATGCCTTATTCTCATCCTTTGGGACACCATCACCAAACTTATATAATAAACCAAGGTTATATAGTGCACTGGTATTACCTAGGTCAGCAGATTTTTCATACCATTTCGCTGCTTCAACGAAATCTTTTTCTACCCCAGCACCAGAATCATACATAAAACCTACCGCTAAGGCTGCATCGGAATTCCCTTGTACAGCTGATTTTTTATACCATGACATCGCCAGCTCATCATTTTGCGGCACACCATTCGCATATTGATACATATATCCTAAAGCATATTGGGCATCTGCATTATTTTGATCAGCCGCTTTTTGATACCAGCTAAGCGACTTGCGAAACCCTTCAGGTGTATTCTGATGCCAATAAAAACCAGCTAATAAAACTTGAGCGTCAACATTACCCTGATTTGCAGAGGAAAGTAATAATTGCTCAGCTTTTTCAGCATTAAAAGCAACGCCCTGACCGTTGTAATACATTTTACCTAGCAAATATTGGGCTTTAGCATCCCCTTTTGCGGCTTCATCAGAGAGAAGAAGAAATGCTTTCTCATAGTGTTGCTGATTAAACGCTGCTTCCCCTTCCTGAGTATCAGCGAAAATTGGAGTAGATAACAGACTAAGCAGGGAAAGTGATAAAACGTGTTTTCTCATGTCCATGGCAGAAACCTTGTGCAGAATCATTCCTGTTTATAGTATATAGCTGAATTAGCTAGCTTTTGCGAGTTCTCCGTTTACATTTTACAGCATAACGGCAGAGCATATGATAGACACTGACTCTAAGAAAAAAATGGAATCTAAATTCAAAAATCGACTAGCCAGAATGGCGTCCCCAAGGGGATTCGAACCCCTGTTACCGCCGTGAAAGGGCAGTGTCCTAGGCCTCTAGACGATGGGGACCCGGAACTTAACACACTTTAACTATGCCACTCAAGCCGAAAATGGCGTCCCCAAGGGGATTCGAACCCCTGTTACCGCCGTGAAAGGGCAGTGTCCTAGGCCTCTAGACGATGGGGACCTTGGGAACATGTCTCACCATCAACCAACGTTGATGATGGTGGAGCTAGGCGGGATCGAACCGCCGACCTCTTGCATGCCATGCAAGCGCTCTCCCAGCTGAGCTATAGCCCCAAAATAAGAATCGCAGTTTAATGAGGCACCTTAAAGCTGTCAAGCAATTTTTAATAAATTGATGTAAATCGTACCATCTGAAACGGGAGCGCTATTCTGAGCCAATTACATTGATACTGACTGAATGAAACTTAGTACTCTGTTTAAACAAACTTGTATTACTTCAGTGAATGACTTACAGACAACAGACGACAAATACCACTTAGTGAAGGCGTCATAAAACTGACACCCTCACTCACAATAAATTAAGCCTGGGCAGCTTCAGCACGCTTTTTAGCTGATTTTCTGTGCTGTTTCCAGTCACGATCTTTTGCAAAAACAAAACTAGCCGCTTCTTCAATAAAAAACTGATATCATCAATATTGGCCCAAGCACAATATGCATTGATCATCTCAAAAGTTTCACTGCTGATTTCAGCTTTGATTTTTTCTTTCTTTTGCACGCGAGTACCATTGATAATTGGCATTTTATCACCCCAAATGTTATTAAACGGAGTAGATATTAACAAATAAAATTATGCTTGCAAAGCCAGGTTTATCCTGCTTCCGATCTGGGTTTATTTCATAAAAGCAAATAAATTGACACAGCGCATATTATTAACTCAATCCTCATTATAAATTATAAAAAAGAATCTCAATTAGGTTGGGTAAGATACTTGATGCTGTTAACAGCATCAAGCAACACTGGCTCTCAATTAGGGAAGAATTGCTAATTAATTTTCATACTACTAATTAGTGGTTACAAAGGGTTTAGATATTTCAGGATAAAAAGTAGACCACATTCTATCGCAAAAAAAGAGGATATTTTTATGTTTATGTGCATGTGTTTTTAAATTACAATCATAAGGAAACCAAACAATATTCGCTAAAAACCAAATGCTGTCGCATCAATACCCGTGAGTTCCGTACCATGAAAATATTTCTTTTCACCGAGAACAGTTGCTAGTGCATCCAATGTTTTATATCCCATTTGTAATACTTCATCATAACTGTGTCGACCAGTACCTTGAAAATATAAAGCTTTCTGCATCTCTTTTCGTATAATTTTCGGCAAAAATAATTTTTAAAAACGGTAATTCCCCAAAAAAAGTATCTCGCAAATGGGGGCCATACTGCATCAACTTGCCAACGCATATAAAGCATGATCCAATATAACCGCTCAGAAAATACATCATCCAGCAGAGCTGATAACGCCTTTTGTTCCGTATTTAAATTTTTATCCAATACATCGCCAAATTTTCCCTTAAGATAATCAATAATTATTTCACTATCCGGAATTAATTTGTCGTCAATTTTAATAAAAGGTAATTTTCCCTTCGGACTTTTTCGTGGATCCCTGAGAAATCTAATTTCATAAGGAATTTCTGCCATACGCAAATAAGTTTCAATTTTCAAACAAAAAGGACTTGCATTAGGCAAACCCCAAATTCCAGGAAATTGGTATAAGGTAATCATGTTTATTTTATTCCTTTAGTAAACCGCTACTAACAATCCATTCAGCAGTAACCTGTCAATAGCATTCATCCTGAGTGTTACACACTCAACAGTAATCGATACACTTAAATCCCGACAGAATTATATTTGAATAGATAATAACTTGGTGACGACGATTATACTCACGATATAATTCACTGTGAACAGACTCAACAAGACCTATGAAAAACTTCGAGGTCGAGGCAAAATTTACTTTTAACGAAGAGAGCGGGTTTTGCGTAAGTCCTGATCAATAAGCACTGGAGTTAACGAGATGAATCAATGTCCCTGCGGTTTACCAACTGATTACTTAGCATGTTGCGGTTCCTATATAGAGAAGCAGGAAACCGCTAAAACACCTGAAGCATTAATGCGTTCTCGTTACACAGCATACAGTCAAGCCAAAATTGACTACATAAGGAAAACGATGCTTGGTAACCCCCTAGCAGGTTTTAATGACAGTGACACAACCCTATGGGCAAAACAGGTAAAATGGTTGGGTTTGCAAGTTATCACCAGTTATCAAGATCCTAATGACGAAAACATAGGTTTTGTAGAGTTTATTGCCAGCTATATGGAAAAAATACTATTAAAACCATTCATGAGCTAAGTCAATTTCAACGCCATAATGGCGTTTGGTTTTATACCGATGGCCTACCACCTAAAACGGGAAATCCATCTTAAAACAAAAATATCTCGCAATGAACCTTGCCCCTGTGGAAGTCAAAAATATAAAATTGCCATGCTCTTATAAAGGATTAACCACAGGAATTTCGGTCTATAAAGACAAAGAAAAAATCAATTATTTTTATTGGATTTTTATACTAAAAACCAAGTCTTTTTAAATAAAAACTCATGGTTATTTTTCAGTTGATTTAAGGGATTATCACCTTTAATTTTTACCTGGCGATTTAGCCTCATCCTCTTCACCAGAATCGCCTTTTCCTATCTGTTCCTGTTGCTCATCATCTGTCTCATTTCTACCTTCGCCCTCATCCTCTTTTTCATGAAAAAAGGCCTCTCTTCGTTGTTTAGGTGTCAGCGCCAGTTTTTTGACTTCTTGCTCATTCGCTTCTTGTTCTTTCTCGAATACAACAGTAAAACTGTTACGCAACGACTCGGAAGGTTTCAACATCTCCAAGTCCACCTCCGCGAGTAATCGGTCATCATTCTCGATTTGTTTATCAACCTCTTCCTGCCGTTTTTGCAGTTCCTGCCGCTCCCGCATAATTTTCACTCCGATAAGTAAAGCAGTTGCTGCAGTAATAACCGCGGCCAACACGGTTACAATTAAGATGGCTGCCACTGGAACCCCTATTCCGGGAATAAGAAAAGCTAATCCAGCAAAGGCAAGAGCAAAACCGGCAAAAGAAGCAGCGTAACCAGCTCCTTTCATCCATTTCTTTTCTGTTGACCATTGCTCGGCCAATAATTCCTGATTTGCAATAAACTGCTCAGCCTCAAATCCATCAATCTGTTTCTCTAGACGCTTTAATTCAACTAGAGTCTCTGCTGATATCTCACGATCACCTAGTTGTTTATTGTAAATTTCAGAATAAAGATTGGTACTCTCCTTGGCAAAATCTATCACTCCATAACCCAGAACAGCCGTGCCTACTACAAAGCCAGGTATTATTAATAGGGGGAAAGCGAGACCTAAAATTGTTGCAACAGCAACCAATAAAACACCTAATCCCATCCATCCCAGATCGGTAAAAATTTTTTTCGATTGTTTGCTTCCTCCAAATAAGACAATCGCAGATCAGCCAGCAAACGCATATTTTTTCAATTAATGCCAAAGAAGCGAGGTTCGCTAAATCTTGATAAGACTCTTTAATGAGTAACTCCTCAATCAGTCCTTTTTTATAGGCTTCAAAAGCGCTAGCTTTCTCCTGTGCTGCCAACCCTACTAATTTCTCCTGCCAATTTTTGTAATAGGGATGCTTTTTAAACCAAAGTGGCAAATTATCTAATAGGTCTTTGCTAGTTTTTAGCGTGGCATTACGCAGAACCCGATGGATATGATGGAAGAAACGGTAATCTTCCAACGCCTGGTCAAAATCACCCTCCAGAGCCAATTTCTCTTTTATGTTTGTCAACAAGTGGATTAATCTGTCCTGGTGCATGATAAACACTTCTTTGGAATCAGTATGCAATAGGCTTTTAATGCTTTGCCCAGCAATATCGAGGATTCTTTTTTGCAATTCTTGTGTCTGATCAGAATGATAATTCCCGCCTATATCCTCGGTAATGGCAACGAATTGATTATGAATAATCAGTGCTGCAGTTAACTCTTGTTTCAATGCTTGTTGATTAAATTGATGAATTTCTTCATTTAAATCTTGGACCATAGCAGTGCTCAAAAGAAGGTCGTTGTAGTGAAGTATAGCTAGAATTATTGAAGCAGAACATCTTGGTGAATTGAAATTAGTTACTCGATGCCTTGAAAAATAGACAGATACCACGAGAGAATAATTGTTTGCCTAACTACTCCAAGGAGATACGATGCCTGAATCAACATCATCCCTCAATGATTCCCCTTCTCCGAGCCTCGCTCCCAAAATGACTACAGAGTTTCAAGTGCCTAGCTTAAAAATATTAGCAGGAAAAGCAGTTAAATCACGCCATCTGTTCTTTAACTTACGTAATAACGAGTTGGATCCTGAAATCGTAACACAGCATATTCAACCAATAATCAACCAATTGATCGCAGAGCGTGAAAAACGTTATTTTCTCCAACTCGAGGAACGACAAGAAAAAATAGACGAGCTCAGTTCTGAGCTGAGACAACAAGGATGGTTCAGCAAATTACCAAGTTGGGCGCTCGGACTTGGCTTAACAGGATTACATATCGGGATCTATTTTATTCTGCAAGACGATGAGGATATTTCTAGCCAAACTAAATTGGCATTTATTTGCTCTGTCCCTGCTTCATTCTTTGTTGGATTGTGTGCGGGTGCCTATTGTCTACCAAGACCTTTAGCGTGGGCCATTGCCTACTTTCGCACACCGCGAATACCATCAAATCAAGTAATTGATCTAAATGAGGAAGCCAGTAAAGACTCCCTCACTCCTTAAATTACGATAATATTGCTATTCTGCACTAGCAGCGCGCACGCGAATACGCTGCAATGCTTGCTCCAAGCGCGTTAACGTGCGTTGTCTACCCAACAAGCTAAGCGTCATATCAATTGCCGGTGACATGCTGCTGCCAGTGACTGCAACACGCAAAGGCTGGGCTATCTTCCCTAAGTTAATATCAAATTCAGCGCTCACGTCATTGATACAGGTTTGTAAAGCATCTTTCTCCCAATCCTTTAACGCCTGTAAACGCAAATAGAGCTCTTCAAGCGGAGCCAAAACTACTGGACGAAGATGCTTCTTTACTGCTTCCTCATCATAATCAATACTATCTTGATAAAAATAATGGCTCTTCTCACAGATTTCTACCAAAGTTTTGCAACGTTCAGCTTGAATAGAGACTAAATCAACCAAATTCGGCCCCTGATTTAAATCCATACCTTGCTGAATAAAATGCCAACGCAAAGCCTCAGCAACCGTTTCTGCTGGATCATTTTTTGATAATGTTGATTTAACCAATAAAGTTTATCGTAATTAAAACTGGATACACCACGGCTAACGTTTTTTAAATCAAAGCTGGCAATCATTTCTGCGACACTAAAAATTTCCTGATCACCATATGACCACCCCAATCGGACCAAATAATTTAATAACGCGTGAGGTAAAATACCTAATTCTTTAAATTGCAAAACACTTACCGCGCCATGACGTTTTGATAAACGCTTGCCATCGTCACCAAGAATCATTGGTAAATGAGCAAAGACGGGTACTGGTGCATTTAAAGCCTTAAATAGATTAATTTGTCGCGGCGTATTGTTGATATGATCATCACCACGAATCACATGAGTAATTTGCATATCCCAATCATCAATTACTACAGCAAAATTGTAGGTAGGATTACCGTCGGAACGTACCAGAATCAAATCATCCAATTCATTATTATCAACATGAATATCACCATAAACTTGATCAGTAAAAGAGACAACGCCAGTTTGGGGATTCTTAAAGCGTAATACATAGCTTCCAGTAGCAGGTAAATTTTTATCACGGCAATGGCCGTCATAGCGTGGTTTTTCTTTGTTAGCGAGTTGCGTTTCTCGTAACGTTTCCAAGCGCTCTTTGCTACAAACACAGCAGTAGGCCTTATCTTCCTTCAATAACTGTTGTGCTATTTCTTGGTAACGAGCATACCGTTTCGTTTGGTAAAAGGGACCCTCGTTATAATCCAAACCTAACCATGCCATGCCATCCAGGATTGCTTGCACTGACTCCTGCGTTGAACGTTCTTGATCGGTGTCTTCGATACGCAGTATAAATTCACCCTGATGACGCCTGGCGTATAACCAGGAAAACAAAGCGGTACGTACACCACCTACATGTAAAAAACCGGTAGGGCTTGGGGCAAAGCGGGTTCTTACTACCATCCAGATGCTCCGTTGTAAGCAATTAAACAATCGCGCTATAATAGCCGACTTTACCAGTAACGCAAAACAAACAAATGCGCTCTATGTCTTTGCCTTTTACAGGAAAATCACTGTGCCCAACGTCTATCATTTGATTCACAACAGGTACTCTGCATGAAAAGACTCGGTATAAAATACCAATTGCGAATTACTACCCTGATACCCATCCTTTTGGTCGCCCTTCTGTTTGCAGTGTTTTACAACGGCCAATTTAACAAAGATTTAGAGTTACATATGTCGCGGCTTGGCGAAGCTTATATCCGCCAACTTTTACCAGCTGCTCAATTTGCCATGATGCGCAATGATAATAGAACCTTGCAGGGCTTAATTAATGCCTCCACAGTAAATCCCGAAATTAAAGCATTGGCTTTTTACGGTGCCCATGGCCAATTACTGGCCTATCGAGGGGGCAAACATTCTATTCACAAACCGTTTAAGCCACCGGAATTTACTGGTGACTATATCGAAAGAAAACAAATAAAACCCTATCTTATTAATTTTTTAGCGCCTGTGACTATTCCTAAATTTAATCTCTACTCAACTATTCCCTTTAAAATGTTCAGCAACCCCATCGCCCCGCAAGCGGACGATATTTTAGGATGGTTGTCCATCGACATTGATACTCAATCAGTGCTGATTAAACGTTATCAGATGTATATCATCACTATTTTTATTACTTTGCTGGGTTTATTGATTAGCTTGACGATTCATTATTTTCTATCAAAACGAATTTATCTTCCGATTTCCCGTTTACGCCGCAGCATGAAACAAATCCTCAGTAATGAATTTGAAACTCAGATCAAAGTATCAAGTTATCCCCTCGTGTGCCTTGGTCAGTCTCAGGCTCAATCTACAAAAACAAGTATTTAAATAACGTTACACGAACTTAATCACCATATTGAGACAGCCACTGCAGATTTACAACAAAGCCTGGAATTGCTCGAAGAAAAAAATATTCAATCATCGCTAGAGAAAAAGAAATTCGAAGAGAAAAGTCGACAACAATCTGAATTTATTGCCAATATGAGTCACGAAATTCGCACACCAATGAATGGCGTCATTGGTTTTACCAATGTGTTATTGGAAAGCAAGTTAGACAGCTTGCAATTAGATTATGTCAAAACAATTAAGTCTTCAGCACAAGATTTATTAGCCATTATCAATGACATTCTGGATTATTCAAAAATGGATGCGGGCAAATTGCATTTAGATTGCATCCCGCTCGATATCCGCGCTTGCATTGATGAAGTATTGGCATTAACTGCCCCTAATGCGCATAAGAAAGGAATCGATCTCATTCCCGCAACTGAAATTAATGTTCCCAAAACGGTTCTCGGCGATCCTTTACGCCTGAAGCAAATTATTAGCAACCTAATCAGTAACGCAGTAAAATTCACTGATCATGGTTATGTTCTTATTCGTACCTGTATTGAGCAGGAAAATGATAAAGATTATACCTTATGCTTATCAGTCACGGATACGGGCATTGGTATTTCCGCTGACGATCAAAGTAAATTGTTCCATGCCTTTAACCAGGCAGATACAACTATTACCCGTCGTTTTGGTGGTTCTGGCTTGGGATTGGTGATCTGCAAGAAACTTGCCGAGGCCATGCAAGGTCGTATTTCACTGACCAGCGAACCCAATAAAGGATCAACTTTTTCTGTGCGAGTAAAGCTGGAAAAATTAGCTGCCTATGAAGTTGAAAAACATCAAAGCCACCGTTTTGGCTACCTTAAAGTACTTTGTTATGATGACAATCCTTTATATTTAGAAGCAATGTGTAATGGTTTAGGTTCTTGGGGGGATTGAGTGTATTCGGATCAGTGCATTTAATCAGCTTGAAAAAGCATTTGCTGAACACAATGATTGTTCGTTAGCTTTTATTAATGTGAATGAGGGTTGCGAAAAGCAAGTTGCCCAGGTAATACGCAAACAATCCATCGCCTGTATTCTTGTCTCTAAATGGCTCATTCATGAACCTGAAGCACTTGGTGCGAAAGCCTTTTTATTCAAACCCATTAGTATTCAAAAATTGCATGACATCCTTGAATCCCTTATTAACCAAGTTACGCAAAGCTCAACAGCCAATCAGGAATTAGACCAATTACGTTCCCAACTTCGCCTTGCACGTCCTGATATTTTAATCGCCGAAGATAATCCCGTTAATCGCATGTTGCTCAATTCACTCTTAGGAGAGCATAGCAATATTGAAACAGTAGATAATGGTGAAGAAGCTGTTAAATCTTGTCAAGGTAAACGATACAATGTGATCTTACTTGATTTGCAAATGCCCAAACTGAATGGGCTGGATGCAGCACATCTCATCCGTCACAAATCCATGCTAAATAGACAGACGCCCATTATTGTGATTAGTGCAAATAGTACCGAACTCCATAGCGAAAAATTAAAAAAGGCTGGCGTTGATCTTTGTCTGCAAAAACCAATTGACGAAAATCAATTACTTAACCATCTATTACGAATTATAAAAAAGCAAAACCTTCCGCGATAGACTGGCAACTGTGTGTGCAAAAAGTATCCGGTAATAAAGCTTTAGCCGAGGAATTTCTTACTCGTTTTGTTGAAGAATTAAGAAAAAATCGCCAGGAATTTATTCAACTCATGCATGATAAAGATGTGAAAGGCCTGGAAAATGCCGCCCATAAATTGCATGGAGCTTGTTGCTTTTGCGGTGTTCCACACTTGCAAATACAAGTCACTCGTTTAGAAAAACAAGCCAAGCAAGTGAAAAAATAGACGAGTTAAAACCGACCTTTGCGGAACTTATTCAAAGCATTGATGAAGTTATTGATGAATTTGACAATTTGTATCAAGCCAGTCCCTCTAAGTGACTGTTTATCACGGAGAAATTATGTCGATTAAAAATGCAATCTATGCCCAGTCAGGTGGAGTAACAGCGGTTATTAACGCTTCAGCTTGTGGCGTTATTGAAACAGCACGTCTTCATTCTGATAAAATAGCCAAAGTCTTCGCTGCTCAAAATGGCATTATTGGCGCTCTCAATGAACAATTGATTTGATACCTCTTTAGAAAGTTCTGAAGATATTGCAAAACTGATGCATACTCCCTCAGGTGCTTTTGGTTCATGCCGTTATAAATTGAAAGATAATGGTGCCGAATATGAACGCCTGATTGATGTCTTTAAAGCACACGATATTGGCTATTTCTTTTATAATGGCGGTGGCGACTCCCAGGATACAGCGCATAAGATATCCAAATTAGGCAGCAGCATGGGCTATCCAATCACTTGTATCGGTATTCCAAAAACAGTGGATAATGATTTACCCTTCACCGATACCTGTCCCGGTTTTGGTTCAGTCGCAAAATATGTGGCCATTTCAACCATGGAAGCAGGTTTTGATGTCGCTTCAATGGCAGCGTCTTCCACTAAAGTTTTCATTCTCGAAGTGATGGGTCGTCATGCAGGATGGATCGCTGCTGCCAGTGGTTTAGCGGGCAAAAATACTCAGGAACCACCTCATATCATTCTATTTCCTGAAGTCCCTTTTATCCAGCAAACTTTCTTAAAGAAAGTGGACGACTGCGTAAAAAATATGGTTATTGTGTTGTAGTCGTTTCCGAGGGCATTCGCAATGAGGAAGGACAATTTTTAAGCGATGCCGGTTTACGTGATGCCTTTGGCCATGCACAGTTGGGTGGTGTTGCTCCAGTGATTGCGCAATTGGTAAAAGCTGAACTCGGTTATAAATACCATTGGGCAGTTGCTGACTATCTGCAACGTGCAGCACGTCATATTGCTTCTCAAGTCGATCTTGAGCAGGCTTATGCGCTAGGTAAAGCAGCTGTTGAATTAGCTTTAAGCGGTCATAACGCCATCATGCCCATTATTAAACGAGAACAAGATTCCCCCTACCGATGGTCCATTGACCATGTGCCTTTGGCGGATGTAGCCAACCAGGAGAAATCGATGCCGGCAGTAATTTATTGCAGCGGGATGGGTACTGGGTATTACTGATGCTTGCCGCCGTTATTTAGCG
>NZ_CALJ01000313.1 GCF_000308315.1 Legionella tunisiensis | reverse complement strand
AACTGGGGCAAATACTCACTCATCCTATTAAATGCAAAGCATGGTTTTACCAACATCTGTTTCAATAGCAAGTAAATGCGTTTGTTACTACGTCTATCAATACTTTGCAAATGATTGATATTAATACAAGGAGTAAATCCGGCCCTTCTTACACTATCGCGAATTAAATCGCTAACCAATTGTAATTCAAATTCGCGCTCAAGCGTGATTTCTGCATCCAAATAAAATCGTTTACAATTTAAATAATGTTGCAACAAAACAATGATAATCAGACTAGCTAAAAATACTGTGATTATCACTTCTGTTAAGCCAAATCCTCGTTCGCATTTCATGACAGTACGATTTGACGCTGTAAATGACAACAATCTGATCCGGTTAGTGCCGCTGACCAACTGATCTGCAACGTAACAGTAGAACTCGTTTGTGTTGTTTGCCAGTGAAACGGCTCTTTAACCATTGCCAAAGCTTGTCTTGCTATGATTCTTTCCGAATTATTATCAAGTTGAGTTAAAGCAAGCGAACGCAGCGACGCTTGATTAAAAAGTTGATTGGTACGCCATTGCTGCTGCAAAAGCGTAAGCGAAGTTGTAGTAAGTAAAAATAGAGCGACCAGTACTTCGGTCAAGGAAAATCCTTGATAAGTGTTCATATTCCATTCCTGAGGTTGCTATGCGGTATATAGAGTACGACTTAAGAATAGAACAGACAAGAGACTGACCAAAATTTAGCTTCAGTCTACTACTGTGACTATTAAATCACCATCGTAAGCACAACCATTCCTTTGGGACAAAAAATGGCACGGCACAATCGGTTCCTGTACCCAGTTCTTAATTGCTATTGCATATCATTTTGATGAGCGTAGAAACAATTCGAAATAATAGGTAAGATGGTAGGTTTTCACTTTGTAAGGAGAGTTCATTGTCCTGTAATTACCACGGGTTGCCTCACCCCGGCATTCAAGCACTTAATCCTTATGTGCCGGGCAAATCTATCGAAGAATTGGCAAAAGAACAAGGCTTAATTGATATTATTAAACTTGCCAGTAATGAAAATCCCCTCGGATGCAGTCCTTTAGCAAGACAAGCGTTAGCCGAACTCTCAGGCATGCAGATAGCGAGCTATCCTACACCAGCTAACCATCCTTTACGGCAAAAGTTGAGCGAACACTTGGGTGTTGACGCAGACATGCTTACCTTAAGCAACGGTTCGGATATGTTATTTTCTGTCTTGTTGGCAACCTTTGCCTTGCATAACGATAAGCATATGTTAACTCATGATCATGCGTTTATTTCCTACCAAATCCAAGCCCAAACTTTAGGGATACCTGTCCAGAGTGTTGGCTTGCAATCGAATTGGAACGTTGATATTGATGCAATCATTGCCGCCTGTAGTCAACAAACTGCACTCATTTTTATTGCAAATCCTAATAACCCTACAGGCTTATTTATCAATCCAGATTCTATTAAAAACTACTGGATAACATTCCGGCGACAACCATTCTGGTTCTTGATGAAGCCTATTATGAATATGCTTATCCAGAGGGTGATAAAACCAGCACCAGTTTATTACAACACTATCCCAATTTAGTTATCACTCGTACTTTTTCTAAAGTCTATGGGCTTGCTGGTTTACGCCTAGGTTATGCCATTGCTAATCGTGAAATTACTGAATTATTACAGCGTGTGCAAATCCCTTTCGCAGTCAATCAAGCCGCACTTACAGCAGCCCATGCAGCTATTGATGATAAACATTTTGTAAGACAGACTGTAGAATTAAATGCCCTGGGAAGAGAGCAAATCCGCCATGGTCTAGAAGCCTTAAATTTAACTTCTCTTGCTTCCAGCTGTAATTTTATTACCTTTGATTGTGGGACTAGCGCCCTACCAGTTTACCAGGGATTACTTAGGCAAGGGGTGATTGTACGCCCTTTAACACCCTACAATTTATTTAATCATTTGCGAGTAAGTATTGGTAATACCCTTCAAAACAGCCGATTTCTTGATACACTCGCTGTCTGTTTGTCTGAAAATAAGAAGGAGTCAGGCTATGAAAACTGATCTAAGTCAAAAGCATTGCGAATCTTGTGAAGGAATTGGTGAAGCATTAACTGCTGAACAGATCCATAATCTAATGCCGCAACTCGATAAAAAATGGCAGGTCCATGAAAATAACAAAGAAATTAAACGTTCTTTTACTTTTGCCAATTTTTACGAAACGATGGCTTTTGTTAACGCGATAGCTTGGATAGCAAATACTGAAAACCACCATCCTGATCTGGAAATTGGATATAACTATTGCCATGTAAGATTCATGACCCATGCGCTCAAAGGCTTATCACATAATGATTTTATCTGCGCAGCAAAAATTGATGCATTAATGCTTTAAGGCCTAAGAGTTTTGTGCCAAGGGGTGATTTACATTTCGCTAGAATGCAAATTACCCCTAAGGTCTATCATCAATTTCTTTACGTTGAGCTGGCATAAAATCTTTTCTGTCTAAACCCATTGCAACAGCTAAAGCACCTGCTACATAGATTGAAGAATAAGTACCAATAACGATTCCAATGATTAACGCCAAAGAAAACCCACGAATTGTCTCGCCACCATAAACGAACAAAGCGACTACAACAAACAAAGTTAACAAAGAAGTCATGATAGTTCTGGATAACGTCTGGTTAATAGAAATATTCATTATTTCTAAGGACGTTGCACGTCGAATCTTAACAAAGTTCTCGCGTACTCGATCAAAAACAACGATTGTATCGTTTAACGAATAACCAATAACCGCAAGCAGGCCCGCTAATGCCTTGAGATCAAACTCAATACCAAACAGAGCAAAAATACCGAGAATTAGCACTGGATCATGCACCAAGGCTACGGCCGAACTAACTGCCAAACGGTACTCAAAACGCATAGCAATATAAATCATAGTGGCTAGTAAAGACACAATGATTGCCAATGCGCCTTTGGTAGCCAATTCTTGACCAACCTGAGGACCGACAAAATCAACTCGTTGCTTTGTAGCACCAGGTAATTGTTGCATCACCTTTTCAACAAGCAGGGTTTGATCAAGATCAGCTCGAGGCGCAATACTAATTAACACATCTCTGGATGTTCCATAGCTAACCACCTGGGCTTCCTTAAAACCCACCTCATATAAATTGTCGCGGATCGCAGTTAAATCGGCTGGTTGCTGGTAAGAAATTTCAATTTGGGTTCCACCAGTAAAATCCAATCCCCATTTCAAACCATTAATCAACAAGGCACCAATCGATACCAGGAAAACAAGCGCAGAAAAAGCAGTCCATTTGCGGGCGCCCATGAAATCTATTTTTGAATTTGGATTAAAAATTCCATCTAAGCCTCGTCTCAAATACCAATTGATAGTTTTTTCACATTTCGTCCACCGTAATACCAATTTACGATAGCACGAGTATAGGTGATGCTTGTTAACATAGAGGTCAACAATCCCAAGCATAAGATCACTGCAAAACCACGAACAGGGCCAGTACCTATAGCAAACAAAACTATACCCACAATCAGTGTAGTCACGTTAGCATCGATAATCGTCGCAAAAGCTCGCTCATACCCTGCAAACATAGCAGCTTGCGGGGGATAAACCATTTCGTAACTCTTCCCGGATTCTTTCATAGATCAATACGTTAGCATCAACAGCCATGCCGACTGTTAACACAAAACCAGCTATCCCAGGCAAGGTCAGAGTAGCGCCAATAATGGACATCAGAGCACTGAGCAAAATTAAATTTAAGAATAATGCAATATTGGCAACTAAACCAAAGAAGCGATAATACACCAGCATTAAAATTAAAATTAACCCCATACCTACTTGCAGAGATACCATACCCCGATGAATATTTTCCTTACCTAAAGAAGGTCCAACGGTACGCTCCTCTACAGGATAAATCACTGCAGGCAAAGCACCTGCACGCAACAATAGAGCCAAATTACTTGCCTCTTTACTATCTGACAGTCCAGTAATCTGGAAACTATTACCTAAAGCATTCTGAATCACTGGTGCCGAAATCACCCGCTCTTCACGATGAGTAACTCGTTTGCTAACGCCATCTACTGTTTGAGTGGTTGCTTTAGTTTCAACAAATACAATGGCCATGCGCTTACCAATATTTTCCCGAGTAATTTTGGTAAATAGACTTTCACCACCACCGCCTAGCTGAATTTGTACAGAAGGGCTGGCAGTTTGCTGATCAAAACTGGAAACAGCACTAGTAATTGAATCACCGCTGAGTACCACCTGGCGTTTCAATAAGATAGGATGTCCATCCATCATATATAATTTGCTATTAACGGGAATAACGCCCGTTTGCTTAGCAATCTGCGCATCATTTTCTTGATCAACCAAATAAAATTGTAACGTAGCCGTACCGCCAAGGATTTGTTTTGCACGTGCAGCATCCTGTATACCAGGTAGATCAACCCCAACTCGTGTTGCTCCTTGTTGTTGTACTACGGCTTCTCCCACACCTAATTCATTGACCCGATTTCGTAAAATACTCATTGTTTGTTCGATAGTATTCTGGCGAATTGTATTTAATTCCGCAGGGGACAAAGAAAGAGAAATCGTATAGGCGGCATTTGATTTGTTCAGAATCAAATCAGGAAACTTACTCTTAATCTCGGCAGCAGCATTTTGCATTTCTTCAGCAGAACGAAAGCGTATGTCAACGCCTTTATCGGCAACATAACGAATTCCTGTATAACGAATACCTGCTTCACGTAAATCCTGACCGATGCTTTTCATCAAACCTTCAAAACGACGGCCAATCACACTATCTACATCCACTTCTAAAAGAAAATGTACCCCACCACGCAGATCCAAACCTTGCTTCATCGGTTCCGCACCTATTCTGCTTAACCAGTTTGGGGTGGCTGCTGCTAAATTTAAAGCGACTGTGTAATCTGAACCAAGACCATTTTTAATAATATCCCGTGCCAGCAATTGGGTATCAGTCGAAGAAAACCTTACCTCTAGATTGTCTTTGGAAACAATTATCGGACTATATTTGAGCTTTGCTTCGTCAAGTAAAGTCTGAACTTGTTGACTAAGCTGCTCCATGTCGACCGGGGTTGATGAAGAAATTTGTACAGCAGGATCTTCGCTGTACAAATTAGGTATTGCATAGATTAAGCCGATCATCACAATGATAATCAGCATAATGTTTTTCCACAGAGGATATTTATTCTGCATTTCCGTGTCCCTGCGCCAACTTAAAGGGATTTAATGGTGCCTTTAGGCAAAATTGTACTGACTGCACCTCGCTGCAAGCTAATTTCAACACCTTCAGCAAGAGCAACTTTAATGTATTGCTCATCAATGCTAACAACTTTAGCCAGTATTCCTCCAGAAGTTACAATTTCATCGCCCTTCTTCAATTGACCAATCATTTCACGATGCTCTTTTGCCCGCTTGTTTTGCGGTCTTATCAACATAAAATAAAACAATACAAAAATGACTACGATCATAATCAGCGAAAACGTACCGTCAGGCTGTGCTGCTTGTGTAGTTGGGGCTGCAGCCATAGCATCGCTTATAAAAAACTCATACTAATCTCCTCCGTCGCTGTTTAATCATGGCACTAACCCAAGGCTGGGCAAGATAGCGTGACATCATAACGATATTTCACTCTCTCGTAAATGAAGTACCTAAGTAATTTCATGATGTTTGCAATATAGGTAATAACATCTGTTGATAATAATGAACATTATGTTGAATAAGAAACCGTTGACATAAAAGGGGGGTGTGCATTATTAAATGATGTAAATAAGCTCTGGTAAATAATTGCTGGCAAGTTGGACAAGAGCAATTTGCAATAGGCCGATAATCTTCTGCCTGCCGACTATCAAGTATATCAATAACGCCCTCTTGACTGTAAACTCGCCCTCTCATTGCATCCCTGGCTGGTTTATCAGACTCTACATGCCAAACATTATAGCCTGCCAATTCTTGCAATTGTTCGCTTTCAAACTCACCGGCCAGGTAGAGGGGTGAATCGGCATACTGTCGCAATTCCTGTATAAAATCGGAAAAAAGTTTTGTGCAACCGTAGTGTATATACCTACCCGGTAACCAGTCTGGATAAGTTGGTGAGTGTTCATCCACAGAGGCGAATAACACACTTGTTTTAGCTAAGGTTTGCCACGCGTTGAGAGTAGAGCCATTAAATAGTCTGTACGGCAAGGCTACTCTGTCTGGTTGCAACAAACCAATTAAAGAAAGCAGTTCATTCTGGTCAATATCTATACGGCTACCATCGTAACAAGAACGAAGCGAGTAAACACCATTCTTCGCAGTCGATAAGGAAGCATTTAATACTGTGATGCCTTGCCAGCCGGTATAGTTAGATAAGGGAGCAAATTTTTTAAGGTAAGCAATTCCAGGCTTCATTAGCAATGCATCGAGATAATAAACTCCGGCTTTAATGCCAACTTCTTGCCAGTTTGCCACAGTCAAACAATTCCCTGCTTCCGTAGTCAATACAGGAGTCAACCCTGACATTTGTTTTTATTTATCATGCAAATCCTTATTAAAGCAACAAACTAGCATCGCCATAACTGAAAAAGCGATAACTATGCGCTATGGCCTCTTGATAAAGAACCATCGCTTGCGCGTGGCCTATAAAAGCGGAAACAAGCATTAAAAGCGTTGATTCAGGTAAATGGAAATTAGTAATTAAACCATCACAGATTTGAAATTGATAACCTGGATAAATAAAATATCGGTATCACGACTGCAAGGTTTGAGGCAACCTTCTTCCGCGGCGCTCTCCAAACTGCGTAAAGCAGTTGTCCCAACAGCAATAACACGTTTACCCGCTGCCCGAGTTTCATTGACCGCCTGGCATAGTGCCTCAGTAATAGTAAATTGCTCACTATGCATCTTATGCTCGCTGATCACCTCACAACGCACAGGTCGGAAAGTCCCCGCACCAACATGCAAAGTCGAGTAAGCGATGTTAATACCCTTTAACTGTAACTGCTGCAAAAGCTCTTCGTCAAAATGCAAGCCAGCCGTCGGCGCTGCTACTGACCCCTTATATTTTGCATACACAGTCTGATATCGCTCGCTATCCATTGTTTCATCGGCGCGGGTAATATAAGGTGGCAATGGCATATGACCTATTTGCTCCAGCATCATCTCAACATCACCTAAAACCTGACAATGGTATAAATCATCCTGCTTGCTTAGTACTTCAAGATGCCAATTATTATCCAAATAAATAAGTGTACCCGCTTTAGGTGATTTACTCGCCTTAATATGTGCTAAAAATGAATTATCGCCTTGTAAACGTTCAATCAATAACTCGATCTTGCCGCCGCTTGCTTTCCTGCCATACAAGCGTGCGGGAATCACTTTACTATTATTCATTACTAAAAGGTCACCAGGCTGCAAAAATTGCGTAACTTCCTTGAATTGATGATGTGCGCTACAACCCGTTTTACGATCATAAATCAATAATCGCGAATCACTACGCTTGGCTAAAGGATACTGTGCAATCAACTCTTGCGGTAAATCAAAATAAAAATCTTGCTTATTCATTTTTCGACCTGGTAACAAAATGGCACTATTATATACCTAATCAAATTAAAGTTGTGTCAATTTAGGCAAAACCCTTTTGATTTAGGGGCTGTAGACATTTCTACTACCTGGCCGAAAAGCATTGATTTCCTGCGCTTCGCTGCTCATAAATCAACACTTTTTGACTTAAGCTAGCGTAATGTCTATAGACCCTAGTAATATCGTTATGGTTTATTGATAAAAATAAGGAAATTATTATGTTGGTTACTTTCTCCAGTGATGCTTACGAAAATATCACCATGTTTGGTGATGTAGCAATACAACTTTTAAAAATGATGGGACACAGCGCTACTATTCCCGGTGCGATTGTTGCTGCAGATATCCCCGAAGCATTATCGCGCTTACAGCAGGGGCTAGCGAAAACAGAGAAAAAAGAAAAAACATGCTTGTTGCCGATGAAACAGAAAATGAAGAACCTAATATAAGTCTTGCTCATCGCGCCTTTCCTTTGCTCAATATGCTTAAATCAGCCCAAAAGAAGCAATGTGATGTTTTATGGGCGTAAATTCCGCCTCTAGGGTATTTTGTGCATTGTGGTACTATAGCGCCTATTTAATTGCTAGTTCTGAATACCATGTTAACACTGCGTCAAATTACCCTTTCTCGCGGTAATAAAGTCCTGCTGGATAAAACCAGCGTGACACTCTACGAGAAACAAAAAATTGGTTTGATTGGCCATAATGGCTGTGGTAAGTCCAGTTTATTTGCCTTAATACTGGGCAAATTGCATCCTGATAGTGGTGATTGCCTGCTTAATCCGCAATTGCGGATTAGTCATTTATCTCAGCAATTACCAGATAGTGACGAACCAGCCCTTGACTTTGTACTTGCTGGCGATGAAGACTATTTGGCATTACAACAACGATTGCGCCATGCCGAGCAACAAGGTGATGATGCTGAGGTGCTCCTCTGCCATGAGTTACTTAATCAAACAGCAGGTTATAGCAAACCAGCAAAAGCAGCCTCGATTATGGCCGGCTTGGGGTTTAAAGCCACTGAACAAAAAAATTCGGTGAATAGTTTTTCAGGCGGTTGGCGTATGCGCTTAAGCCTTGCCCGCTGTCTCATGAAACCCGCCGATCTATTATTGCTTGATGAACCGACCAACCACTTGGATATGGAAGCTATTTTCTGGTTGGAGAAATGGCTAAAGCAATGCCCAAGTAGCATATTACTCATTTCTCATGATCGCGAATTTCTGGATGCCTTTGTTACCCACATTATCCATATAGAACACCAGGCTATGAATTTATATAGCGGTAACTACAGCCGTTTTGAACAAACTCGCGCTCAGCAATTAGCACTACAGCAACTCACTTATGAAAAGCAGCAACAGAAAATTAATCATTTGATGACTTATGTTAATCGCTTTCGTGCAAAAGCATCGAAAGCCAAACAGGCACAAAGCCGACTTAATGCGATCGCTAAAATGGACATTGTAGCGCAGGCACAAGTTGACTCACCTTTTTCTTTTAACTTTTATCCCTGTCCACGTGCGGGTAATCCTTTACTCAACTGTGAAAAAGTTAATGCCGGCTATGACACAGACAGCCCTATTCTGAAAACGATCAAGTTAGTATTAAATCCCGGCGACAGACTGGCTTTATTGGGCCCTAATGGTGAAGGGAAATCAACCTTGATTAAAACCTTAACTGGGACCTTAACCCCCTTGTCTGGCACTATTTATCGCTCCCCTCATTTGCAAATTGGTTATTACGCTCAGCACCAATTAGAAGAATTGGACGATAAATTAAGTCCTGTTGAAACAATTCAAATCCTCTCACCAGGAACCCGCGAACAAACCATTCGTGATTATTTGGGTGGTTTTAATTTTATAGGGGATATGGCCACCAAACCTATCCACTATTTTTCGGGTGGTGAAAAAGCAAGACTTGCTCTGGCTAAATTAGTTTGGTTAAAACCTAATCTATTATTGCTTGACGAACCAACAAACCATTTGGATCTTGGTATGCGGGCTGCGATAGAAATTGCTTTACAAAGCTATGAAGGCGCCTTAATCCTGATTTCTCATGACAGACATTTATTGCGCACCACTGTAGATGATTTTTTACCTTGTCTATCAAAAGAAAGTGCAACCCTTTAAAGGTGATTTGGACGATTATTATCAATGGCTACAGAATCGAGAAACCGGGAAAGAAAGCACACCTACTCAAACTACAAACCAATATCGTGAGAAAAAAAGCTTACAAAATCGTCTGAAAAAACTGGAGCAAATAATCGACCAGTTTCACCAGCGACTCTCACAATTTGAAACAATGCTTTCAGATTTATCCCTCTATGAAGAAGGACAGCAAAAGAAATTGCAAACCCTGTTAAATGAACAGAAAAATATACAGCAAGAGCTTCTTCAAGCCGAAGAAGAATGGTTAGAGATAGTTAACAGCATGGAGGAATCAAGCTAAATTTCTCTCATTGACAGTGATTTTTGTTTCTTTTTATTGTTTACGATAAAGACCCATTAATTCACTTTGCTCCAATACATGATTGGCCATTGCGGCAAGAACATCCTGTTTGGTTGCATTCGCATTAAGAGTTAAGAGCATATCCAACGCATAGAGCTTAAAGAAATAACGATGTGTACCACTTGGTGGGCAAGGACCTCGGTATCCTGTTTGCCCCCAACTGTTTTTACCATTTATGGCACCTGCTGGTAATTCAGCATCATCTGCTAATCGCTGGACAGTTGGTGGTATATTAAATACCACCCAATGCACCCAGTCCCCGCTAGGCGCATCAGGATCATCCAAAATTAATACATAAGATTTTGTCTCAGCAGGTGCATCTTGCCAAAGCAGTGCTGGCGAAATATCGGCTCCTTGACAGGTATATTGGATAGGGATCATGGTATTCGCTGCAAAAGCTGGACTTATAAGGGATAAGCTCATAGCAAAACTCCTCATGCTGAAGCTAAATAAAAGGATAAACCAGAATGCAACAGATTTCTTTCTCATCACTTTATCTCCCTGATAATCCAGTCCATTCACTCATGCCGAGAATATAGAAACAAGAATTTATTGAAACCTACTGCCCTTTCACTGTCTATAAACTTGTCCTCACTTTGTTGTGAGAGGGTTTCCCGCCTGCGCGGAAAAGACATAGATGCAGACGAGACCCATTTGTCATAGTATAGAACAGAAATCCTTATGAGATTATAATCTGACAAATGCCTGTCTTGACTATAGGGCGTTTAAGATTCTGCAATTGATTTTTTACGGTTATTATTTTTCCACTCACTATCAATTGAACCCCTTTCTAGGCTTTGTAACTGATGATCTAACGCAACTCTGTCATCAAAAACAAAGCAGCTACCTTCCCACATGGATTCTTCAACAGGAACAGAAGCTAAATAATTGAGTATGCCACCATCTAATTGATAGACCTCATTAAAACCCAATTTTTTAAATAGGATGTCGATTTTTCACAACGTATGCCGCCAGTACAAAACATGGCAATTTTCTTATCTTTTTTATCGTTTAAATGAGTGGAAACATAGTCAGGAAAATCCCGGAAATTTTCAGTTTTTGGGTTAGTAGCCCCTTTAAAAGTTCCTAACTGCACTTCATAATCATTTCTGGTATCAACCACCACCACATCTGGATCAGCAATCAATTGATTCCACTCGTTCGGACTAACATGGGTCCCGGCAAGCTGAATAGGATCAACACCCGCTTCCCCTAAGGTCACAATTTCCTTACGTAATTTTACCTTTGCTTTATCAAAGGGATTGAATTCATCAAAACTTTCTTTAAAAGCAAGATCTTCCAAACCAGCATAACTGCGCATGAAAGCAATTAACGATAACACGCTCTCCTTTTTACCGCAAAAAGTACCATTTACCCCTTCGCTAGCCAGAATAATGGTTCCTTTTATTTCATTCTTTTTCATTGCCTTTAATAAGGGCTCCTTCATAGACTCATAATCAGCAAGTGGAGTAAATTTATAAAATGTAACAATTACATATAAGCTCATTTCTACCTAATTCCCATCGTTAAATTTTGACAACTTTTATCCTGACAACTGGGGCCAGATAAAATTTCTACAACCTGTGCAATCCATTTTTGATTATCCTTTCTTATTATGGTGTTGGTACGCCCATAAAGCCTGCTATTTTTAGGGCAATGCAGATACTGTGCAATAACTGAATCACATTGCACTGCAAAATATTGCTGCCCAATATCATAGGCTTTTAATTTGTTCATTACCAAGAGTTTCCCAAAAGGAATCTGAGTATTCAGGACTCCCGTTATTACCTTGTCAGGCAATTCACTAAAATTCATTGTTATTAAAGCAAACTCTACTACTACCGCCTCATTCGTTAATTGGGCAATTTTTACATCATTGCGTTTTTTATCACCATCTATCAACATAGTGATCGCACGTGAATACGTATTTGTCTGCTCGTCCTTTTTGGCAGATATTATCTCAATTTTTGGCGTGCGATGGTAATATTTTTCTATACCCATTGTCATTAATGGCTGAATCAGCAAAAAATTATAGGGTACAGGTAACTTATCTTTATTGATATTTTGTTCCAATACAGTGATTTTTTTACCAAAAAATTATAAACTCCGTTTAGTTGCTGAAAGCTGATTTTGTTTGTAGACATCTGCTTTTCTACAGCATAAGAATTCGCCAAGAGGCCACACCATAAAAACAATATTAACATTTTTAGAATAAAGATTCTTTTCATTGTCATATTCTTACCCAAAAAGAAATTATCTGCCCATTATAATAAAATAGTACATGTGAATTCGATAGTTAAAAATAGAATTAGCACTCACTATGAAAATCAGGATTTTTTATATCGAACTGACTTAATTAATAGCCAGAGCGGCATTTAACAACTTGATATAATCTGTATATGGATAATTTTTATTTAAGTGTTTGTGCATAAATAAATCCAACGCAGCTTTCTTTGCTTCGGGTGGATTTCCTATTTGCAGCTCTAAAACTAATGTTAAAGCTGCATGCAAGACAGCCATCATTTCAATGATTGCTTGTATTTGTAAACTTTGCTCTTCAGGAGATACTCTTTTCATTACTTTAATTTTTTCAGCCAAAGCAACAATATTTTCCTGTAAAGCTAATTTATACTGACAGCTCTCTTTCACTTGATTTAACAATTGCAATAAATGAGCAAGAAACAACTCATCCACTTGAAACTTATTGATATCCCTTAAGGTCTGCATCCATAAGGTAAAATGCGTCCCTTCCCAATTTTCGCAAACAATACAGTCTCTTAATAAGCGTGGCAAAGAAGAAAAACTTTCTATCGTTCCATTACCAGCCAAAATATCAAGACAATGATGAACATTCTCTACTGTGCGCTTGGCAGTAAAATATTTATTGATGTTCGCCAACGTTCGCAAAAAAAGCTGTTGCGTTTTGGCATGTTCATGTTGCGGATTAGCATCCAATTCATCCTGAACGTGTACCATATGAAAAATACTGGCTATCATAGCGATATTTTCAGCTTTGATATGAGCCAATGTTTCTTTTACTAAAGGATAATTAATAATTTTGTTCTGGAAAGCAGAGCGATTAGCTGCATAGTAATAAGCGATTTGATAAGCACGTCTTGCCATACCCAAAACGGAAAAAGCATTAAAAATTCGTGATAAATGTAAGACATTTTCCATAACTAAATTAATGCCTTGTGCCGTTTCCCCCATCGGATAAGCCAACGCTGCGTCAAAATCAATCTCAGCCGTTGCCATCGAACGAGTACCGATTTTTTGTTTTAAGCGCCTGAGTTTAAATTGATTAGGCTTGCCATCCGGCAATTGACTTGGCAGCAAAAACAACCCTAAACCCCGGGTTCCACTAACCTGTTGATCATAACGGGCTGTCAATAAAATCAAATCCGCATTGGCATTGGAGCAAAACCATTTTTCTCCGTTAATTCGCCATTGCCCTTCGTTGTCCTGATAGGCATGAGTCGCATTCGCTCCAACATCAGAACCACCTTGAATTTCAGTTAAAAACTGCGCACCCGTATAATTTTGGCTGAAAGAAGGTTGGGTTAATTTATCCAAGTAATACTCAGTTTGTTCTAGTTGCGAATAATTACTCAAGACACGAATCACTCCAGCTGAACAAGCAATAGGACAATTATGCCCGGCTTCACCGGCATGTGCAGACAGAAGAAACAAACTAAGGGTCTTTTGCATTTGGCCTGGTGTAAGCAAAAAGCGCATCAAACCTGAACCATAAATGAGATCGCCAGCAGCAACATAAGAAGGATGATGAATCACCCGATCATGCCGCTCACCAATAGCATTATAATGTTCAATTTTTGGTAGATTAGTATCTAAATTATTTTCTACTACAATAGGTTCTAATTGCTCTACCACTTGCTGAGCAAAACGACTTAATTGTTGCATGAAATCCGGCTGTTGGGAAAAATAGCATTGATAGGTATGTCTAAGACAAGAATCGGATGTCAAAATATTATCTTGCAGTTGTTGGCACCAGGTTTGAAAATCATTTCTTGCCTGTTGATAATCCTTATCAACGTTCATCCTTCCTCCTATTTGTGATAGCCAAGCAAACCTGCTAGCTAATGATTCTGTCTTTGTAACGCTTAAGCAATCTTTAACGCAATATCCCAACGATAACCAAAGGGATCAACAAGACGTGCCGTTTTATCTCCCCAAAATTGAACATTCGGTTCTGTCAGGGATCTACACCCCTTGGCAATAGCCTGTACATAGAGTTTATCAACATTATCGACATACATATAAAAATAAACGGTGGAATATTATTCGTAGTCTGAGGTGACGCCCCTTCAAAATTAAAAGCATTCTCTTGACTTAGGGTAAAATTACACCCCTATAACGTAAACGGGCAAAAACTAATTCACCTTGGTCATCTGGTAGTTCAAAAATAGGAACAAAACCAAATAATTCTTCATAGAATGCCAATGCCTTCTTAACATCGGGTACTACTAACATCGCGGTCAACCAGTTTAATCCGGGCCATGGATGAGGGCGTTGTTCAACATTATCAAACCAATCTAGACGCGACAATGAAGAAGGCATAAATAACCTTAATAAAAGCCAGAGAAATTATTATTCATGGGATCATTATTACTGTCTACTAGAGATTGCATCAATCAGAAAAACAAGTACTGTCTTTTCAGTGCATTGCAATTGCTGATTAACCGCCTATTAAGGCTGTATTAGTTATTATCATTGAATTATATTAAATTTAATGCGTCCTTTTAAGCTAGTTTAGCGTACCCGATTCTTCATAATGATTAATTGTTTCTCATAGAGCAAAATAATTGACAAAAATTCGCCATTAATGCTAGCATGGTGCAAAAATTTATCTAGTGCCCCGCAGCTATACCAAAATTTAATAAACTAGCAATCAGTTTAATTCAGAGAGGCTCGCAATGTTTGAGTACTTTGCAAAAATTTATAACAAAAACTGTTCCTCGGACGAAAACTGGACAGAAGCCCAGATACTAGTATCCCAAGAACTGATTTGGAATGCACTTTGTTATAAATTACGCTCTCTGGATAAAAATAAATACCACTTTGCCTTCTTAGAATTTGAAACACTTACCATGGGTGAGTTGATTGATGCCATTCGTCATTTTGTGGCGCAAGAAGATTTCTATAAAAAATTGTATGGTAAAAGGAATAGCGACACCGAATATGCTGACTTAATTAATATCGCAAAACTCATCGCCTTGTACGAGGGTGAAAAAATTATCATCGCTTTTTATTGCCGTACAATATACAAGAGGACGATATATCTTTTGAGAATAAGCTTTATAGAATAAAACACAAAGACTTATGTGCTATACCAAGAGCTGCTCCCAATTTAGGGGAAGAAGCCAGAGCCCGATTTGATCTACTCACATTTGATGACATCATGCGCCACTTCCAAGAAAGCGGCAAACTAGAGAATTTTTATGCTAGTGAGACTATCCAACCCACCCAAACCATTGCCCATACTGACTGCCCGCACCGTATGACCTACCTTGCCTATATTGGCACGATGAACGGAAAATTGAGTAAATCTGCCTTTGCTGCTTTAAAGGAATTTTCCGAGCAGGTCTCTAGTGAATTTGATGCGACTCACAACATCCAGAGCTTTTTCTACCGTCGCAGGGTTAATGCAAAATATAATGCCTTACAAAATCTTCTTGCCTTTATAGAATCCTTGCCCATAGCGGAGCGGGATGATCTTTATGCAATGAAAATAAATAGCAGCAATACTTTTAAAAGCCGACTAGATCGCGTGTTAGCTGATGACTGTGTTTCTCAATTTGCTGACGACATTACCAAGCTGCTGTATCAATGCGATAATACGATTCGATTTACTAACCCAAGACCCAACCAGGTTATCGCACGGGATAAAAACTCTCTTGTGTTAACGGGAGAGGTTTTAAACACCGATGAAGACGATCTTAAGTTTCTAAGAAATCTGCAAAAAGTCATTATTAATACCCATTATGAAGTGAAAATAGGTACGAGAGTAACGTTGGATGGAAAAACCAATTGGGTACCCGGCAGTGTAGCAAACATCTTTCATAAATGTGACGATGGAATTGCTGGCAGAGTAACACCTGGCGAAGCAAGGTATCAGGCTGTTAAAAACAGCCTCTGAAAGCTCCCGTAACCCTCATCATAATTCTATCCTTTTATTCTTGCTCCTTCTCATAATAAACATACGTAAGAAAACCACAGACAATTTCTATGCCATGGTTTTTGACAAGCGCTGCTCTCAAATAATCGAAGAAAACGATAGTTTAGACCAGCATGAAGCGTTTACTGTAGGCTTACGTAACTAAGTCAACAATAGACTTCTTTCGAAATTCTGCAGCATTGGCGTATGCTTCGTCGATACGGTGCTCGAATCCTCATGTACTGGCCTACATTACGGTTCTGCGCGCCATTTCTGCTCTCACTGCAGCGAGTTTTGAAGATGTCTAATCAAGCACCATGGAAGTTGTGCTAAAATTTCTAAATCGAGATCTCCTAGGGATAAGAGAGTATGTCGGTTAGAGCAAAAAATGCTTTCCTCTTCAAAGAATCCTCTATTAATCGACCTGGCATTACAAGGCGGTGGTGCACACGGCGCGTATACCTGGGGCGTTATAGACAGGTTATTAGAAGAGCCAAAATTACGCATAGAAGGTATTTCCGGGACTTCAGCCGGCTCCATGAACGCCGCCGTATTAGCGAGTGGCTACCTTGAAGGAGGTGCTGAAGGAGGAAAAAAAGCGCTTGAAGCGTTCTGGTTGCGTGTTTCTCAAGCTGCCACTTATAGCCCTTTTCAGCGTAGCATCTGGGATATCCTCGCGGGTAGGTGGACACTGGATCATTCGCCTCTATTCCTTGCTTTTGATTTAGCGTCTCGTCTCTATTCTCCATACGATCTTAATCCGATGATGTTTAATCCCTTACGTACTATTCTGACTGAGAGCATTAACTTTAAACGCCTTGCCAAATCCCCTATAAAATTATTTATAACTGCAACGAATGTGAGAACTGGTCAAGGTAAGGTATTTAGAAACAAAGAAATAACGCCTGATGTTTTACTTGCGTCAGCTTGTTTGCCTACCTTGTTCCAAGCTGTCGAGATCAATGGTGAGGCCTATTGGGATGGCGGTTATACTGGTAATCCTACGATCACACCACTCGTAAAAGAATGTGAATCGAGTGATACCATTTTAGTACAAATAAATCCTGTCGAACGAATCGGAACGCCTAAAAGCGCACGTGAGATTCTTAATCGTCTGAATGAAGTTGCTTTCAACGCTACCTTGATGAAAGAATTGCGGATGATTGCCGTATTAAGACAAGTAGCAGATTTAGGACAGTGTGAGGGCGCGCGGTGGGCAAAAATGCGCATCCATCGTATTGCCAGTGATGACATGATTCATCTTGGCTATTCTTCAAAACTTAATGCCGAATGGCCTTTTCTGTGCATGCTGCGAGAAGAGGGCAGAAATTCAGCAGAATCGTTTCTACGCCGGCATGGCAACGATTTAAATCAACGTTCGAGTTTTGCACTCGATTCACTGCTTTGAACATACTCAGTTTATTATGCAGAAGGATTTTTTAACAATTGCAGCAATAATTTTGCGGCATGCTGCTCTGCTTTACGACGATTTGGTCCTTGCCCCGACGTTATTTTTTAAACCCATTTACCTTACAACTTACATGAAAAACCTGTTCATGCTCTTCACCTTCAATTTTGGTCAAACTATATTCTGGCAAAGGCCGCTTTTCGGCTTGCAGGTATTCCTGTAACTGGGTTTTGGCATCCTTCAAATTATCGTGCAAGCTCTCATCATCCAAGCGTGACTGATATAAGTTAAGAATAAGTTGTTGACTGGCCTGAATACCACCATCGAGAAAAACAGCCGCAATGATTGCTTCCAGAGCATCAGCTAAAATAGATGCACGACGAAAACCACCACTTTTTAATTCGCCCTGCCCCAAGTATAAATAATCCCCTAGCTCAATTTCTGCTGCAATTTCCGCTAACATTTCTCCTTTAACCAAAAAGCGCGTAAACGGCTTAGTTGTCCTTCACTTTGTTCGGGGAACATTTCAAATAAAGCATTGGCCATAACAAAGCTTAAGATGGAATCACCGAGAAACTCAAAACGTTCGTTATTTTCGCTACCAGCGCTACAGTGAGTTAGAGCCTGCTTTAACAAGGCAAGTGTTTTAAACTCATACCCTAATCGCCTGCTTAGGCGTTGCAAATCACCCTGTACCAATATTTACCTCATTACTCATTAAAACTCACGTTTAGTATAGGCGATTAATTGATTAAACGACCTATCTTTGACCAACGAATCTTAGACGTTTTACCATCCCAACTCATCCATACCAGAAAGGCTTTACCACGCAAGTAGCTATCTTCTACAAATCCCCAAAAACGGCTATCAGCACTATCATCACGATTATCACCCATCATGAAATACTGCCCAGCGGGGACCTCAACATCAAAATCTTCCGCAGGGACATCAGGCCGAATATAAATATCATGCTCTATTCCATTCAGATTCTCACGATACTTAGCAACTGCCTTACCCGAACTTTCATCGACAGTATATTCAACAAAAGTTTGTTTCATTTCTTTTCCATTAATCGTTAAAACTTTGTTGTGATAACTCACTTTATCCCCTGGGACTCCAATGACTCGTTTAATATAGTCATAGCTCGGATTAGGTGGCCAACGAAAAACAGCTATTTCACCTGATTTAGGATTAGCAACAGGAATTATTTTCTTTTCCCAGACTGGCAAGCGAAACCCATAAGCAAATTTATTAACCGCCAAAAAATCACCTACGAGTAACGTTGGCTCTAACGATCCAGAAGGAATACGAAAAGGTTCTACTAGAAAAGAACGCAATAAAAGAACAATAAAGAATACTGGAAAAAAGGAGCGGGAGTATTCAATAATACGCCCAGGTTTCTGCTCAGGCTTACGTTTCTTAGCCCAGAACAAAATATCCAGTAAATAAATAATTCCACTTAACAAAGAAAGAATAACTAATAACAGAGCGAAATTCATGCTTAACTGTTCCTATGAATGATTACCAGCCTCCAGGATCTGTTGACATGTCTACTATCTTGGCTGAAAAGCATTGATTTCCTACGCTTCGCTGCTCATTTACTCTCATGTAAACTATGCCCGATGCTTGTAAATCAATACTTTTCAATTCAAGCCAGCGAAATGCCAATAGATTCCCCTGATTTATTTTTTCGATCAGTCTGAAAAACTGCCATAAAGGCTTCTTGGGGGGATTTCGACATGCCCCACCTGCTTCATCCGCTTTTTACCGGCCTTTTGCTTTTCTAGCAGTTTACGCTTACGGCTGACGTCGCCACCATAACATTTTGCCGTTACATTCTTACGTAACGCTTTGACTGTTTGTCTGGCAATAATGTGATTCCCGAGTGCCGCCTGAATAGCGACATCGAACATTTGGCGCGGAATAAGTTCACGCATTTTATCTGCCAAGGCTTTGCCGCGATTGTAAGCAGCATCGCGATGAACAATAATAGCCAAGGCATCAACCCGCTCGCTATTAATTAAAACATCCATTTTCACTAAATCAGCCTCCTGGAAACGGATAAAATTATAGTCTAAGGAGGCATAACCGCGACTGACTGATTTCAAACGGTCAAAAAATCAGATACCACTTCACTCATCGGCAAATCGTAAACCACGGAGACTTGACGACCACTGTACGTCATATTAATTTGTACTCCGCGACGCTCAACACAAAGACTGATGATTTGCCCCAGATAATCTTGAGGAACTAAAATACTTGCCCGCACAATCGGTTCAAACATTTGTTTTATTTGTTGCGGTGGTGGTAATTGCGAAGGATTATCGATCATGACCGTTTCACCTTTGGTAGTAATCACCTGATAAACAACTGTCGGCGCTGTCGAAATCAAATCAAGATTATATTCGCGTTCGAGTCTTTCCTGCACAATTTCCATATGCAGCATCCCCAGAAAACCACAGCGAAAACCGAAACCCAAGGCTTCTGACGATTCAGGCTCATAAAATAGCGAAGCATCATTAAGGCTTAATTTCGCTAACGCTTCGCGGAACGCTTCAAAATCATCTGCACTGATGGGAAAAAGGCCAGCATAAACCTGAGGTTTAACTCGTTGAAAGCCTGGTAAAGGTTTCGACGCCTGATTTTTTCTAAGGTTAACGTATCCCCTACTGGCGCACCTTGAATCTCTTTAATGCCAGCAACAACATAACCCACCTCCCCTGCTTGCAACACATCCAATTTGGTACGTTTAGGAGTAAAAATACCAACCTGATCCACTTCGTAGGTTCTGCCAGTTGACATGACTCGCATCTTATCCCCTTTGCGCAGCGAGCCATTGGCTATTCGTACTAAGGAAACGACACCAAGATAACTGTCAAACCATGAATCAATGATCAACGCTTGCAACGGGGCTTCAATATCACCTTGCGGTGGGGGAATACGGGCAACCAAGGCTTCAAGTACATCTTCAACACCAAGACCACTCTTGGCACTGACACGAATTGCATCATGCGCCTCAAGGCCAATAATATCTTCGATTTCTGCTATAACCCGCTCAGGCTCAGCCTGAGGTAAATCGATTTTATTAAGAACTGGCAGTATCTCCAGAGATTGATCAATAGCTGTATAACAAACAGCAACCGTTTGCGCCTCAACACCTTGAGCTGCATCAACGACAAGAATCGCTCCTTCACAAGCAGCCAGTGAACGGGATACCTCGTAACTAAAATCAACATGACCAGGCGTATCAATAAAATTGAGTAAATAAATTTTACCATCTCGAGCTGTATAATTCAGTGATACACTCTGTGCTTTGATTGTAATACCGCGTTCGCGCTCGATATCCATGGAATCAAGTACCTGCTCTGCCATTTCCCGGTCAGATAAACCACCACAGAGCTGAATAAATCGATCAGCAAGGGTCGATTTGCCATGGTCAATATGGGCAATAATAGAAAAATTGCGAATTCGCGTTAGATCACTCAACTGAAAAACCTACTAATAAATTGTGTTATTCTAGCTTAATTATCAGCGTCCAGAAAGTAGTCATCTCAACGATGAGCATGCATTGACTCATTATGTAGCAGAAATTACATGGCGTATGGCTTAATAATTAGGGGTAAAATGAAAGTCATAAACTCTAATCTTCTCATTTTGCAGCGGCTCTCTAAGCCGGAGCAAATTGTAAAAAAATTGCTGTTGCCTCATCTTTACCCTAAAATTAAGCGATTTGATTCCAATTTAAGGATAACCAATGCGACGATTAACCGCGCTCTGCTTTGCCTTCTTAACACTACTTAGCAGCTATGCTGTACAAGCAGATCCAGCATTTGTACAACGTAACGATGTGCAGCAATTTATCAATAAAATGGTTAAACAGCATGGTTTTAACAAGAAAGAACTGACTCAGATAATGAGCGATGTCCAACTGCAACCGCAAATTATTGAATCAATGGAAAAACCTTATGAAAAAAAGACTTGGGATGTTTATAAGCAATTATTCTTAACATCACAACGCGTACAAAACGGTATAGAGTTTTGGAAAACTAACCGTGTATCACTGGAAAAAGCCGAAAAAAATATGGCGTCCCTGCAAATGTTATTGTTGCTATTCTTGGTATAGAAACACTCTATGGTAAAAATCAGGGAAACTATCGCGTTATTGACGCCTTATCGACCCTGGCTTTTAATTACCCCAAACGCTCCAAATTTTTTAGTAAAGAACTTGGCGAGTATTTATTACTCTGCCGCGAACATCATGTTCCTCCAACCCAATACTTAGGTTCTTATGCTGGCGCAATGGGCAAACCACAATTCATGCCCAGTAGTTACCGCTATTACGCAGCTGATTTTACCGGCAATCCTAAAAAAGATTTAATGAACGATGATGCAGCGGTGATTGCCAGTGTGGCTAACTATTTCCATAAACATGGCTGGCAAATGAATCAAGGCATTGCTCAACCAGCTATAGTTGAAGGTGCACGCTACAAGAAGATCAATACTAGTTATAAAACGGCTGTATATCGCCTTAACCAATTAATCGCAGCAGGAATCAAACCGTTAACCGCTTCAGTTAACACACCAGCTAAAGTTGGTTTGATTGAGTTAACGACACAAACGGGGCAAGAGTTTTTGGCTGGCTTATCCCAATTTCTACGTGATAACCCGTTACAATACCAGCCCACAATATGCAATGGCTGTTTACTTATTGTCACAGCAGTTAAAAAGCCAATGGGCAGCAGCAGCCATTGGCAAAAAATACGCTTACGTGTAAGCTGCTAATTATGTTATCCCGCGATTCGTTCCTGAGAAATCCTCAAAAAATTGTTCGCGGGAATCATTGTATCAAATTTCGATCTAGATCTTGGATCTCGCGAACAGTAATTAATGTTAACGAGAAAACGACATGAAGCTCGACTGTTAATCAAGGATGCTGTGTGGCTACATGCTTTTTATTCACCCAATACATGAATGATGATAGCTGCCTCAGCTTGAGTCTTGGAGAACGAGGCCAAATTGAAGCTCCACTAGCACAACGCTCTTTTACTGATATTAAGGCACTTCAACAGAATGCGCGGACAATAGCTATAGCTCCGACAGATTTCTTCACGCTGCATCAAGTCGAATTACCATGGCTTGCAGAAAGAAAAGCTCGAGCAGCCATCCCCTTCGCTCTTGAAGATAAACTCGCTCAACCTGTTGACTCCCTGCATTTTGCTTTTGACCGTGCCCATTATAATGATGGCCATTATCTTGTTGTCCTTGGCGATAAAAACCTTCTTACTGAATTAATTAATAAATTTGACAATCAGGGCATACGTTTTGATAGCTTGACACTTGATTGGTTCGCACTACAAAAAAATGAAGCCGCAGTTACCCCTACTAATATCCTGGTAAATGACGCCCATTTTCAAGGCGCGTTAAGTCCTGAACTAGCAGTCCTTTATTGTAAACTACAGCTTGAAACCAGTTTTACCGTTTCACCGATAGTAATGAGTTATTAATAAAAGAACCCACTGCATCCATTATCGACGTTGAAGACAGTTGGTATTGTTGGTTAGCTAAACGCTTACAAAACAGTAAGGTAATGACTCTTTGCCAAGGCGAATTACAACATAGTAGTACCCACAGTAAAACCAAGCGTTGGTACCAAGCTGCCATCGCGATGAGCATGATTTGGCTGTTAAGTATCCTTGCTGTGAATGCAGTAAAACTCTATTTCCTTAATAAGGATCTCAATCAGATCGATAAAAAATAGCCACCATCTATCATGAATTCTTCCCACAGGCACAACAGGTTATTAGTCCTCGATTTCGTATCACTCAATTGCTTAAAACCAATCAAGGTAATATGGATACCACTTTTTGGGTATTATTAGACAAGCTAGCCAGCACCTTTAATAGCAACACAATCACTTTTGAACAACTTCGGTTCCAAAATCAAACACTCTTGGTCACTTTAGCAACCAAAAATTTTGCTAACCTGGAAGACTTACAAACTCGCTTGCAACAAAAGAAAGTCAAGGTGAAACAAACGCAAGCCGCCACTACAAATGAGCAAGTGGTTGGTATTCTGGAGTTAAATCTATGAGAAACTACTGGAACA
>NZ_CALJ01000314.1 GCF_000308315.1 Legionella tunisiensis | reverse complement strand
TGTTTGTGTTGTAACGATCCAACCATTTCTCAAATCTTTAGTAGCCTTCAGTTTCTGCATCAGAATTTCATACTGTCCAGCCTTCACAGCATTTTCCAAGGCAATTGCTACAGCAGGATCAAGTTTTGTCAAATCAAAATCCTTACCAGCAACAATACCAAGTTTCGCAAGTTTCTCAACCATGGAAGCATCCGCATTTGCAGGTGGGTTATCCTTAAGGAGCATTGCCAATTTTTTAAAATACGTTGCGGCATCCATTGCATTGACCTGCTGACGTATTGGGGTTTTCATATCAATGGTTGGGTCAACAATACCTGCCGGAGGCGTATAGAATTTACCATAGTAGCTAAGCGGTTTTAAACTGTATTTATCTTGTAAGCTATGCACAAGACGATAATCCTCAGCTGTTCCCGTACAGTAGGTGCGGCCCAGGATCCAAACCATATTTGTTGGTGATTTTAATTCGACTAACCCTTCTGGCACAGTCCCTTTCCAATAAGGTCCAACAATCACAAAATCTTGTGCTTCTGTACCTGTCGTTCGGCTGCCTGGAGCAGCAAATACGTCAGTCCATCCACTTAATAAGGGCATGATATAATAACGCCCATTCTGATTGGGTACATGCAACAGGTAGGGTTCTTTGCTTAGATCAAGCCAGGCAAAAGAATAAAGCGTATCAGCGTTGGGAGCTGGAATATCTTGGAATGACGCATCGGGGAATCGCCTGATATTGATAAATTGTCCTATGGGCCCGCGGCCATTGTTTGGCTTCACCGCGTTCGTCATCACTTGTTTAGTCAAATCCATGGTTACCAAGGGATAACCATAGATGTAAGCTTCTGTGCCTAACTGTAATGCTTCAAATGCACTCAGGCTTGCTGAGTTTACCCAAGCCAAAGGGTAAAAACTAAAGAAAAAGCGCTCCCAGCTTCCAGACCCAGGATTTTCCTATCATTAATCGTTCTCCAATGACGCTCAGTAGAAAATAAATAACTACTGCTACCATAGCATAATTCTACTCACGGATTTAGCTGACTAAATAACGCCAACTAATTATACCTGTATGGATAAAAACCAACTGCTTGGTGTCACAGACAGATAAAGGAGCAATCCCTGCAACTCGCAATTGTAAAAAATTAAATCCTTCACTCCTTGAGAGAATAGTGAGCCGCCAATGTTGTGTACTGTATGTTCTTCCATCTTTAACTGTTTGAATACAAGGAAAGAAACCAAGTTCTTCTATTAAATAAGAAAACTGCTGTTGCTCATGCGATAGAGGGCAAGCTTGGCCATTTTTTAATAAAGTGATTATTTCATTTGGATCTTTTTCGGTCACAAGACAATTAGCTTGTATCTGATTGATATTAACAGCAGATAATTTTTGGGAAACCATCTCAAGTTGATAAAAATCCTGGTGTTTTCGACCAACCGATTAAGCGACTTATAAGCTAAAAAGACGATTTGCATCTGCGATATTACTAATAAAGCCAACAGAGCAAGCATCAGTATCGTAGAAATTAACACCATCCCATCTTCTCGATTCATAGCATGCGAGCAGCGGTTTCAATACTAAGGTTTTTGCGTATTCTCCAAACCTAGATTCACGGCAACAAATGTTTTTCCTTGCGAAAAATTTATATAAGCAGCCAATTTATTAATGGCAGATGTTAGCTCTTCAGCATGCTTGCAGCGATAAAAAAGTGCCAATTTTTTTGCCTATTTTGTTGGATAAAAAAGCTTCCTCAATCCATTCACCCACATAAATCGGTTCAACATAATGGAAGATTAAAGGATGAGTAAAAATCATCTCAACGCCATTGAGGGTATGTCGCAATGATAAAATCTGCTGAACTTCAGCATGATAACAATCTGCCAGCAAAACAGGGTGTTTGGTTGCATACACTTGACCAACAGGTACTAATAAACGAGAGTGATTTATAATTTTCAAAACTGGGGCAAAATACTCACTCATC
>NZ_CALJ01000315.1 GCF_000308315.1 Legionella tunisiensis | reverse complement strand
ATGCCCGTGAAAAACTTTACCAGGGTACATATCAAGCATAATCTTTGCTTTATCACCCGGTTTAATTAGTCGAATAACGGTTTCCCTATAACGTGTTACGACCCACCAGCGTTTAGTATCGACTACAGCAAATAAGCCTTCTCCGATACTAATATATTGACCGTGCCGCAAATTGAAATTAGTAACGTAGCCATCTGTGGGCGCAAGAACCGTAGTATGCTCATACATGTAGCGTGCTTTCTCATAAACTGCCTTTGCGGCTATGACTTTATTATCATCAAAATTCTGTTGCGCTATTTGCAACTCTTGTGCCGCACTAAGTACCATCGCTTCCTGTTCTTGAATTTTGGATTCCACATTAATTAATCGAATTTCGGGAATATCACCACGCTGTTGCAATTTACTGTAACGTTGATAGTGATCACGGCTTAATGCAAGCATATCCTGATTTTGCTGCAATTTATCGTGTGCTACCTTGATCGCCAATCGTTCATTCTCATACTCAAGCTTAGCAATCTGTAACTCAGCCCAGGCTTTATCCATAGCGTATTTATAAGGTCTGGGATCAATCTCAATTAATTTCTGTCCTTTTTTTACAGTTTGGTTTTCACAGACATAAATTTTGCTAATGGGGCCGGCAACAAGAGCAGCCATGTTAATCACATGTGCTGAGACATAAGCATCGTCAGAACGGGTATAATAATAGGCAAAAAAACGATAACCGGCAAAAGCCAATACAATAATTGTCAGCGTAATAATATGTGGCCAATATGGAAATGCCGCTAAACGCTCTCGATTCATTTAACAACCGTCCTTTGCCTATCTACGAATATAGCCAATCAACAGGCTTAAGTCCCTTATAGCGAAATAAGACTTCATTTATCTAAGCTCATTTCATGCCAGAAATGTTAACAGCATCGAAATTAGGTAACAAAAATATCCCTCTATAATTCGAAATAAATGCAAGAAAGGTTTATTCTTTATAAAGAATCGAACTGGAAAGAGATAACGCTATTTTTAATTAAGATCTACCTGACATTGGCATTTAATAAGGGAGAAGATTCAATGGACTACACGCATTGCCTGGATAAAGATGGAAACCCCTATTGTGAGGTTTATGTTACCGATTACCGACTTATTACGAATCCCATACTGAATAAAGGTTCAGGATTTACTAAGGAAGAGCGTGAAGAATTCCATTTATTTGGGCTTTTGCCGCCAGAGGAAAGTCATATTGCTGATCAGCGTGCCCGCTCTTATGCAGCCTTTAAAAATAAGGGCAGTGATCTGGAAAAGTATATTTATCTACGCGACTTACAGGATTCAAACGAAACGCTCTATTACAGCTTACTTAATGAGCATATCACCGAAATGATGCCAATTGTTTATACACCTATAGTGGGTGACGCCTGTATTCATTTTAGCCACATTTACCGTCGCCCACGCGGCATTTTTATCGCTTACCCTTACCGCGACCGCATTGATCAAATCTTGGCAAATCCACGTTTTGATAAAGTAAAAGCCATCGTGGTATCGGATGGTGAACGTATTTTAGGTTTGGGCGATCAAGGTGCAGGCGGCATGGGGATTCCCATCGGTAAACTTGCTTTGTATTGTGCTTGCTCAGGAATACACCCATCCGCAACACTACCCATTTTACTCGATACTGGTACGAACAATGCTGAACTGATTAAAGACCCTTTGTATATCGGTTGGCGACATGAACGAATTCGTGGAAAAGAATACGATGATTTTATTGCTGCTTTCATCAAAGCATTAAAAAACGTTTCCCTCACATTCTTTTGCAATGGGAGGATTTTGCCTTGCAAAATGCCACGCGCCTATTAGACACCTACCGTACACAGCTCTGTACCTTCAATGATGATGTACAAGGTACCGCAGCCATCGCTACCGGTACTCTTTTATCCGCTGTACAAGTAACAGGTATCCATTTACGCGAACAGCGTATTGTGATTGTGGGCGCAGGCTCAGCGGGTTGTGGCATAGCAGAGTTAATAGTACACGCCATGATCGATGATGGTATCTCCGAAAAAGAAGCAAGGGATCGGATTTACATGATTGATCGTAATGGCTTGTTAGTAGAAGGAATGGAAGGTTTGCTTCCTTTTCAACAAAAATTATTAAAATCCAAACAGGCAATTGCCAATTGGCAATGTGAAAACAAAACATAATTAGTTTAAAGGATGTCATTAAAAATTTGCACCCTAATGCCTTAGTGGGTGTCTCTGGGCAGGTAGGTATCTTTACTGAAGAATTAATTCGCGAAATGGCAGCGCATGTCGCCCAACCTATTATCATGCCTCTTTCTAATCCTATTACGCATAGTGAAGCGGTACCCAGTGATCTCATGTTATGGACTGATAATCGTGCTGTCATTGGTACTGGCAGCCTTTTGGAAACATTATAAAAAATGGCAAGCCTTTCCGAGTAGATCAAACCAATAATGTTTATATTTTCCCAGGCATGGGTCTTGGCCTGATTGCTGTCAAAGCCAAACAAGTTTCCGATAAAATGTTCATGGCTGCTGCCAAAGCACTGGCAAGCTGCTCACCCGCCAAACACGATCCTCAGGCTAATCTACTCCCCCCTCTCACCGAGGTGCGAGAGGTTTCCTATAAAGTAGCCTTCGCTGTCGCTAGAGAAGCCGTTAATTCCAATTTAGCTGATTTTTTAACAGATGAAGACATCGAAAAAAGATCAAGAGCCATATCTGGGAACCTGCGTATATTCCTTATAAATTAGTCAAGAAAAAATAAAAAAATCAACGTCCTGTTCCGCGCGTTTATGCGCGGAATTCAGTTCCCACTCTGATCCAATCGATATTGGATGGAAATGCCGCTACCCTAAATTTTTTTCACTTCTGGTAGCTGCCATTGGCCATCAATAATCACTGGCTTAGGCCAATAAAATCGAAACATCAAAATAAAACTCCCTGCAGGTGCTGGTAACCAATTAGATTCTTTTTCTTTACCAGGAGATTGATGCTGAATATAGAGATCAAGAGAACCATCTTGATTATATTTTAAATTATCACGGGGACTTAATGTATAACGGTTAAGAGGATTGGCAACAAAAAACAAACGCTCGTCATACATCGTTAAGGACCAAAACGCATTAACAGGTGGCGTTTCATCTTGGCCAAAATGAATCAGATATTGATTAGCACCATTGAGGGACTGACCGTTACTATCTGTCATTGCTACTGGATAAATAGCATCCTGCGGACGATTCGCACCAAGGCCAGCAGCAGTAAGGAGAGCTCGCTGCTTATAGTC
>NZ_CALJ01000316.1 GCF_000308315.1 Legionella tunisiensis | reverse complement strand
TAAGGCCATGGCACAGGATGCTTTACGTGAGTCTCTATCACTACCTCGACTGGTCAAAATAATAGGAATTTTTGCTCCCATTACAATACCCGCTGCTTCAATCCCAGATAAAAAGTCATTTGCTTATAAAGCATATTGCCTGACTCCAGATCAGGAACAACAAGGATATCCGCATCACCCGCAACTTGAGAATAAATTCCTTTTTCTCGTGCTGATTCAATGGAAATTGCATTATCAAATGCAAGTGGACCATCAACAATACCACCGGTAATTTGGCCGCGTTCCGCCATTTTACATAACGCTGTAGCATCTAAAGTGGATGGAATTTTCTCATTTACTGTTTCTACTGCAGACAAAACTGCTACCTTAGGCTGCCCCAAACCTAATCTGCAAAATAAATCAATCGCATTTTGCACTATATCCTTTTTGGTTTGTAAATTTGGTTGGATGTTTATGGCAGCATCAGTAAGAAACAGCGGCTTAAAATAGTTCGGTACTTCCATAGAAAAAATATGACTCATGCGTCGTCCGGTGCGTAAACCATTTTCTTTATCCACGATAGGGCTCATCAATTCATCAGTATGAATTTTCCCTTTCATGATGGCCTCAGCTTTTCCTGCTTTAACCATTTTAACGGCCATTTCAGCGGCTTCATGACTGTGTTTGGTTGGAACAATTTCATAGCTGGAAATATCAATATTGGCCTCTTTAGCCGCATTTTGGATTTTTTCGAGGGGCCCAACCAGAATGGGAATAATTAAGTTTTCCTCTGCAGCATCAATAGCACCTTGAAGTGATAAAGCATCAACGGGATGAACAACTACTGTTTTAAGAGGATCATAATCATTTTTTATTTTAATCAGTTGCTTGTACCATGAGTCTTTTGATTCTTGAAAAACCACTTTAGGCAATTCAACACGTTCTCTTTTCACTTTTTGAGTGGGCGCCATTACCGTTGCTATCCCTGATATGACTGTTTTTCCCTGCTGATTAGTGCATTGGCAGTCCAGATTAATAATGTGTTTTTCAGCTATTTTTTCTAACACCGTTACTGTAACCGTCACCGTGTCCCCAGGAACTACAGGAGCCGTAAATTTGAGTGTTTGATCCAAATAAATCGTTCCAGGTCCTGGAAGTTGTGTTCCCAGTACCGTAGAGATTAGAGATGCACCCCACATTCCCTGAGCAATAATTTTGTGAAACATATCATCTTTTGCATAATCAGCATCCACATGAGCAGGATTCACATCACCTGACATAATTGAAAATAGCTCAATATCTTTTTGAGTCAGTGTCCGTTTTAAACTGGCAAAATCACCAATTTTGAGTTCATCAAAAGTACGATTTTCGATGTAGCTCATGATGAAAACCTCCTAATCCATGATTGAGTAACCTGTGTCAATATAATGAACTTGTCCTGTAATATCTTGTGCCGCATTACTAACAAGAAAAGCCGCAAGGTTGCCTACACTTTCAATATCAACCAAACGATGAAGTGGCGATTTTTCTTCTTGTTTTTCAATGTATTCATAAAAATTGCGAATTCCTGATGCAGCACGGGTCTTAATAGGACCTGGAGAGATTGCATTCACTCGAATATTGTCTTTGCCTAACTCATAAGCAAGATAGCGAACAGTAGACTCTAGCGCGGCTTTAACGATTCCCATGAGATTATAATTTTCGATGACTTTTTGACTACCATAGTAACTCATGGTTAAAATACTTCCACCTTGCTTCATTAATGGCTCTGCAAGTTTTGCCATTTGGATGAGAGAATGACAGGAAATGTCCATTGCCTCCAAAAATCCTTCCCGGGAGCAATCTACCACGCGATCTTGTAAATCAGTTTTAGGGCAATAAGCAATGGAATGCAGCATAAAATCAAGCTTACCCCACTTTTGATGAATGCGATTAAATACTGTAGCAAGTTCATCCTTCTTTTGCACATCACAAGTCAAAAACAATGGTGATTGTAATGTTTCAGCTAAGGGTTCAACATAAGGCTTTGCTTTTTCATTAAGGTAAGTAATCACTAGCTCCGCTTTTGCCTGATGAAACATCCTGGCACAACCATAGGCAATACTGTGCTCATTCGCAATGCCAACGACCAACCCTATTTTTCCATTTAAATCAATCAGCATGGTCGCCTCCTATCCCTTGATCACGAATAATAACCTTCTTATAAAGCAGACGTTTCACTCCGCTCTCAACAAGCATCCAAAAAAGTGCGTAAGCCCAAATGAGTATGGCATAGAACCAGCCAATCGGCGTAATAAACCAACCATAAACTGCAGCTAGCGTACCAATGATTTGAGTGGATTCAATAGAAAGAAAAACCAAAAATTAGGCCAAGGTCGTTGCCAGATGGTTCCCGTATTTCGAGTTAAGTAAATAGTGAGATGTCCTGATACCAGCAATTTTAAAAAATAAAGGTTTGGATCATCGGCAAGGACAGTTCAAAATAATCTTTAGCAATATAAAATAAGATAAATGTTTCAATCACACCGATTATTCCGAGCGTTGTGCTGATAGTTAAAACACGCCGCATATTCCATCGAACAGGAAACGGTGCTACCGGAACATGATCATAGGCAATCATCATAATTGGAAAATCATTTAATATCGCCAGTAACACAATCATAATGGCCGTGACAGGATAGAAATTAAATATCACGATACTCATGGAAATAAAGAGTAATACCCGAATTGTTTCCGCAATTCTAAATGTGGCATAACTGTTCATCCGTTCGAAAATTTTTCTGGCTACCGCAATAGCTTGGGTAATCACTGATAATCCATTCTCAGTCAAAATTAAGGCTGCTGCAGCGCGAGCTGCGTCAGTTGAGCCACCCACGGCAATACCAACATCAGCCTGTTTTAATGCAGGAGCGTCGTTCACTCCATCACCAGTCATCCCTACAATATGACCAATTGATTGTAATAGTTTAACAATCTTAAATTTGTGTTCGGGAAAAACTTCGGAAAAACCATCAAGGGTTTCAAGTTGACGGGGATTGTCTGTCTTTTCTTTAAATACTGAAGATGCGGAAATGATATTGGTCCCTAAGCCAATTTTCCCGGCAATTTCTTTGGCAATAGATCCATGATCCCCCGTCAACATTTTTATTTCAAGACCCATCTTTTGCGCAGCTTTAATCGTGTCGGCGGTATCGTCTCTTGGAGGGTCAAATAAAGCAATGATTCCGAGATACTGCCACGCCCCACCCTGCTCTTTTCTTGCAACACCTAATGCACGATACCCTTTACTTGCAAGCCTATCCACATCACATTCCACCTGATGCGTAATCTCTGGTTTACCAACTAATTCCAGCATGACCTGGGGTGCTCCCTTAGAAACATGGAAAGAACTGTGATCACACTCAATGAGTGCTTCTGAACGCTTATGTTTTGGATCAAAAGGAATAAATTGCGTCGTTTTGTAGCGCTCCAAATGAATAGAAGGGGAAAGCGCTTGAATGATGGCCTGATCGATAACATCCTCGGAGTTGCGCTCTGAAGCTAAAGCAGCTGCAAGAAGAAGTTCCTCTTTTCCGGTTGCCTCAATAATAATTGGATCACCCATAGTAAGTTGATTTTTAGTCAGTGTTCCTGTTTTATCCGAACACAAAACATCGATACCCGCCATTTCTTCAATGGATGACAGCCGTGAGACTATAGCTTTCATTTTAGCAAGCTCTAATGCACCAACTGCCATGGTTACTGTTAACACTGCTGGTAAAGCAACGGGAATAGCTGCTATCGTCAAAATTAACGCGAACAGAAGTGTATGCAGAAATGGATCGCCCCTTAAATGAGTCACAATCAAAATAATAACGACTAACACGAAGGTTAATCGAATGAGAAAATTTCCAATTTTTAATACCGCTTTTTGAAAATGAGAGGTTGTTTTAGCAGTTTCAACCAGTTTTGCTGTACGACCAAAATAGGTATTCATTCCTGTTCCAGTGACAATCCCTATCATTTCACCCAAACGAGCAATAGAACCTGAATACACTTCCTCACCTACTTTTTTATCAACAGGAAGGGATTCCCCAGTTAAAGTCGATTGATCGACCATTAAATATTCACCTGCTAATAATTTCATATCGGCTGGAATAATGTTTCCTAATTTAATTAGGACAATATCCCCTGGTACCAATACACGTGCAGGAATTGTTTTCCATTTACCATCACGCAATACGCGAGCAGTCAATGCCAATTTGCTTCTTAACGCTTCAATCGCATTATCTGCTTGATATTGTTGCCAAAAACCCACACCTGCATTAAGTGTCAACATCAAAAAGATAACCCAAAAATCTTCCCAGTGTTGTAGAATTGCTGATAAGAGGAGAGCCGCCTCAATCATCCAGGGAATAGGGCCCCAAAGAAATGATAAAAATTTAATAAAATTATTTGTTCTCTTTTCCCCAATGGCATTCAGACCATAAGTAGCTTGTCTTTTTTGACTTCTCGAGTACTCAATCCTTTCTCGAGATCAGTGGTTAAATCGGATTGATTCATATTAATGTCCTTTTAATAGTAATCATTCATCACTATGTTTGAAGAACGTAAGTACCTGGTGCATCGCACAGAACATCCAACCCTTTTGCAGAATTACCTATCTTTGGCGGCTTTACTTGGTTTCCGGACTGTTTTGTTATCCATTGTTCCCATTCTGGCCACCATGAACCATCAAAATGCGGTGCCTTTTCTTGCCAGACCTCAGCAGAGAGATGCTTCTCTCCTTTTTGATGGGTTAGTATTTGATAACTTCGGCCAGGTTGATCGGGTTCATTGACAATACCCGTATTATGTCCTGCATTAGTCAAAACATAAGTAATACTGGTATCTGTGAAATAATGGATTTTGTAAACTGATTTCCAAGGAGCAACGTGATCTTTCAGTGTACTTACGACAAAAATAGGTACATTGATATCAGACAGGTTAATTGCTTCACTAAACACTTTAAAACGGCCTTCAACTAAATCATTATTCAAAAATAAATCGCGTAAATATTCCGTATGCATTGCGTAAGGCATTCTCGTAGTATCAGAGTCCCATGCCATCAAATCATTTAAAGGTTGGCGTTGACCTAGTAAATAGTCACGTACTACTCGCGACCAAATCAGATCTATAGAGTGCAACATACTAAATGCACCAGCCATTTGCGACCCGTCCAAATAACCTTTTTCCCACATAATATCTTCAAGATAAGTGAGTTGAGTTTCATCAATGAACAAAAGCAGTTCCCCTGCTTCTTGGAAATCAGTTTGCGCAGCGAACAATGTCATTGTTTTTAAACGATTATCGTCATTGGCTGCCATTCTTGCTGCAGTAATGCTTAATAAAGTTCCGCCAATACAATAGCCAACTGTATGAATTTTTTCTGTGGAATAATTTGACTGATTGCATCCAGAGCATCCATAATGCCAAGACTTATATAGTCTGATAGACCTAAATTTCTGTCTTCGGATGTGGGGTTTTTCCAGGAAATCATAAAAACGGTATGCCCCTTCTCAATCAGATATTTTACCATTGAATTATGTGGTGAGAGATCAAGGATGTAATACTTCATAATCCAGGCGGGAACTATTAGTACAGGCTCTGCATACACTTCACTTGTTGTTGGCTCATATTGAATGAGCTCAATTAAACGATTTCGGTAAATGACCTTACCCGGTGTAACTGCAACATTCTCACCCACTTTAAATTGTTCTGTACCAACAGGAGGCTTATTATTCAAATTACGGGCTATATCTTCAATATAATTATTCCATCCATTAATAAAATTGGTTCCACCTTCAGAAATTGCAGCTGCAATCACTTCAGGATTCATCCAGGGTATATTAGAAGGTGAAAACGTATCGAGAATTTGTCGTGTTATAAAATTTACAATAGTCTGATGATGCTTAGAAACACCCCGAAGAGTTGATGTGGCTTCATCCCACCACTGCTCGGTTAATAAGAAAAATTGGGAATATATATTGAAAGGATATTGATTCCATTGTTCATCATGAAAGCGATGATCCGTTTGACGTACAGGAATACAAGGTTCACAGGATTTATCTAAACCTTGCTGGGACACGTAGAATAAAAACCGTCCCAATTTCTTGATGACGTTTACTCTTAATTCTTGCTGTCTTGCTGGTGATAAACTTAAATTGGCCAGCCAATCAGTATAGGAAACCAGAAGAATTGCAGAAGATAGCCAACTGCCAAACTTGCTAAGTGAGGCATGAAACATCTTGTCAAAATTCAATCCACTAGACTCGGGCTGATTCAATTCAGGCGACACTGAATCTAATCTCTTCTCATTGAATTTTTTACAATTCTTTATTTTCTTTTTTATATTATCCATAACTCATTCCCTGTCTTTTGGACTACATTGAATTCATTGTAAATATAACTCAATTACGCCAAGGCTCAGTTATCAATTTTAGTACATGATTAGTCCCTGACTGTGCAAATATTTTTCATACACTCAAAATTTTTCAATCTTAAAGGGCGAAAGCGATTACTTATCAATGAATGTATTCAAAAATTCACAATTACTCCTATGCAGTCGAGTGGCTATGAAACATATACTTCATTGGTGCATTAAAGATTAATACAAGCTTGGTTATATACTAACTCACGTCAAAGGATTAAAACCCAAGTACCTAGTTATTTTAGTTGAACATTGAAAATAAAAATCCGGCTACGGATTAAAACTACATGGCTAAATTACGTCAAGCGGCATCGGAATCGATTAGTTAATGTTGTGTTAAATTTGAACCCTATGCAATCTCTAGCTTGAGAATAGCTGCACTATATTACGTTTCCCTTATGTATGTTTGGTTCTGTATAATTGCATTGATCAAGCCCATCACTGCAGGGTGTACATTCAAACTGTAGCGTTATATGGTAAACGGAATACTGTTTAGCCAACATCTCCTGCACAGAAGGGAGTAATTGCTTTTCAGGCGAATAAGTAGGCTCATAGACAAGATGAGCTGTTAGGCTGGTTTTGCCATTAGTGAGCGCCCAAAGATGGAAATCATGGAGATCAATGATGCCTGGAATTGCACGAATTGACTGTTGAATTTGTTCAACATCAATCCCCTCAGGAACCCCTTCCAGCAAAATATTGACTGTTTCTTTTAACAGTATCCACGTGCGAGGCAAAATCCACAAACCAATCGCCACAGCGATTACAGAATCCACCCATTGCCAGCTGGTATAATGAATAATTATTGCGCCAATTATCACTCCAACCGATCCAAGCATATCGCTCCACACCTCAAGATAAGCGCTTTTAACATTAAGACTATGCTCTTTAGTAGCGCTGAGTAGCCACATGGAAATTAAGTTAATGATTAATCCAATCACCGCAATGATAAGCATTCCGAACGTTTGAATATCAGGAGGACTGCTAATGCGTTGAAAAGCTTCATATAAAACATAGATTGCTACAAAAAATAGCATGATGGCATTAAAAGCCGCGGCTAAAATCTCAAAACGATGATAACCAAACGTTTTGGTGAAGTTGGCAGGTCGGCTGGCAAGATGAATGGCTGCCAGTGAAATAGCCAGCGCACTAGCATCGGTTAACATGTGAGCTGCATCAGAGAGAAGAGCCAGACTACCAGTCACTAATCCACCTACTACCTCAACAATGAGATAAGTAGATGTCAAAAACAGCGCTAAACTGAGGTTTTTTTATTTAGGTTCTCAGGTATTGCATGATCGTGCCCCATACCCCCCTCCATTGGAACTTTTGTTCTCCGTTTTAAAAGAAAAACTCAGGACACATTGTGCCCCTAGCACACTATTTAGATTAACTGCGAGGTTTTCCACATTGGGCACAAAATTGAGCACCTGCCTCCAAAAAAGCGCCACACGCACAGAGAGATTCTTGCAAGCTAGTACCACATCGACCACAAAATCTTGCTTGTGGATCTACAGAAGTGTTGCATTTTGGACAGGTTGTTTGCATTGGAGCAGAATTTCTATAACCTCCATGATGCTTGCCCTGGCTATAATTATCATGGCCAGAACGGGTTTTCCCCTGATGGCCCCCAATATAATTGCCTAAAATTCGCTTTAACAATCCCATGAGCGATCCTCTTTATGATTTATGAAACAACTTTTCTAAAAAATATAGCCCATATTTTGCAGTTTGGCATTAAATAGCCTGCTTCTGATTAGGGTTCTGATACCGTAATAATGATAGCGATCCAAAACAGAATTGATCCTCTCCCAATAGCTAATTTAAGAATATGTTAATAATCCGCTTCTATAATTAACAAAGAATGTGAGTTAACGATTACCTAGAGAAAATGCTTGATTTTTACGTTTGGAACCCACGAAACAAACACAAAAAAGACATGCACGGGTTAGACGTCATCTTATGCTTTATTTTCAGTGTTATCCTGAAAACGAAGATGCACAAGAATTATTGGAGTTGCAGAATCAAATCAGTGACACAATTAAAAAGCTTCGTGATATTGACAAAGAGGAGCTTAGAGTCAATGAGCTGTTAACCCAGTATGAAAACATTAAAAAAGAGCTACAAGACTTAAAAAAGAAAGAAGTGATATTGAATTTGAACTCGAAAATAGAGAAGTCACTGAAGGCTTAAGTCCGGATTATGCGGTGTCACTTCCCACACGCGAAAGTGGTCAACCTTATTTCCTTGATGAAATGGCTATCTTAAAAGAGATGGAAAAAATAATACATGACCCAAACTATAAATATGACTTGTGCGGGCAAAATTGCGCGCGCTGTTAAAGACTGTGTCATGGCAGGTCTTTCAGAAACAACTCGGAAAGCTATTAAAAATTACCCGATTTTTCGAAGAATTTTTTGATTCCCGATTTGTCGACACTCCGGTAACGGTGATTGAATGGATTTTTAAATTAAATCATTATCTCAATGAGCTCAATCAGGGTCTTGAGCTACAAGTAGAAGTCGCTGATTCGTCAAATCACAAACCAGTGTAATTGGCCTGGTTGCTTGCAACCAGGATTCCCATTTAATCTGCCTATTCTTATTCACTATTTTTACATTCCTTGATGGGTTTGGTTGAAGAATATTAGTCAAAAGATAGAGATAATAACCCTTGAGCTGGCTCAACCTATAATTCCTCAAAATCAACTTCAGTGACAGGTAGCAGAACTTAGCGGTACACTTTCCTCTACACTTTTTAGAAAAGGAATTTATTATGTTGCCTCCTTCTTTTTACCTGTCTTTATGGACTGTCTTTTTATCTTTATTTTTTCTAACCTAGTGCATGCAACGCTAAAGAATCACTGGTCACCTTATTTGAGTTTAGACGGCGGTATAAGCGCCCAAAGAGTTCATAACGTCATTTTTGAAAATCCACGACAACCACAACTTATTCAAAATAGTAACGATTCTTCTGTAGCTTTTGGCTCTTTTGCAGTAGGAACTTATGTCTCTTCTACCCCCTTACATGTTGAGCTTCGCGCTACCTTTAATGGACAAAGTAATTTTAATCGTGAGTATTTCTTCCCTTCTTTTTTCTCCGTGGTGGGCGTACAAAAATTGAAAATCCAATCAAATTATCTAATGGTAAGAGGCTATTACAATCTACCTTTTGAAATACTTACTCCTTATATCAGTTTAGGTGCTGGTGCATCGTGGAATAAGACAACAGCCACTCAATACGCACCGCAGCTTCCAGGATGGGTTTACAATTTTACTGGCACCACTCAATCAAATTTTGTTTGGTCAGTTGGAGTTGGGCTTTCAAAACCTATTCAAGAAAATTTAATGCTAAACGTTGGCTATAACTTTGTTGCTTTAGGAAAATTTGATACTGGAATTTTGCCTCACACAGGTGATGAACACCTGCTTGGAAAACTCAACTCTAATGAACTATCCATTGGTTTTACTTACCTGGTATAATGACGCCGTCATGAGAAAACAATACAAGGACTCTCTTTATTAACTCCAATTATCAGAAGAAGATTTTATCGAATTTCAATCAGTTACCTTTTAAGAGAACAACCAATATGAACTTTCTTTCAACTCAATGTTTGCCTTCGTGGATTATTGCTTGCAGTTTATTGTTCACTGCTTTTATGCCACCAATTGCAGCAGCAGAAAAGATAAGTCCCCATTCAATTGAAGAAAAACTAGCAAAGCTGGAAGCTGCATCAGGTGGAAGAATAGGGATTTACGCGATTAACACAGCGAATGGGAAACAAGTGCATTATCGTGCTGATGAACGATTTCCTATGGGATGCACTTCTAAGGTAATGGGCGTCGCCGCTATTCTTAAAAAAGTATGAGTGACCCTACCCTCTTATCACAAAAAATGTCCTATACAAAAGAAGATTTAACAAATTGGGCTCCGATAACCGAAAAACATCTCAATACAGGGATGACTGTTTCTGAATTATGCGCAGCATCTATTAACTATAGCGATAATACCGCTATGAACCTTCTGGTAAAAAACTGGGAGGGCTGGAAAAAATTAATGATTTTGCTCGTTCTATTCATAATGATACATTTCGCCAGGACAATGGATGGCCGGAAGAAGCGATGTCTGGAGGGAAAAATAATGTCTATGATAGTTCTACCCCCAAAGACATGGCGCAAAGCTTACAACAATTAACCTTAAACAGCGTTTTAGCTAACCCTCAACATGAGCTTTTATTATCTTGGTTAAAGAGCAACACTACCGGTGATAATCGTATCAGAGCAGGAGTTCCCAAGAGCTGGCTAGTTGGAGACAAAACAGGAACTGGCATGTACTACGGAACAACAAATGACATCGGCATTATTTGGCCTCCTCAATGCGCTCCTATTGTTATGGCCGTCTATTATACAAACAATAATAAAGAAGCTGTTAAACGAGAAGATATTGTCTCATCAGTTACACGTTTAGTCATAGATGGATTTGCCCAAAATGATCAATGCATTCGAAATAAATTGTTAAGTTAATCATCTCTTATATCCAATGTGTTTTAAACTAGTTCCAACTGGACCGCATTGCGGTCCAAAATAAATTCGAGTACTAAGTTTTCTAGAAATCAATACGCAACATAGCCAATTGAACTAATGCGTTTATATAAGCAATACAATTATCTAAATTGATATCCGTCGCTTTTACTGAGTAAATAATGGGTTCGATTTGGGCTAGTAGTTCGTTTACCTGAGGTTTAAATGCCTGCCTCTTATCACTTTGCTTGGTGTCATACAGAGTCATTACCATTTGTTCCAAAGTATCTAAGTTAATGCCCAATGCAACGGCAGTATGATGCGCTTTTTCCTGATCAATACTTTGATGAATATGACTGATTGTTGCTTGAATAAGCGCTAATTGGGCAAACTTCTTTTTCGCTTCTGCCAGTTTTTTTGTTTTTTTGTACTTAGCTGTCCTTCGTTGAAAGATTCCAATAGACCACGTGATACCCAAAAAATTGGCAAGATCGTATAGCTTTTCCTGCTCTTTCTCTACACTGAGTAATTCGATCATGTTATATCTAAGATAACGAAATATTTTCCTTACATGTCCAAACGCCATAGTTAGAAGATCGGTGCGCCATAAAATATTTGCTACCAGGAAGCTTGCGGTAATACCAATAAAAATGCCTCCCAGACGCTCTAAAGGAGGAACCAAGTCGGTAGGAGGGCCACCCGCTTGTGCTAGAGAGATAACTAAAGCAATATTTGCTTGTAAGCCGATATACGCATATTTCGTGTACTTAAAAGCAAAATAACTGAAACCCCAGACTGCAAAAAATAAAACAAGAATCAGGTCATATAAATTCATGGAAAAAAAGCAAGGGGAAATAAAGCCACTCCTCCACCAGATAAACAGCCTAGAATACGGTGAATGCTGATATTTTTCATATCAAATAAATTTCTTCTGATCGAAATAACAATGCTGCTGATAATCCCATTCAAGCCACCAGGCCAATTACTTATAAGCCAAAAACTTAGAGCAAGAACCGCAGCTAATCCTGCTTTAATACTGTGCTTTATAATATCGGGATCATGACGCAATTGCTGCTTTAGACTAATTAATCGATCATCTTTCGCTTCCAAATTCTGTCCACTGATTAAAATCGTGCTTAAGCTAGTAATTACCGTATTGATTTGCTGCAATAGGGGTTCAATTTGATAGTAATGTTTTATTTTCACCAGTGATTCATCTGTCTCACCAACTATCGCTTGCTTTACAGTCTCCATCGCACTACTTATTTGCAAAGCATGATCCGTTTCTGCAACCGAAAAAATGCATTGCGTAATACCTTCAAATCATGTTGAACTGCAGTAAATATCTCTGCGACTGGCTGATACACATCAGCAAATCCCTCTCGTTCTATTTCTCTTTCATACGAAGAAATAAAAAAGAAATAGTCCGACTTAAATTTAAAAAAGATCAATTAATACTCTTATTTGATCTATTTTCTCCTTTTTGACACCTAATTCACGCCGCATAAAATCAATTATTTCAGTTGATTTTTTAGTTTTCTTTTCAATTGCAAATTGCTGTTTTTAATTTCTGTAAAATCCAGTTCACCAGTTATTAAATTTGTTTTTAAGCCGTCTAATACATTGCCAAGCTCCGTAAAAATTACATCAATATCTTTTAAAGCATGCTCGCTGATATTATTTGGAAAAAGACAAAAAGCAGCAGCTGCAGAAACCAACACGCCTAAACCAATTTCAATTGGCCGCCAGACTGCTACAAAAAAGGCTTCTTGAGGATTCATAGCTAATTGAGCAACGACCAAAAAAGCCCCAATTGCCCCAAGAAGATATGCATATGCATGAGAACTAAAGTTATAGTAATAGACACCAATCGCAACAAGCATGAAATTCATCAATAAATAAAGAAACAAACTATTCGCGACAAAACCAGCAAAAAAGAATCCAAGCCAAACACCAAATACTGTGCCCAAAATACGTAGAATCGCTTTATCAATAATGCTACCTGTATATAAATTGGCAAGAACAACAACAGTCATCCCTGCCCAATATGGTTTGTCTAAATGCAGCATGAAGGAGATAAAAACGGCAACGACCGTTGCAATAGCAGTTCGTAATGCAGCCCTATTTTCTATCGTTTTCGGCATGAACAATTTAAAAGTCCTTAACAGCTATCGATAAGTAATGGTAGTTGCACTAGCTCCTATCCGAAGAGGATACTCAGAACTTATATCATCAATATAAATACGCACAGGAAATCGCTGAGCAATTTTAATCCAATACTCGGTTGCTTCCAGGTAAACTAAAGTCGATGGAGCAACTTTGCCCGACTGTACGCGGTTGATACCCCAGCCAATGCTTCCAACATGCCCGTGGAAAACTTTACCAGGGTACATATCAAGCAATAATCTTTGCTTTATCTACCCGGTTTAATTAGTCGTAAATTAACCGGTTTC
>NZ_CALJ01000317.1 GCF_000308315.1 Legionella tunisiensis | reverse complement strand
AAGTAACGGTAAAGTTTAGTAACGTAAGTTTGGGTGGCGAAAGTAAAGTCGGACGAACTACGTGCTTCGTTTATAGTAGTGTACGGTAGGGGGGGGACTCTCATTAGCGGCAACAGGTTTTTGCCAGTCAGGTTGCTTGGTAATATGGCGAACGATACGACATATCATTTCTTTTTAGACATCTTCAATCTCCGGAATTGTTAATAATAGGTTATTTGAACAGCATAGTAGTCATAAATCAACCATTATTTCGTTTTGTTTGCGAACACATTTGCAATTCTAATCTTACTTTTGGCAAAACGTGACTAAAAATTATAAGTAATTGCTTGGGAAGGATAAATTAAACCAAACGATTTTTTAATTAGAATTATTGGAACAAAGGCATTGTCCTGAGTTAGAATAGATTGTATCTAAAATATCCAGGTAATAACTCAGATGTTTGCCAAATTAATCATCGCATTAACTCCTATGGTATTGGCTCTGCCTTTGGCAATGGATATTTATGTACCTGCTATTCCTCATCTAACACGTGATTTTCACGCCAGCGATACACAAATGTTGATGACCTTGAATTTATTTATGCTCAGTGCAGGTTTTATGCAGTTAGTGATTGGGCCTATCTCGGATCATTTTGGTCGTCGAAAAGTTTCATTGGCGGTCATTCTATGTTTTGCTATTGGCTCAATCTGTTGTGGTTTGGCAGAGAATGTCTACGAATTGATTGGGTATCGTATTATTCAAGCATTAGGCTCTTGTGGCATGATCGTACTTGGTTTTGCCATGGTGAGAGATCATTATGCGGGTGAGAAAAGCGCTAAGGCTTATAGTTTTTTAAATGGAATGATTTCATTTTCTCCCATTTTTGCTACGTTTATAGGCAGCTATCTTGATCTTTATCTGGGATGGTCGGCAACTTTTTGGGCTCTTTTACTGGTCGCTATACCTGCATTATATACAATAGGCATCTGGCTTGATGAATCATTGCCAGTCACGAGGCGAACGCCCTTAACCAAAAAATATTTGTACAATATTTCCACGTCATACGAAATCAGGATTTTGCTGTTTATACTCTGGCTTCAGCGTTTGGTCATTGTTATTTATATTTATTTTGTGCCTTGTCTCCTTATTTGATTCTTCGAGCGCTCCAAATCCCGCAGACTCATTATGGTTTTATTTTTGCTTTATGGGTATCTCTCTATTGTTTGGTAGTTTTATTGGAGGATCCATTGTTGAACGTCTGGGTATTTTAAAAACGTGTCTCCTGGGCTATTTGCTAACGCTTATCGGGGGATTATGGATGCTTATCTGGTATTTGCTTCAAGGTTTGAGTATTCACAATTTTATTTATCCGATGTTACTTATCGGCACTGGTGGTACGTTCTGTATGGGGGGCTGGCACAGGCGGTTCAATGGCTCCCTTCGAAGAAGCAAAAGGAGCTGCTGCAGCGGCTGGAGGCGCTTTACGTTTCCTATTTGCGGGTATTGTTGGTTATTTATTGATTAATAAAACAGTGACGTCTACCTTGCCTTTAGCAATCCCTGCTGTCTTATTCAGTCTTATTGGTATTGGCGTATTATTTTTATTTAATCGCGAAACCGAGCATAAAACGGATATTGCTTATGATAGTTAAAATCTATCAAATTTATAAATATATTCGATTTTACTTATAATTATCGTTTGCCTACAGTTACAGATGTAAACCCCATAAATCGGAGAAGAATATGATTGCTGTAGGCAACAAATTTCCTGAGTTTCATCTTAAAGCGACTGTTAGTAATGACATGCACAACGCGTTTAAAATAATTACCAATGAAACCTATCAAGGTAAATGGTTGGTTTTGTTTTTCTGGCCTAAAGACTTTACCTTTGTTTGTCCAACTGAAATTGCCGAATTTGGCAAGCTGAATACCGAATTTAATGAACGTGATGCCCAAGTTTTAGGGGGCAGTACTGACAGTGAATTTGTTCATTTGGCGTGGAGAAATCAACATCCAGATTTACGCGAATTACCTTTCCCAATGTTGGCTGATATTAAGCGAGAATTAACCCAGGCTCTGGGTATTCTTGATGAGCATGAAGGTGTTGCTCAGCGTGCTACTTTTATCATTGATCCTGAAGGAACCATACGTTTTGTTATGGTCACTGACTTGAATGTTGGCCGTAATCCACAAGAGGTATTGCGCGTTCTTGATGCGTTGCGAACGGATGAACTTTGCCCTTGTAATTGGAAAAAAGGTGACCAAACTATTCATTTAGATTAATTCATTCCATTCATTGAATGGTAACGCTATGTTAGACATAATAAAACAACTTAATTGCCAGATTTTGCCCTCTGTACAGCTACTTAAAATCGTATCGTAAAAGAGGATTTCCAAAGATAGGTGTCTTGTTACTATGTTTACTAAAACAGTATAGGTAATAAAGCATTTATTCAAGGTGAGTTCGGTGTGGTCGAAACTGGTATATTTGATTAAATCCCGTACAAAAGACTACGTCTTTTTACGGGATAATGTATAAAGTACTTATGTTCTTTATATCGCTAAACGATCGTTATTTAATTACTCCACACGCAATTCGGGCTCCGCCGCCGCCAAGAGGAGGATTATCGCTATAATTATCACCACCGGCATGTATCATGACAGCCAACCCTTTAAGGTCGCTGGTTTTTAAGCGAGGTGCCAGAACAGGTACATTGGCATTACCATCCTCCATCACATATAAGACTGGTAAATCACCTAGATGTCCTTTACCGTAAGGACCTTGATGGCTATTTGTGTTTTTAGGATCGTAATGAGCGCCGGCATGCATACCCGTATCACCACAATCAGGATGTTGGTGCAAATGAAAACCGTGGTAAACCCGGGGGAAGCGTTGTGAGCGTTGGTATTATTAGCAGACCAAGATCGGTATCTGTGAAAACAACTTGTCCTAACTCCTTTTTTTCTCCTATAGTAGAATAAATCGTTGCTGTGGTTTGTGCTGCATAACTTGTTGTAAACATAAGTGAAGATAGAAGTAAACCAACGAATTTATTCATGATGCTCCCTGCTTATTAAATTTTTAGTGAATTGAATGGTCAATTCTACTTTGCTTAAAAAAGTTTTGATAGATTTATCAAGTCAGAATTTTAGGAAAGAAGGCCCTGGGAAAGTTTACAAATGACAGGCTATTGAGGCTAGACCACCAAGTATTTATCTAGTTAAAATAGTAGTCTTTCTGTTACTTGGTGTTTCTTGTGGGCTCTTTAAAAGTACATTGTGCATTAGCCTTTACTATATTATTTTGGGCCTCGGCATTTGTCGGGATCCGGATTGGGTTGACGGCTTATTCTCCAGGTGCACTTGCTTTGTTACGATTTTTGGTTGCTTCGTTCGCTATGGCAATGATTTACTTCCATCTTCCCGCTAAGAAAAAATCTCTTGGTCAGATCGCGTACAGCTGCTGTTGTTGGGAGTAGCAGGCATTGGTATCTATAATATTTGTCTGAATTATGGGGAGCTTAGCGTTTCTGCAGGGGTGGCCAGCTTTGTTATCGGTTTGATTCCAGTTGTTACCATTGTTTTATCAGTTCTATTTTTGCAAGAACGGCCAACTCCAGCTGTTTGGGGGGGTATCCTTATCAGTTTTATTGGACTGTTGTTTTTGATAATAGGGGAAGAAAGCAATTCTGCTTCCATGACGAGTGGGGTGTTAGTTATTTTAATTGCTACTTTTATGGGGGCTTTTTATACCGTGGCGCAAAAGCGTTATTTGCGAAATTATCACCCAGTAGCTGTTACTGCCTGGATAATATGGGGCGGCACTCTCATGCTACTTATTTTTCTCCCCAGTTATGGGAAGAAATCAAAGTGGCTAATCAACAGGCAACTTTTGCTGCCGTCTATATGGGGGTTTTTCCTGCGGCTTTTGCCTATGTGGGATGGAGTTATGTTTTGAATTATTGGTCTGCCTATAAAGCGTCAATGTATCTTTATTCTTTACCTCTGTTATCTACATTATTAGGTTTTATTTTGCTGCATGAAGAGTCATCTTTTTTATCATTAAGCGGTGGAATTATTTCTTTAATGGGAGCATTACTGGCCACCAGATTGCGGGTATCTCAACCTGTCTGGACACAAGTTGAGAAATTTCCGAAAAAATTGCTGAAATAAGCTATTGATTTTAGGCTCGGAGAAAAAATCTTGTCTTTAATGGATCTAACCACTCGCGCTGGCGACCGTGGTTTTGTGAGTGGTTTCATCATAGTCTGGCAAAGCTGTTGCAAGAGGTGGTAATTGCAGGACATTGCAGATCATTAATGCATCATGAAAAGCCTGTTTTGGCGCTTTGTATTGTCCATTAGGTTCAAAGAACTGGCGCATTGAGGTTTGGGCAAAAAACTCTGTTGCAGAGGCTTTAACAAAGCGCGCAGGTGGCAATAAACTTTTATTAACGACCTGTGCAAGTTCAGGATTAATGTCATTGTAATCTGGGTTGTTGCGTGAATATACGCTGCTTTTGAAGTTCCAAAAAACAAATTTGGCTTCCAATAGCAGCATTTCTCCACCAAATTGAGGTTCACTTTTTTTGTATTTATTAAATTGTTGCTGTATTTCAGGTGTTGCAAAAAAGTATTTCGGTCTATTTTTTTAATCCATCAAAAACTAGTTTTATTCCAGCATGATAGCTGTTGTAGTTAAGTAATCTTTGCATAAAAAATAGTTTTTCACCATTTGCTGTTTCATAGGCACCATAGGCAAAAAGACCATTTAACTCTTGTGGTAGTGCTGGTGAAAAATCACCATGGAAGAAATTGAACTTTCCTTCTTCGACGATGAGGAAAAAAATTTTTTTGCATCAGGTGACTCTTAAACATTTCAAAGAATAAAGAGGGTAATGCAAAAAACTATTGAGATGCAAATTACTGTATATAAGCCAGATTAAGATCGAAGGCTGTCAGATTGCATTAAAAGCATTATACTCTTGTTTTCTGTCCTTTTGTGAGTGCTCATGGAATTGAGAATTGATAATACCCCTTTCAAGGCCTTATTCGAACCACTTGATTTAGGGTTTACCCAGTTAAAAACCGTTTGCTTATGGGATCCATGCATACGGGTTTGGAAGAAGACAAAGAAGGTTTACAGCGTTTAGCTGCCTTTTACCGTGAGAGGGCGCAAGGTGGTGCCGGCTTGATAGTAACTGGAGGTTTTGCACCCAATCGTTCGGGACGTTTGGCTCCCTTTGCGGCAAAATTAACGTCCGCTAAAGAGCAACAACGTCACGAAATTGTGACGCACACTGTGCATGAGGCTGGGGGCAAGATTGCTCTTCAAATTTTACATGCTGGTCGTTATGGTTATCATCCCTTTATTGTTGCTCCCAGTGCTTTAAAATCACCGATCAGTCCGTTTAAACCCTGGATGATGAGTAAGCGTCGTATCGCAAAAACCATTAAACATTTCGCGCGTTGTGCTCGCCTTGCTAAAGCGGCAGGTTATGACGGAGTGGAAATTATGGGTAGTGAAGGGTACCTCATTAATCAATTCATTGTGACGCATACCAATCAGCGCCAAGATGAATGGGGTGGTGATTTTACTAACCGTATTCGTTTTCCGGTAGAGGTGGTACGGAGTGTACGTGAAGCAGTCGGTGAAAAGTTTATTATTATTTATCGTTTGTCGATGCTCGATCTGATTGCCGACGGCAGCAGTTGGGAGGAAGTTGTTACTCTGGCGAAAGCAATTGAGCAAGCAGGAGCTAGTTTGATTAATACCGGCATTGGTTGGCATGAGGCACGTATTCCCACCATTGCAACGATGGTCCCTCCTGCAGCGTTTACTCCAGTAACCAAACGGCTCAAACCAGAAATTAATATACCAGTGATTACTTCTAACCGAATCAATACCCCAGAACTGGCTAACCGTTTAATTAGTGAAGAGGTTGCGGACATGGTGTCAATGGCGAGGCCATTCTTAGCCGATGCGCAATTCGCTGAAAAAGCCAGAATAGGTGAGAGTAAAGCGATTAATGTTTGCATTGCCTGTAACCAAGCCTGCCTAGACCGAGTATTTGTTAATAAAACAGCGTCTTGCCTGGTCAATCCACGTGCTGGCAATGAGACAGAATTAGTTTATCAATCAGTACATCATGCCAAAAAATTGCTGTTGTTGGTGCTGGGCCGGCTGGTCTTGCTTTTGCAACAGTAGCAGCCGAACGAGGCCATCAAGTAACGCTGTTTGAAAAAAGTGATGTTTTGGGTGGGCAGTTTAATTTAGCGAAAAACATCCCTGGTAAAGAAGAATTTCAACATACTATTAATTATTTCACGCATCAATTGAAAAAATTTCAAGTTGATGTTCGGTTAAAAACAGCCGCTGATGTGAATTTACTGAGTGATTTTGATGAGGTTGTACTTGCAACAGGAATTAAGCCAAGGGTACCTGATATTCAAGGGATAGATCATAAAAAGGTTATGAGTTATGTGGAAGTAATTCAACAGCAAAAAATTCCTGGTGAGCGGGTAGCCATTATTGGTGCGGGGGGGATTGGTTTTGATGTGGCTGAATGGTTAACTCACGAGCACGTTAATGAGCATCCGCAGCAATTTTATGATGAGTGGGGTATTGATATCAAAACTGAACATCGCGGTGGTGTGAAACATCCTGAGATCAGTAAAAGCCCACGTCAAGTGTATTTATTACAGCGCAAAAAGGAAAGCATGGTAAACGGTTGGGAAAAACTACTGGTTGGATCCATCGATTAAGTTTAAAACACAAAGAGGTTAAAATGCTTGCCGGTGTAGAATATGAACGAATAGATGATCAGGGTTTACATATTCGTATCGATGATAAAGCACAAGTTTTAGAGGTGGATTCAATCGTGATTTGTGCTGGGCAGGATGAATTACGGGATCTGTTTGAACCTTTGAAACAAAGAAAACGATCGGTGCATTTGATTGGTGGGGCTTTTAAAGCGTTGGAATTGGATGCACGTCATGCTATTGATCAAGCTTGCCGTTTGGCAGCGTTGTTATAAAACCCTATAGTTAAAAATTAAAGAGGATATAAGTAGAAATAGCAAAATCGACCAAATGTTGAAAAAGATATAACGGAAAAGAAAAGAAAAAACTTGGTAAGATGGTTTGATAGAAAATCATGGAAGAATAGTATTTTCTCTTATAAAAATAATTAATTACATTTAACTACGAATCTATCTTGGTTAGGTTTATAGCCCATCTTTATCTTGTTTTAATCAGGTTGAGGAAAATAAAATTCGTGCATCATCCTGCTTATTTTGTTATAATACTGAGCAATTTTTACATTGCTTTATCCGTTTTAGCATTATGCTTTAATCTATTGGAATATTTATGACACAAGAATTAGCAAGCTTTGCAGCGCTCAATTTATCTGATCTTTTATTAAAAGCGCTCGAAGATATGAAATTTAAAGTCCCATCACCTATCCAGGTACAAACTATACCTGTCTTGTTGGAAGGACGAGATGTAATCGCGCAAGCACAAACAGGAACAGGAAAGACTGCTGCGTTTGCCTTACCTATTTTGCAACGATTAGTGCAAAAATCGCAGGCTACCCAAGCATTGATTTTAGCCCCAACCCGTGAATTAGCCATTCAGGTTGCTGAACAGTTTGAAGCGTTGAGTGCTCATCAAAACGTTACTGTCTCTGTGCTTTGCGGCGGACAAGAATATCGCCGTCAATTGAAACAACTACGTGAAGGTGCGCAAGTTGTTGTGGGAACACCAGGGCGAATTCTTGATCACATCGATCGCGGTACTTTGCAATTAGGTCATTTAAGTACTTTTGTTCTTGATGAAGCAGACGAAATGTTGCGAATGGGTTTTATCGAAGATGTGGAAACAATTCTTTCCAAATTGCCTGCTGAAAAGCAAATGGCTTTGTTTTCAGCTACGATGCCTTATCGTATTCGCCAGATTGCCAACAGTTATTTGAATAATCCTGTTTCTGTTGAGATTCGTGCGGAAACTGCTACCGTGAAGAGTATTGAGCAACGCTTTTTATTTGCATCACCGGCACAAAAAACAGATGCTTTATTGCGTGTATTGGCTGTAGAAGATTCGCAAGGCGTTATTGTATTTGTTCGTACCAAAAGCAGCACAGAAGAAGTAGCAGAGGTTTTGCAGCAGCAAGGATATCGTGCTATGGCAATTCATGGTGATATTACCCAGGCCTTGCGTGAGCGAATTATTGCACAGTTTCGGCAAGGGACGATTGATATTTTAGTTGCTACAGATGTTGCAGCGCGTGGATTAGATGTTGAACGTGTTACCCATGTGATTAACTATGATGTTCCACATGATTGTGAAACGTATGTCCACCGCATTGGCCGTACAGGCCGCGCCGGTCGTAGTGGGATAACGGTTTTGTTTGTTACACCGAAGGAAGCACGTATTTTGAATACGATAGAGCGTCATACTCGCCAGCGTATTGAAAAGATTGTGGTGCCGAATGATTACATGATCCAGACAGCGAAACAGCAACGTTTTATGGCAACTATTACTGCACGTTTGCAACATGAAAATTTACCGGCTTATCAACGTATCATTGAAGAGTTTGTCAAAGAAAATCAGGTCGCGGCGACTGATGTAGCAGCGGCCCTTGCTTTATTATTAAATCAGGATAAGCCATGGCAGCGTGAACTCTCTCTTCCAAAACCTGCTCGTTCTGCCAAAGTGGCACGAGTTAGAGAAGGCGACTTTAAGGCGAGTCGTAATCCTGATCGTAAGAACGATAAAGGTAAAGATAGAAGGCAATTCCGTGATGATCATCCACAGGAATTATTCCGTATTGATATTGGTCGTGTGCATGGCGTTAAACCCGGTAATATCGTTGGTGCTATTGCTAATGAAGCCGGATTACAAAGTCGTTTTATAACTGGACTCAAAATTCATGATGATCACTCCACTGTACGCTTACCTAAAGGAATGCCAAAAGAAATATTCCAGGAATTGAACAAGGCTTGGGTTTGTGGCCGACAATTGAAATTCACTTCTCTGGATATGGTATAAGCCTGTCATATACGGCTGTCAGATGGCAGCCGTATATGATTTGCTCCAAGTGCTCTACTCTATATATGATTACGCAACATTAATTCTTCTGGATAGGGTGATAAATAACTTTGGTTATCAAGATAAGGTTGCCGATGATGCTTCATATGATGTTTAAGCAGGGTGACGGGGACAATCAACGGTAAAAGACCCTGACGATAATTGGCAATAGATTCAACGAGTTCTTGCTTATCTATTTTGTTAAGTACCTTTTTAAAATAGCCTAAACAATGCTGTAGCACATTAGCATGTTTTTTAGGTGTAGCAATATAATAACTAAGGATTTGCATAAAATTATAGATATAATTTTCTGCGAATTGTTGAATATCATCCTGTTTATTAATGCGGCTAAGCGCCTCTCCGAGTTTATGACTAGTTATTGGATGATGTGCCATCAGGGTTAATTTGTGGCGAGTATGAAAAGCAAGAATTTTAGCTATGGTTAACCCAGATCCAACTAAATCTTGCCACTCTTTGTATAGAAATATACGTTCAACAAAATTCTCACGCAGGCGAGGATCGTTAAGACGTCCTTCTTCTTCAATAGGCAAACAAGGATAGTTAGCCGCCAGGGTTTTGGCATATAGCCCTTGTCCATTATGCTTGACTAGTCCGGGGCTTTGATAAATTTTTACTTGTTTCCAGCCGCAGGTTGGTGATTTGCTTTTTAAAATATAACCACTCAAATGTTTTAAATCCGTCATAATGTTTTGGGAAAAA
>NZ_CALJ01000318.1 GCF_000308315.1 Legionella tunisiensis | reverse complement strand
GCTTCAACCTGATTGGTATGAGCTAATAGCAAGGCAATAACATGCTGTGCCACGCTATCGGTGCTGTAATCGGGGATATTAGTAACGACAATACCTCGTTTGGTTGCGGCTGTAACATCAATATTATCTACTCCAGTCGCTGTTTCACCGATATAACGAAGCTTGGGTAATTGCGCAAAATGTGAATCATTTAATTTAATCTTATTCGTAATAATCATGTCAGCATCTTTTGCACGTTCAATTACTTGCTCAGCTGAAGTTTGATCGTAAAGACTAATTTCACCCAGTGCATATAAATTATCTAAACATAAACCATCATTTATTAAAGGTCTGGTATCGAGGAAGACGATATTAGGTTTTTTCATGACAGATAACTCCCTGTTGACTAAGTACACGTACTTGCTTGATATCCTGATAAGTTTGCAACTCAGAGCTAACACGTGCTTTGAGTGATTCTAAGCGAGTACTGCTATGGTTACATATCAAGTCGATGGTCATTTTGCCGTCGAGATAATGGAGCGTCCAATTTTGCAATTCGGGATAATCTTGTTGCCAGGCCAGCAAGAGTTTTTTTGTAGTACTTCCCGGCTTGGCAGATTAAAGGAAGGACAAGTTATTTCGTCATCTTCAGGATCAACATGAACGATGACATCTTTGACTCGCATAAATTTTTTAACGAGGGTTCGATGGACGTGCTGAGCAATGTAATGACCTTCTGATACTGAAATGTGAGGAGCGACTAAGATATGAACGTCAATCAAGATATCTCCACCCATTAAACGGCTGCGCAGTTGATGAATCTTTTCTACACCATCGACAGCCTGAATAGTTTGCTCTATTTGAGCAAGCAGTTTGGGATCAACTGCCGTATCGACCAATTCCTTGACGCTATTCCAACCATAGCTCCAGCCCATTTTAACGATCATGAATCCAACAATAATTGCTGCGAGGGCGTCAAGATAGATAAAACCAAATAGAGTGCCTATTAAACCTATGGCAACCACAATGGAGGAGGCAGCGTCTGAACGATGATGCCAAGCATTGGCAAGGACCAGCGCTGATTGAATAGAGGTTCCTACATGCCGAGTGTAATGAAATAAAATTTCATTGGCGACAATAGATAATAAGGCAATGGGAAGTGCAATCCAACCTGGTTTATCATGACTACCATGAAGGATTTCATCCAACGAATCCCAAGCAATGCCGATACCTGCCAAAATGAGTAGCAAGGCCAGCATAAGGGTTGCTGCAGTTTCGATCCGTTGATGGCCGTAGGGATGTGAATCGTCGGCATCTTGGCTGCCATATTTGGAAGCAAAGACTACCATAATATCAGTGATGAGATCGGCAAAAGATGCACACCATCGGCGACTAGAGCATGAGAGTGGTAGAGAAAACCGCCAATTAGTTTAATAACACCTAATACAGCGTTAGTAAGTGCGCCAACAAGCGTGACTTTTTTCGCTTGCCAATAACGATCCTGTTGTGTCATTCGCCATCCTTGACCAGTTGTAAAGTAATATGGATTTCATCATCCTTGTGTATGCAGTCGATAAGCTGGTGGCCATTAATACGACACCAGCTTGGCAGATCATGTTGAGCACCGGGATCGGTTGCAACGATTGTTAATGTATCACCATGATTGAGTTTTTTCGCCATATTTTGTGCTTTTATTACGGGCATAGGGCATAACAGGCGACGAGCATCTAATTCAAAATGGGGCATAACAATCTCACAAATACCATTCTTGGGGAATTTCTTCTGCACGCATCGGTTTAGCTTGTAATATCTGAGTTTCGCCATTCAGATGGTGTAAGTCTACTTCAATCTGTGGTTCATCACGTCCAGAGCAAAAACGGCCAGCGATGCGGGCACAGGTAAGCAAGTCATCTGTTGTGGGTTGTCCCTCAATCAAAATCATCGGACCACGATGTGTACGTATTTGCATATGGATGAATTCTTTGCGATAACCTGTTAAAAAATTACTTTCGGCCTCGTCGCGTGCAATGATCATTTTATAATGGGGTTTAGGGCGGATATGTCTGCCTGCTTTTAAAAGAATAATATCTTCCATATCGTAATCACAACTGTCGCGATGATCCCACATATCTCGTAAACGTCGAGTGTAATTTTCATCAGTTAATACACAGCAACCGCCAGCAGGTTGTGCAAACTCTTCAATTGCCATGGTTGCGGCAAGTCCTAACTGCGGTTTTCGATTGCGGCCTTGAAAATCATACAGTTCTTCGCGATTAACCCAACCTTCGCGTTCTGGCAATGTTGGTGGCAATAATTTCGCGCATAAAGGACGCAATAAACGATCCTCTGCGCCTGACTCTTCTGCAATAAGAGGCATGGTGGCTTTTCGTTGCGATTTTGGACGCTGGCCGACGACTTCACCAGTAATAATGAAATCAAAATGATTTTCTATCATCCATTCATGTGCTTGTTGTACCATGAAAATTTTGCAATCCAGGCAGGGATTGATATTTTTGCCATAACCATGTTTAGGATTCAGTAAAACATCTTTGTAAGGCTCAACGATATCAACGATATGTAATTTAATACCGAGTTGCTCCGCAACCCACAGGGCATCATTGCGAAGGGGCTTGGCACTATTCTTACGATTACGTATTGCCGAAGTGTGGCCGGAATGACAAAAACCAGTATAAAAATTGATTCCCTCAACATGAATGCCTTGTTTTTGGACAATTTTAACAGCTAACATCGAGTCCAAGCCACCCGAAATCAAGGCGACTGCTTTACGTTGTGACGACATGGGATAACCTGATAATAAAATGACCAGTATTTTAACCTTTCCTCGCCAAGGGTCAAGCCTAGGTATTTGTTGGTTAATGCTTTTTAGTAACCGGTAGCAAGTTGGTAAGTTCTGAAGCAGGTAAATTATACGCTTTATTTTCAAGCCTTTTCCCATTCTGTGCACAGGATTATCCACAGATTTTGTGGATAAAGGGAAGAGCTAACTAATTAAACAAAAAACAATAAAAGTTAGTACTGGCAAGGAGTAATGGTGAAAGGAGGCTCATTACGCGAATAATGAAGTTAGACGTTAACGAATAAGTTATCCACAGACATGGCTTGAGGAAACAGCAAAACCACTTCGGCTATATTAGCTAAAGAAAAAATGAAAAAACAGTCTTGACTTAGACTATTTTTAACTATTTTTACAAAATTCTTTATTAAGGCAAAATGGCTTTCCTGCATTTTAACCTTGCAAAAATTGTTCGAAATCACCTAACCAACGCTGAGCAATTGTGCGTGCCAGCTGAGGATTCTCGAGCACTAATTGCTTGGCTGTGTTGGCTACGACCGGTAAAAAATGGTGATCGCGTTGTAGGTTGGCAATTTTAAATTGATGGTAACCTGTTTGTCGGGTACCCAATACTTCACCTGCTCCACGCAATTGCAGATCTTTTTCTGCAATGATAAAACCATCACAGGTTGCCCGCATGATGCGTAAACGTTCGGCACCAAGTTGCGAAAGGGGTGATTGATAAAGAAGCAGGCAATGAGATTGCGCACTACCGCGTCCGACTCGGCCGCGTAATTGATGTAATTGTGAGAGGCCTAAGCGCTCCGCATTTTCAATAATCATTAAACTGGCTTTAGGTACATCGACTCCTACTTCAATAACGGTAGTTGCCACCAATAAATCGATTTCTCCTTGTTTAAATGCCGCCATAGTGGCTTCTTTTTCGATGCTTTTCATTCGGCCATGAACCAAGCCTACTCGCACATTAGGTAGCTGAGCCTGGAGATTTTCTGCGGTGGCAGTTGCTGCCATGCACTGTAATTTTTCCGATTCTTCGATGAGCGTACAGACCCAATAAGCTTGCCGACCATCGGCAATGGCCGATTGTAAGCGATTGATAACTGGTTCACGTTTTTCCTGGCTTAATACGGCAGTGCTGATCGGCGTACGTCCCGGTGGTAACTCATCAATAATCGATAGATCAAGATGAGCAAATTGAGTCATTGCTAAGGTTCTTGGAATGGGGGTAGCGGTCATTAACAGTTGATGAGGAGTAAGTGCTGCCTGTTGTCCCTTTTGTTGTAATAATAAGCGTTGTTCTACTCCAAACCGATGTTGTTCGTCAATGATCACCAGGCCGAGTTTGGCAAAGAGAACATTCTCTTGAAAGAGAGCGTGGGTTCCTATAAGAATTTGGCAGCCATGATTGGCCAGCAATGTTAACGTTTCCTTGCGTTTACTGGTTTTCATGTTACCGCTAAGCCTGCGGCAGCATATTCCTAGAGGATTAAACCAGGTCTCTAGATTGGCTGCGTGTTGTTCGCTTAGCAATTCTGTTGGTGCCATAAATGCAACTTGATAGCCGTTGGCAATAGCTTGTAAAGCAGCTAGCGCTGCTACCACCGTTTTACCAGAGCCCACATCACCCTGAACCAGGCGTAACATCGGTTTTGATTGTGATAAGTCTGTTGATATTTCTTCATTAATGCGTTGTTGTGCCGCTGTTAATACAAAGGGTAATTGCGCAATAAAGCGAGTCTGTAATTCCTGATTGTGGAGAATAAGCGGTGCCGATAACTGGCTTCTATGCTGCCTGGCAAATTGCATGGCCAGGCGTTGTCCCAATAACTCATCAAATACCAGGCGCTGCAAAGCGGGGTGTGTACCTTCTTCTAACGTTTGTAAGGAAATATCGGGGGGAGGGTTATGCAGTATTGTGAGGGCGTGGGAGAGGGGATAGAACTGCTGTTGTTGTAGCTGTTCTATTGTCATCCATTCTAGTTCGTCAATGGTTTTGTGACAGGTTTTCAGGGCTATTTTGACCAGTTGTCGCAGGCGGCTTTGCGTTAAACCTTGCGTAGAAGGATAAATTGGCGTCAGGGTTTCATCCACTATACAGTCTTCTTCATTCGCTAATAATTGATATTCCGGGTGAATCATTTCAAACTTATTAGCAAATTCACGAACTTCCCCAAAAGCACGTATCAGAGTACATTCCTGTAGCGCTTTGATTTGTTGTTTATTAAAGTGAAAAAAGCGCAGTTGCAAAATACCGGTTTTATCTTCCACATGGCAATAAAGCATCATGCGTTTGCCATATTTAACCTCGGTTTTACAAACTCTACCGACGATCACAGCCCAATCGTTGGCACGCAAATCACGAATAGCTGTAATTCGGGTTCTATCTTGGTAGCGATAGGGTAGATGAAAGAGCAGATCAGCCACTGTGGTTATACCACATTTGCTAAGTTTGGCACTCAATGTCGGGCCTACACCTGCTAAAATTTCACAAGATTGATGTAACACAGTATGATTTGTAAGAAAAAACTCATAATAGCAGAAAATAAGTTACTGTTGACCTTTATGACGATAAATGCAGGGACAAGGGTTCGTACTGTTACATTTGCAGCCAGTTTGATTCTAGTATGGATCATCGGCTATTTACTTATTGCTGGTCGCAGTTTGTTAATTCCCATCGTTATTGCCATTTTTATCTGGCATCTGTTAAACACAATCCATAACGCTGTACAGCGGACACCTTTTATTGGCCCCCGTTTACCTAATTGGCTGAGTATGGTACTGGCGTTATTAGTAGTAGCGCTTCTGGTTAAGATTCTCATTGATATTATTAGTAATAATGTCAATGACGTGATTGCTGCTTCCTCCCGTTATCAAGAGAATTTGACCAATATTTTTAATAGGGTGGATCAGCGTTTTCATATTAAAACCTTGGCAAATGTAGATGGGTTTATCCGTGGTCTTAGTTTGCAAGGTATTTTAGTGAACATTTATGGTGTTTTTACTACTATCACAGGCTCTGCTGTTTTAATCGCACTATATGTCATTTTTTGTTTGTAGAACAACATTTTTTCACTCAAAAGCTGGATGCTCTTTTCCCTCAGGCTGGTCATCGTAAATTGGTCAATAACATTATTACTCATATAGTGAAGGATACCCAAACCTATTTGGGCTTAAAGACTCTGTTGAGTTTACTTACAGCAACTACCAGCTGGATTATCATGAAATGGGTCGGTTTGGATTTCGCAGAATTTTGGGCTTTACTCATTTTTTCCTAAATTTTATTCCTAATATTGGGGCTATTTTGGCGACAGCCTTTCCTGCTTTATTAGCATTAATTCAATTCCAAAGCTGGCTGCCTTTTATTGTCATTACTTCAGGTCTTGTCGCAATCCAATTTATTGTAGGTAATCTTGTTGAACCCCGTTTTTAGGGAAATCCTTAAATTTGAGTGCCCTGGTGATTTTATTTGCCTTGGCTTTATGGGGTGCTGTGTGGGGCGTTTTGGGTATGTTTCTGTCAGTACCTATTACTGTCATGATGATGATTATTTTTTGCTCATTTCGAGGCAACCAGGCCCTTAGCCATTATGTTGTCGCAGGATGGACAAATACATAAGGCCTACGAAACCTTATAGAGGTTGGCTTTGTACTTCCTAATGGTTTTATTTAGTTTATACTGATAGAAACTGCCTCGTTAGCGAGCTCCTTCATGTCAGTTTTTAAGAAGCTAAAAAATTTTATCAAGCATCCGCAGAGAATAGGACTCAGATTCATGTGTTTTTGGGTTTTCTTGTCATTCCTGTAATTGGCATGAGTCTTCTTTATGCCTATGTCTGTATTTTTTGGTTATAAATCAACGGACATAGGTTGCGATGCACGGGCTGATTTCTCATTTCTTTTGTGGATTGAAAACTTGCCCTATAAACAGAATAATTCCTGATTTAGTATCGTAGAGAATGAATAAAAAGGGATGGTTTGCATTAAATTGGATAGGTTGCTGTAAAGCAGCACCAAACATCACTACAGCAGTTGCAGCCGCGGCGACAGTTCCTTGTTCATCAACTTCTATAACCGCTTTTTGAATAATATCGGAAATTGCCAAAGCAGACGTTGTTATGTTGGAGAAGGAAGCCTTATCACTGAACGCATCGATGACGCCCATTTGTTGTAGGGGTTGCTTTAAGGAGTTAAAGGTTGATGCCAGTTTAAATTTTGGCAGACTAACAAGAACTTTGAGGTTAGTTGCGTTTTGAAGAAGCTGAGAAAACGTTTCTTGAGTCAATGCTTGTTGTATTTCCTTTACTGAGTGAGTAGCTTTGGGCAATAAGACTGCCATTCTAATAGCGCTTTTTAAATAAGGTAATTGCAGCATTTGTAAGCTATTATTTTCACTATAGAAAAATTATCCAACTTGCCCATCATCGCTGTTTGGACGGAGCTTCCGTCTAATAACAGGAAGGGCTTTTGTTCGGTGGCTTCCGGTTTGAAAGGGGACTCCCATAACCCATTAAAATAAATAGCATTGACTAGAATGAGTCGAGTCGCTCTATTAATCATACCTGGTGCAATAAGCTCTTTGATATATTGATCCGTTTTTTCTTCGACCCAGTTATTAATACGTTGTCTGGCCGCCTCAGGCGTTTTATTAAAATTAACCTGGTAAAAATGATTGATGTGGCTTTGTCCCATAGCGGCCAGAAAGGACTTCTTATAAATCAAACTCTTCTCTGCCCAAAGTGAATTAGCAATTAAAAAAGTGGATGATTTGTTGAAACCAAACCATTTACTGGCGTGTTTAAATTTGCAACTGAACCAGCCTTGGCAATCACTATCGGGCATTAATTCTGTATCAATTTTAGCTAATTCAGCGGTACTATCGGTACTTCCTGCAGGAAAATGCAAGGCTTGATTGAGCTGTAGTTGTGTATTGTCGCTAGCACCCTCAGCTAAAATAACTAGAAGAGATGATAGGCTATAAGGTGATAAAATAAGATTCTGGTCGGTTGTGCCTATTTGCCGATAAAGATCAAAAGCAAATTCATTTAATTGTTGTGCTTTGAGGGCGAAATTTGCTGGTGTTGTGCTTGATACTGGTAAAGCAAATCCGAGAAATATAAGTAGGAGAATAAAAATACGTCCTTTTTGCTTTATTGTTTTCAAAATATAGCTCCTCTTTCCCTATACAGCCATTATAAAGATTTTTTACCTGAGGTAAGCAAAGTAGACGGAATTTAATCGCTCTTTCTTTATAGAGATATTGTTGTGATTCTATGCCTTATGCTGTCCCAGCGGAGTTAGACCATAGATCCATCTAACTTTGTCCGGTAGAAATAAGAAAAGACCGGTTTAAACCGGTCTTTTTATAAAGCTAGTCATATATAGGGCACTTATTTAGGGCTATTGAAAGCACTACCACTGCCAAGGACAGAATCTTCATTATGGAAACGAGCTTCTTTTGACTCTCCATACCCGTTAATTGCAGTAGCAACAGATCGAGTGATTAGGCTAACTGCGGATTTTAAGAAGCTTGCTACTGCACCTACAAAGGTTGCTGCGGAGACCATTAAACCCATCGCAGCATTTTCTCCATGATCTTTACCATCGTCTTTAGCGAATCCTGCATGAATTGCTAAGGCTTGAGCACCTTCCCATATGGCGTAACCAAGAGCAGCAACAGAAGCCACCATTCCTAAAGCCGGAATTGCAGTGGCCCCAACTACTTCGTCTGCAAAATCATAACGATCACGAAATCCTTCAAGGAAGTTCATTCGTTTAGTAGCTTCATCCTTAAGATAGCTCATGGCATCTTCGAGAGAACCTTTGTTTTTTGCTTTTTCCCATATTTTTTAGCATCTATTTCTAATTGATCCAAATGATCAGAATAGTTCTGAAGAAAATTTTTCTTAGCATCAGGTGTGTGTTGATTTGTTTTGACTTTCAGATTGCTTATGTCCTGCCCCAAACCTTTTGCACCCTGCTTTAACTCTTTAAAGAAATTTCCAAATTTTGGCATGATACTCCCCTATAGAGAAATTTTTTTGGCCTCTTGAGATTAAGTATAATACCCAATCATTAAGAAAATATTATGACCAAAATGAAGGGAATAGATTCGCGAGGTGACTTTTTTAAAATTTAAATAATATAAATAGATAGAGCAATTATTCCCTCCTTCTCTGAGGTAATAGGATTAGAAAGGGATGAAATAGAGACAATTATTCAGTGGATTGTTATACTAGGCTGATCGATATTTTTTCCCTCTATCAAGGCCATAACTGCCGCCTGTCACGGAGTCTTCCGTGGGATTGAAATCCATAGCCACTGCAAAACCAAGTTCGTTCTCTTCGGTAGACCAGGAGCGTTGATGCAAAATAGGTTCTATACGTTTGGTTATTGCATGCAAGGCTACTTCATCAATAGAAAGAAGATATTGTTTTCTGCTGGTTATCATCTTTTGCAGAGTGATATGAAGCGCGTACTTTAGTAAATAGAGGGCATGCTCCTCCGCTTTGTTCTGCGTGTTAAGTCGAATAAGTTGGGCTCCATCATAAAGATGGCTAAACTGATATTCATAAGCAGAAAAGTCCTGCTCAATAAGCTCTTTTTTATCTGTCTTATTACATTCACAACGAAAAAAAGCAAACGTTGATTGTGGTTATTTTTATCTGTCAATTTAAAACAGCCTTGAAAGATTAAAGGTTGTTCCCAAACAGCAACAAGGATTAAGGTTTCGATATAGATAGAAGTAAATGTTGACATAGTTAGCTTTACTGCGCTGCGCCTCGTGCATCAATATCCCAAACATCAATAACGGTGTCGTTGCGGGTGATATAAAATTTATCGAATAAATTAATGGTGGGATCACAATGCGGAACGATTAATTCAAGGATTTCTTTATTAACAGGTAGCGGAACATTGTTTTGGGCAGTTATTTTGCCATGCTCGTCACCAAAACCACCCCAATCGTAATTTAAATGGGAGTGACTGATAATTTTAGGTTTATTCACAGGATCAAAATAGAGCGCTTTAGTACCGGCATCAACAGTAACATGCTCTTGGCGGTTAGCACTGATGACTGTAGTCAGTAGTGTCATGGCATGTTGAAAGGTAGTAAACTGGTGAGGATTTTCTTTGGAGCCAATTCTAGCGTAATCAACATCCATAACGGCATAAGATCCTGGTTGTATTTCAGTGATTTCTGCTGCTGCGCTATCGATATCATAGGTACCTGTACCAGTACCTGTTAAAATAGAACAGGGCAATCCGGCTTTTTTAAGCCTTTGTACGATTTCACTGGCCTGTTGCATTGTTTTTAAAGAGTGTTCTTGTCGTTCTCGATAAGAGAAAATATGTTGCAAATTTCCGGCGTAGCACTGTACCCCAAGGAAATTCAGCCATTTGGAATTCACAATAGTGGTTGCTAAGGGTAAAGCGAGCTCTGGTTTGATCCCAGTCCTCCCTATACCTGGATCCAAATCGAGTAAGACATTCATTTTTTGATTAATGGAAGCAGCTGCTGTGGCAAGTTCAGCAATATTCTCCTCGTTATCAACGACTAGCATCGTATCAGGTGATTTTTTAGACAGTTCAGGAGACGTCTTATTTTGTAGTCACTAACAAGGGGAGACGTAATTAAAATGCCACTGATACCTTGGTTAATGAGTACTTCTGCCTCAGAGATTTTTGCCGCGCTAATACCAATTGCTCCATATTGGCGTTGCAGTTTTGCTAGTTGCGAGCATTTATGAGTTTTACAGTGAGGTCTAAGATTAATACGATTTGCATCAACATGTTGCTGCATACGTTTAAGATTGTAATCAAGTTTGTCTTTATCAATGACTAGGCAGGGAGTATCCAAGGCAAATTTATTAATACCAATAAACGCGTTTGACATGTTCGTTTCAGAAATAAGGTTCGTTAGGGGTAGGATAGCAAAGAATGTAAATCAACCCCTAGTATGATTAAACAAATACTGAGAAGAGTGGTGCAATTGTTTACTCCATCTCAGGATAAATCACGGAACCCTTATGGCTGCCCTGCCAAATTTCTTCCTCACTTAGTTCTGTTTCAATGAATTCAATGGGGGCACCACATTCTGCAATCATTGCAACCTTGAATCCTGGAAAAGGCTCATAGGGCGCAAGAATCACTTCTTTTCCTGCTATGGCTTCATCAATGCTATCGACTTTAAAGGCCACATGAGCTTTGGTTTTTATTAAAGGGTGTAAGGGAGAATCGGCTTCAAAGCGATGGTATTGAATACGATATTCACTGTCATGTCCTCCACTCGTATACATTTTAAATGTCGAACTGTATTTTTCACCTTCCCGAGGACTATCTGTGGGTATCCCCATGTGATGATATTGGTAGCCTGTAGTTTGTGTAGTCATTTTTTAGCCTCGTTGACAACTTTTATAACTAGTATAATTCAGAGAAAAAAGTTGTAAATTGACTTGTAATTAATTAATTATGAATAATAAGTTCATAATAAAGGGTTAAAACGATGTATAACCAGGGACAGGTATCCTGTTTTCTGAAAGTGGCTGAGCTGGCCAGCTTTTCTTTGGCAGCCAAGACGTTACACTTGACCGCAACAGCAGTTAGTAAACAAATAAAAATTTAGAGCGGGCGATTGGTGAACAACTGTTCTTACGAACTACGCGTCGTGTTTATCTTACTGAGTTTGGTCGCTTATTTTATGAACGTTGTAAGTCAATTGAAGAACAAATCCTGGCTGTTAATCGATTTATCGAATCAAACCGAGAGGAGCCACAGGGAGAATTAAGAGTCTTGGTTTCAACGATTACAGCCAAGGAATGGGTATTACAGCATTTACCAGCTTTTATAAATAATTACCCATTCCTTGAGCTGGAGTTATTTTTTCAGAGCAGGATGATGCGCTGTCACGTACTGATATCGATATTATGGTGGGGTTTCCGGTTATTCCGCCGGCAACAGAAACACTGAAATACCGTAAAATGTATAGTGTGAATAATATTCTCTGTGCTTCCAAAGAATTTGTCGCTCGTTATGGCTTGCCGAAGGATGCAGAGGACTTGCCGCGCTTTAAGATCATTTCGCATAGTCTGCGTAAACCAGCTCATTTTTTACCACTTGCTGATGGGGGACAATTACATTGTGCAAAACCTATTCTCTATATGGATAATTTTGAGGCTTTAAACCAAGCTTGTCTGACCGGGGTTGGGTTATTTTTAACGGGCGACATCTTAGTCAAAGCATGGTTAGAGTGTGGTGAGTTGGTCCAGGTATTAACCCAATATACTTTTCGTCATTATGACATTTTTATGTTTTACCGTGCTTATGATTTCGAACTACCAAAAATCCGTGCTTTTGTCGATTTTTTACTGCCAAACTTGCGTGATTATTTCTTTTGGAGGGCTGACAGGCTTAATCGTCATGGATTTGTCTTGATATTGCCAATAGACTTTGCAACTGGTACGAAAAAGCGCATAATAGCTGCTTTTTGACGAGTGAAAAAAGTGTTATGAAACAAACCGTCGAACAATTGCTCACCCAGGCGCTTACAATACTTAAAGCATCAGCCGCTATTCCACAAGATGTTGAGGTGGAAATCAAAGTTGAGCGGGCTAAAGATAGTAATCATGGTGATTTTGCGACGAATCTAGCGATGATGTTGGCCAAACCTTGCCGCCAGGGGCCCCGTCAATTAGCTGAGTTAATCATCAATACTTTACCTTCCCATTCAGCGGTGGAGCGAGTTGAAATAGCTGGTCCCGGATTTATTAATTTTTTCATGCGCAATGAAGTGCGCAGCCAAATTATTACTCAGGTACTTAAAGAAGGGGAGTTATTTGGTCGTAGCCATTTTGGGCAAGGACAAAAAGTCATTCTGGAGTTTGTCTCGGCAAATCCGACTGGTCCACTGCATGTTGGCCATGGCCGTGGCGCTGCTTTTGGTGCAACGTTGGCAAATATATTAAAGGCCGCTGGTTTTACAGTGAGTAGTGAATATTATGTGAATGATGCTGGCCGTCAGATGAATATTCTTGCCGTAAGTGTTTGGCTGCGTTATTTAAGTCTGGCTGGTGAGGGAATCGTTTTTCCTGCTAATGGTTATCGTGGTGATTATGTCGTAACTATTGCCCAGGAAGCCTTAAACAAGTATGGTCGTGATTTTGTACATCCCTGGTCTGTAGTACAAGAGGGCTTACCTGCTGATGAACCACAAGGGGGCGATAAAGAAGTCTATATTGATGCCATGATTTCTCAAGCGCGTATTCTGCTTGGTGAAAAGGGTTTTAACTTATTTCACAAGCTGGCTTTGGATTCGGTACTCGATGACATTAAAGATGATTTGGCAGGTTTTGGTGTGCAGTATGATTACTGGTTTTCAGAACAATCATTACTAGATGGCGGAGCAATTGATAAAGGAATTCAGGCATTAAAAGAAGCCGGCCATACTTACGAAAAAGAAGGGGCTTTGTGGTTTCGTGCAACTGATTTTGGCGACGAGAAAGATCGTGTATTGGTACGCGCAAATGGACACACCACCTATTTTGCTTCGGACGTAGCTTATCATTGGGATAAGTATAATCGAGGTTTTGAGCGTGTCATCGATATTTTTGGTGCCGATCACCACGGCTATGTAACACGCGTCAGAGCAGCAGTAACCGCTTTGGGCCATGATCAAAATGCTTTAGATGTTTTATTGGTACAATTTGCGATTCTTTATCGTGGTAGTGAGCGAGTTCAAATGTCGACTCGCAGTGGTTCTTTCGTGACTCTGCGAGAGTTGCGTGAAGAAGTCGGCAATGATGCAGCTCGTTTCTTCTATGTCATGCGTAAACCAGAACAACATATGGATTTTGATTTGGATTTGGCAAAGTCTGAATCAAACGATAATCCCGTTTATTACATTCAATATGCCCATGCACGCATTAGTTCTGTATTGCGGCAATTACAAGAGCGTGGTTTGCAATGGAATGAAGAAAATGGTCTTGCCCATATTGAATTGTTAGCGGAGCCCCAGGAAGCGGCTTTGATTTCTTTAATAAATCGTTACCCAGAAGTCATTGTGGCATCAGCAAGTACTTGTGAACCGCATCAGCTTGCCTATTATTTACGGGAACTAGCGAATGGATTGCATAGCTATTACAATGCCGTACAACTATTGTGCGAGCACGATGTCTTAAGGAATGCGCGTTTATGTCTTCTAAAAGCAGTACGTCAAATCTTGAGAAATGGCTTGCAATTAATTGGTGTATCAACTCCTGAGAGCATGTGATGGCAAAGGATTACGGAAGAAGACCGAGTCGGCAAAGGAGCCGTGCCCCGAAGCAAGTATTTTGGGTGCTGGCTTCTTTTGTAGTGGGTTATTTGGCAGCAACGGTGTTTGATTTTACTAGCTTAACTACCTGGATTAATACTCAGGTATTAGGACAGCAAGATGAACAAAAAATACGGCACACGTTGTTGCAAAACAAAATGAAATACCAAAACCAAAATTTGAGTTTTATACATTACTGGCTAAAGATCGAAGTGCACCTGCACAGGTAACCCATCAGATTAATCCTGCTACGATGGCGCCAGTTAAAGCGGTGGGTTCGCCTTCATCACCGGTAGCTATTGCTTCGACTCCTACGCCAGCAGCTGCAAATCAGCAAACGCAGACTCCAGCTGTTGTTACAGAAAGTAAGCCTGTAACGGTAGCCAGCACGAATAGTAAAGAATCCTATTTGTTGCAGCTTGCTTCATTCAAAAATAAACAAGAGGCTGAGCGTTTGAAAGCAGCATTAACTTTGAAAGGCTTTGACGTTCATGTTGCTATGTCGTCTCAGCAGCAGGGTAATTGGTTCAGAGTAATTCTCGGTCCCTTTCATTCACGGGGAGATGCTGAAAAAGCGCGGATGTCTATAGCACGCAGTGAGCGTATTACAGGGATGATTCGTAAAATGGATGTCTAGTAGAAATAAATAAATTTTTTCAGTAGTTCGTTGTAGTGAAACTGGGGTAAGAAGAACAGGTGCAGAACAGAATGCACGAGTCAGTACGGTAAGATTTGAACACTGTATTGACGAAACGATACCGCATGATAGCCAAATCGAAAGAAGTAAGCTCCAACCTAAGGAAAGACACAGAAAATCAGGGGAATACTTACTTGATGCTGTTACCTCTGCCGTCGTTGAAAGGAAGTTAGAAAACTATACTCAACGATAATTCTTGCAAAGGCATGCATCACGACAGGAATTTAACTTATGCCAAAAAATATAATATTTCAGGGTTCTTTTTTAGTGTCTGGGATTATGTGTCACGGAGGGTGTGGTTTTGCAGTACAAGAGGCACTCAGTGATTTGAGTGGTACTGACTTATTACCGTCTGACGCAGCAATCGATTCTATAGATGCCCAACCACGGTTAGGTACTCAGGAAATATTTGTAACGATTCGAAGTGGAGAAGAAGGGTTTAACAAGGATGGCAGACATAATCAAGCTATTCTTGATATCCTCAAAAAAATAACCTCCGTTGAGTTTCACGAATTTGAAGTCATTGATGAAAAAATCTAGAATCAGAAAATCAATCAAAGTGGCCTAATCGGACCAATATTTTAATTAATTTAGTCGCCATGTTTGGTATTTTTATTTTATCACTCGCTTATCCTCCCTCATTATTCTTAACCGTTATTTTAACAGCAGTTACTTCCTTAACTACCGCTTATACGGGGAGACATTATCTCTCTACCTTTTTACGTAATCTGCGTAATAAAAATATTAATGATATGTCTTCGACGGTTAGTCTCGGTTGGCTATTGTCTTTGATTCATACACTCTATCATTCGATTACCATGCCTCTGGCAAGTAGTTTTTCGATGGTATTCATGAGTTTCATTATGCCAGTGATGCTGATAGCAATAGTAAACGGTATGGATGAAATTAAGCGCTTGGTTTTACAAAAATCAAAGACAATGCATTTAAAAGGCATGAAATCCTTATTTCCACAAATGGCAGAACAATACTCTTGTTATCAACTTTCTGAAGAGGAACAGGGACAATTAATAGTGTTGATGGAAACGTGGTCTGCAGATGTTAATGTTGAAGCGTTTTTAATTCCCACACAGAGCTTGTTGGATAAGGATAGAGTAATGCAGCCCAAGCAATCATTAAAGAAGGGTATGCTTATCCAAGTGAATGTTGGTGAGTGTTTTCCTGTAGATTGTACCCTTATACAGGGGGAGACTTTGGTTGATGCGTCGTTATTAACAGGCGAGCTACAACAGCCTAAACAACGTCTGGATAAGATTACGGCTGGTGCAATTAATCTTGGTCAAACAGTGACTGTGTATGTGGAGAACGATTCTTATAATAGCAGCATTAATAAAATATTATTTCGTTCAAATCGAGCGCCCAAAGCGAGCGCTACAATAGCTGACTCTTCTAAATTCACCTCTCTTTATATAAGCCTGATCATTGTAAGTATTGTTGCCTCAGCCGTAACGCCACTTGCTTTGGGAGTATTCACCGTTCCGTTAGTATTAAAAAATATTACAGGTATTTTATTTGCTGTTTGCCCTTGCACTATTGCTATTGCGCATCAGTTGCCGCAGTTGCTAAGTATCTATCAGCGCAATAATAAAAATATCTTATTGCGCAATGAAAATTTGAATACGGAGGAAATCCATACCGTTGTATTTGATAAAACGGGCACGCTTACAACAGGTAAGAGCCAGGTGGAGTCCTATGTGGGGCTTAACGACGCTACCTGGCAACGAATTCATTTATTAGAAAAAATCATGGTGCGGGACATCCACTTGCTAACGCAATTAACCGTTTTTATGAAGACAAGATTGCCAAGAGTATTGTCTTTCAGGATATAAGTGAAGTAGTTCGCGACCCTAAAAATCGTGGTTTGTCAGCGGTTGTTCAAGGTTTACCAATTCATTTAGGTAATGCGGATTATATGAAGCAATCGGGTGTGGTGTTGTCGGATGAGCATTCGCTTTTGATTGAAAATAAATTAGCGCAAGGTTATACACCAGTATATGTGGCTGAAAATAGGGCTTATAAAGGAGTCATTTTCATACAACATGAACCAAGAAGTGATATTTTAGAAGCGCTGAAGCGCTTAAAGAAAGAAGGTAAAACGTTAATCATGCTTACTGGTGATAATTCTGTGTCGGCGATGGCATTTAATAAACAATTATCGGCCAAGGCATATCCAGATAGTGAAGAAACCATTTTTGATCCCAAAAATATTCATTCTGAGCAACAGCCACATATGAAGGAAGATTTTTTACGAAAATTAATGAGGACCTTTGAGCCTGTTCCTGCACCTAAAAAGAAGGTTGGTTTGTTAGCAAAGACGCATTTTTAAGAAAATTAAGAAGTAGTTGGGATGGCGTGAAGCCTGCGGAACCTAAAAAATATCGAGGGGGTGTTTGGTTTGTCGGGGATGGTTTAAATGATGCGCCTTGCGCCCGAATTGTGACAGAAGAAAACGGGGTCAGTTGTGCGATGAATTCCACTGACAAGGCTGCTTTTTTTACCGATATTTGCTTGAATGGTTCATTGGCTTATCTATTTGAACACCATAAATTGGATCGTTTTTTCCAAAAAAATATTCGTCAAAATCAAGGGTTATTAGTTTTTAGTGCCATTGCTTTTTTAGCGTTTATTATTAGTTTTTCAATAGCAGGCATGGGTGTGTCTCCTTTGATTCCAATGTTGATCATGATGTCAACGACCGGATTTACTTTGCTCAACTGTTACCGTGTAAAACTTTCAGTTGATGATGCACTTGATAAACGCCGTTCATGGCTTAGAGAATTTCTTGTTGCAGATGCTTCTGTAGGATTAGGGGCTGGTGCAAGTACACTATTAATTGTTGGTCTGCTCATCTCAACTGTTATGTCAAAAGGATTGGGGTTATCTGCATTTACTGCAGGAAGTTTGGCTGCGATAGGCTGTGCCTCTGCTTTATCAGGAGGATTAATATTGACTTTGTTCATTTTGACAGCTGTTAGCTACTTAATCTTTGACCAATTTAATCCAACAACTGGAGACGGCGCTATAAGCCAGAGTGAGCCTTCAAGACTCGCAAGACAGGAGATTACTCACCAATCCACAAATCCTTCTGCAAAGCAAGAGGTTTTTTATAGAAGGCTTTTTCGTTTCTAAGCCACCTAGCGATGACAGGATGATAGCTACACCATCAACAGAACCATTCAACTCTATTTAACGGGTTACAGTCACCCGAATATCGCGAGCATTTTTTATTGCTTGCGGTTTACTAATGCTAATGGTTAGCTGTGGGAGGTTATACTCATTTTTAATTAATTGAGCAATATGGTCAGCGACTGTTTCGATCAGATGAAAGGAGTTTGATTCCACATAGTTGGTGACTTGTTGGCATAGTTTGGCGTAATCGATGGTATTGGCTAAATTATCTTCACAATTGGTAAAGTCAGCCGGAATAGTAATATCAATTAATAAGGGTTGGCAGATTCGCTGTTCCCAGTCATAGACGCCAATTCGAGCGGCTACAGTTAGACCCTGAATATAAAGACTGTCCATTCAACAAATTTAAGCAGAAAGAAGTTTTTCTAGCATAGCAAGTGAGCGTTTTAGGGGCAATCTTTTATCAATAAGAATATTTTTCAGAGGATTTATTCGTACAGCACGTCTGCAAGGGCCTTAATGTTCTGAAATGCCATTGACGTTATTTTTTATGGCAATATACCAATGTCAGTAGCAACTTAACGACAATCTATGACATATATTTATATCTTGCCCGGGATATCCCTCGCTTGCTCGAGATGACGAGGGAAATTATGATATTTATTGTCCTAAAGCCATTGTTGTAGAGGGTTGATGTTTATCTGAAACACTGTTTCTAGGTTGTGGCATAAATCTGCAAACATCGATAGAGCATGATTCAGAAAGATTCTCACGCCAAGCTCCTACAGGTGTTTGTTCCCCTTCTGCTGTTGACTGAATGGGTGGGTTCACCGTTGTAGTTATTATGTGATCCATCACTGAATATGCTGCTTCTTTTTCAAGAGGCGATGTCACTACTACAGTTTTGCTAGCAGTTGGTTGTTCGAGTTTTGGAGAATAGATAAAACTTAACAGTCTTAATTTAGCGACTAACCAAATCGCAGTGAAATAACCTAATTCTTTATAACCATGATTAGTGGGATCTTGGCGTGTTGCTGCATATTGCTCAGTAGTTAACATGTCTACTCGGCTAATATTGGCTCGGTAATAAACCTTGCCATTGACTCCATGTATCAATAAAGGTTGAGGCTGAGATTCCCTGTAATTTACCTCCGGCAGAAAAGCAAGACCACCATACTCAGACGGTTTAGATTTCTGATTACCTAGTAAGCGTCTCGTAATATCGCCAAGTGAATTATCCATGCCATTAATGAGCTGATTACTATCCGCATCGTTTGAGCGTTCAAAATAGGTACCATCACCGTATGCTTGATCTTTACTCGGGTTAATACCAAAGACGGTATCGGCTCCATATTGTTTATAACCGTGGGGTTGAAACGGATTTAACACGTTTACGCCAAAGGTATTATCTTCATTGTGCATATTATTGATGAGAATAGATCCCCAATTACCAAATTGCGCAGGCATAATTTGACGCAATAAACCTATGCGACTTAGGTGTCCACCTGCAAAGTGATCAGAATAAAAATGCATGGTAAACAGATCTTGGCTGACTGCCAGGGCATGGTAACGGTAATATAGTTCTTGGTAGATCGCTTTATTATTGGTTAAATCATAACAAGCAAATTCGGTTGGGTTTTGACGGATTTTTTCTGCTCGCTTCAGTGCGTTGACAAGTGTCGTGGCATCGACTTTAGTGAGGTCGCCATCTTCGGCTAACAGCTTAAAAGCATAAGCGAGCTCAGCTGACTGAAGAGCGGCAGTGTGGCCAACCATGTAAGCGCGCGTTGACCAAGGAGCGAAATGTGCTTCGTTTAACAGTAATTTTTTATTGTAATCCTTGACCTTAAATGCATACACCAATTGTTGAAAAATGTTATTAAGCGATGACAAAAAGGGAATATAGGTTGTTTCTTCAATCGCATAAATTTTTTAATCTCATCTTCACTCAGGGTTGGTGAGGCTAAATCACTATAGGCATCAAGAAAGACTCCATTTTCCTCAGGACTGACAGCTAAGTTAAATAACGCTTCATTGTCTTTTTTACGTGGCCTGTCATTGCTGGGATTTGTAAATCCAGACCCCCAACCTGCTTTGGTGAAATAATCTCCGGCCAAAGCAACAATATCACCAGCGTCTACTTCGACGTCTAGAGGAACAGGAATGCCCTCAACAATTCTCATCATACGAACACGTAAATTCTCGCTGTCTGGGGATAGACCGTTGCTACCCTGTAAATAAGGGTTATCTAAGGTCATAATGCGAATTTTATTACCGGCATCACGATGCTCGTTAGTTTCCATTCTTGTCTCACAAAAAACGTAATTGCCCAATTTTAATGTGTAAAAATTAAGATAACCTTAAGCTGGAGCGCTAAAACAGTGCTAAAATTGATAATTCCCTACTAATAAAAAATGGTTGTTATGACAAGCATCAATGAATCTTTGTTTATTCGAGCTTTACAGCGGAAGCCTGTCACTCGAACTCCTGTATGGTTTATGCGCCAGGCCGGCCGTTATTTGCCGGAATATCGCAAAGTTCGTGAACAAGCGGGTGATTTTCTTAATCTATGTAAAAATCCCGAGTTAGCATGTGAAGTTACTTTGCAGCCACTTAGGCGTTTTCCCTTGGATGCAGCTATTTTATTTTCTGATATTCTCACTATTCCTGATGCCATGGATTTAGGTCTTTATTTTGCGGAGGGAGAGGGGCCTTGCTTTAAAAGGTCAGTACAGACTATACAGGCAATTGATGCGTTACCTATTCCCAATCCGGCTGCTGATTTAGCTTATGTAATGGACGCAGTACGCTTGATTCGTCAAGAGATGCCTAAAGATTTGCCATTGATTGGTTTTGCTGGCAGCCCATGGACTTTGGCTTGCTACATGGTTGAAGGTGGTAGTAGCCGTGAATTTAAGAAGGTTTTGCATTTACTCTATGCAGAGCCACAGGCTGCTCATTTGCTTCTAGCCAAACTTGCTCAGGCAGTGAGTCTCTATTTGGATGAACAAATCAAGGCAGGAGTGAATGCTTTGATGATTTTTGATACCTGGGGAGGAATTCTAACTCCTGCAAACTACCATGATTTTTCACTTCACTACATGGCGGAAATCGTTACGCAATTAAAATCCCGGTATCCCTATATTCCTATTATTCTTTTTACTAAAGGAGGAGGGCAATGGTTGCCGCAGATGGCAAATACTGGTTGTGATGCACTTGGTGTAGATTGGACAGTTGATCTGGCCGTGGCTCGAGCCCAGGTTGGTGAACGGGTTGCTTTACAAGGTAATCTTGATCCGGCTGTATTGCTAACAAATCCGGATTGTATACGTCAACAAGTTAAGCAGGTATTAGCCTCGTTTGGTCAGGGGAATGGCCATGTATTTAATTTAGGCCATGGGATTACTCCGGATGTGCCCCCTGAACATGTTGCCGCAATGATAGAGGCTGTCCATGAATATAGCCCTGCTTATCATAAGGAAGAGTGCTTATGATAATAGAAAGCACGTTCAAACCCGCTTGGTGGTTGCCAAATTCTCATGTACAGACGATGTACCCAACCCTGACTCGCCGTATCCAGGCCCCCATTGATTTGCGCGAGCGCATTGAATTACCTGATGGTGATTTTATTGATTTGGCTTGGGCGATTAATGGCAACAATAGTGAAACACCTTTAGTTATTTTATTGCATGGTTTGGGCGGGAGTGCCCAATCTTCTTATGTAGGTGGATTAATGCATGCGTTTAATCGCTACGGTTGGCGAGCTGTATTAATGCATTTTAGGGGAGCAAGCGAGGAACCGAATCGTTTGTTAAGAGCTTACCATTCTGGGGATACTGAGGATATCAATTATTTATTGAACTTATTAAAGCAAAAGGAACCTCACAGTAAAAAGCAGTCGTTGGTGTATCGCTGGGAGGGAATGTTTTACTCAAATGGCTTGGAGAACAGGGACAGCAATCTTTAATTGATGCTGCTGTAGCTGTATCGGTGCCTTTTCAATTGCGCTTGGTCGCTGATCGGATGAGCCGAGGATTTTCTCGCGTTTATCAAGGTTATTTATTGCGTCGTTTAAGACAGGTTTTTGAACAAAAGAAAAATAATTATACCGAGGACTTACCCGAGGTTTTGCGAAATATGCATAAATGGCAATGTTTCTGGACTTTTGATGAATTTGTAACGGCGCCAATACACGGGTTTCCTAATGTCCATGCGTACTATAGAGAGTCGAGTTCTCGCCGTTATCTGCGTCATATAGCCACCCAAACTTTGATTATTCACGCGCTTGATGATCCTTTTATGACACCAGAGATTTTTGCCGCAACCAGACGAATTATCTTCAGATATTACCTTGGAACTTAGCTCCGCAGGCGGGCATGTTGGTTTTATTAGTGGAATATTGCCAGGAAAGCCGCTCTATTGGTTAGAACAGCGAATTCCTGACTACTTACAAGAGATATTTTCTACCTTACATTAAATTGTTTGCTGAGCTGAATTGCCATTTCTAACGATTGCTCGTAATTCAAGCGAGGATCCACGAGGCTGCGATAGGCATGTTTTAGATCTTCTGCACTTAAACCACGTGCACCACCGATACATTCAGTAACGTTATCGCCAGTTAATTCAAAGTGAACGCCACCCAAATAACTACCCATTTCACGATGAATTTTAACTGCTTGCTGTAATTCTGACAGGATATTGTCAAAATGCCTGGTTTTAATACCATCAGAGGTTGTTTCTGTATTCCCATGCATGGGGTCACAAGACCAAGTTACTGGATTTTTGCTCGCCTTTACAGTTTCAATTAAAGGGGGCAATAGTTTATCAATATCTTTTGCACCCAGACGGGTAATAAGTAATAAGCGTCCTTCTTCACGCGTGGGATTAATGATTTCCATCACTTCTGTCAGCCATTCTTTCGTAGCAGTGGGGCCTACTTTAATACCAATTGGATTTTGTACACCGCGCAAAAACTCCAAATGCGCACTATCCAGTTTTGCAGTCCGCATGCCAATCCAGGGTAAATGAGTTGACAAATTATACCAGAGGCCATCATGCAAATGCCGAGTTAAGGCTTGTTCATAATGAAGATGCAACGCTTCGTGGGAAGTAAAAAATCAACTTTATTAAACAAGGTATTGTTACTGGAGCCTTCAATTGCTTCAATAAAGGCTAATGAATCAGACAACGAGCGCACAATAGCATGATATTCATCAGCTTGTGGTGAATGCTCAACAAAACGTAAATCCCAGCGCTGCGGATGATGCAGATCGGCAAAGCCGCCATCCAATAAAGCGCGAATAAAATTAAGTGTCATGGCGGCACAGCTGTAGCCCTGCAGCATTAATTTTGGATTTGGTACTCGCGAGGGAGCATCAAATTGTTGTGAATTAACTAAATCGCCACGATAACTTGGCAAAGTAATACCATCGATGGTTTCGTGATCAGAGGAACGAGGTTTCGCATATTGGCCGGCGATACGACCTATCCGTATGATTGGTTTGCGCATCCCGTGCAACAGGATAAGGCTCATTTGCAACAGAATTTTAAGCTTATTACTTATGATGTCAGAACGGCATTCGTTAAACGATTCGGCACAATCGCCTCCTTGCAGAATAAACGCCTCACCCCGGCCAGCCTTTGCAATGGCCTGCTTTAAATTTCTTATTTCACCACTGGTTACCAGCGGTGGTAACTGGCTTAATTGTTCAACCACTTTTGCTAACTGATTCTGATCGGGGTAACTAGCAGCTTGCTCATAAGAATATTGTTGCCATGACACTGGCGACCACTGGTGCATAAAAAATCCGTTGGTTATCTATAATACTGAGTATGCGATGAATGAACACTTCTAGCAAGATTTAGTTCTTAATAAATGACAAGATTTTACCTCTGTAAGAAGAAACTGACTGGTTTGTAATGAATTAAGCAATTTAATGACAAACGGACTTGAAATTTTCCCTGATAGCCCCCAATTACTGGCATTAACTTATTCAGGAGTTTTTGCATGAGCGAAGATAAAAGAAAAAATTGGCATAAAATCAAAGAAGAAAGCAATTTAGAAGATGAATTGCTTGAAAATGAAGATTTTGATGATGAGGACGTTGAAGGGCAGTCCGGGTCTGGCGAGGGCGCTTTAGAACATCCTAGTTATTCTGCGCTTGAGGAGCAACTCACGCTGGCAGAACAAAAAGCACACGAAAACTGGGAAAAAGCAGTGCGAGCTATGGCAGAAGTAGATAATATTCGCCGTCGTGCTGAGCGTGATGTTGCTAGTGCGCATCGTTATAGCCTAGAGAAAATAATTAATGCTTTATTACCGGTGGTTGATAGCCTCGAACAAGCTTTACAGCTTTGTGAAAAAGAAGGCCAAGAAGGTATGAAAGAAGGATTAGAGTTAACCATGAAGTTATTCATTGATGCTTTGGAAAAACATGGTGTGACTCAGATAAATCCGGAGGGTGCTTCTTTTGACCCACAAGAGCATGAAGCCATGTCGATCCAGGACGTTCCTGGTGTTGCGGCAAATACTGTTTTGACGGTATTCCAAAAAGGCTACAAATTGAATGATCGACTAATTCGTCCAGCAAGAGTCATTGTTGCTAAAGCGAAATAAACCTATGAATGGTTTAATTGAGTTATTTTATTACGGGTATAGCTTGAAATTGGCAAATTTTATCCCCATATAGCGATTATCGCAGTACTAACTTTTGAGCGGAGCAAGAACAAATGGCAAAAATTATCGGAATTGACTTAGGTACAACAAATTCCTGCGTAGCAATAATGGAAGGTGATAAACCTCGTGTAATTGAAAATAGCGAAGGTTCTCGTACTACTCCTTCAATTGTTGCTTTTACCGATGATAATGAAGTATTGGTTGGACAGTCTGCAAAGCGTCAGGCAGTAACTAACCCTAAGAAAACCCTGTTTGCAGTAAAACGATTGATTGGTCGTCGTTTTGATGATCCAATCGTACAAAAAGACATTAAAATGGTGCCTTATGAAATTGTTAAAGCAGACAATGGTGATGCTTGGGTAAGAGTAAACAATCAAGATAAAGCACCCCCACAAATCTCGGCGGAAGTTTTACGTAAAATGAAAAAAACTGCTGAAGATTATTTAGGTGAAGAAGTGAAAGAAGCCGTTATCACGGTTCCTGCCTATTTCAATGATTCACAACGTCAGGCAACCAAGGATGCTGGTCGTATTGCTGGCCTTGAAGTCAAGCGTATTATTAATGAGCCAACTGCAGCGGCGCTTGCTTATGGTATGGATAAGAAACGAGGTGACTCAGTCATTGCTGTTTATGATCTTGGTGGCGGTACTTTTGATATTTCTATTATTGAAATTGCTGAGGTAGATGGCGAACATCAATTCGAAGTATTAGCTACCAATGGTGATACTTTCCTTGGTGGGGAAGATTTTGATTTAGCATTGATTGAATACCTTGCTGCTGAATTTAAAAAAGACGCAGGTATTGATTTACACAATGATCCCTTGGCTCTGCAACGCTTAAAAGAAGCCGCTGAGAAAGCCAAGATTGAGCTGTCTTCTGCACAGCAAACGGATGTGAATTTGCCTTATATTACAGCCGATGCGTCAGGGCCAAAACATTTGAATATCAAACTGACCCGTGCCAAATTGGAATCTTTGGTTGAGAAATTAGTTGAACGCTCTATTGAGCCTTGCCGTGTAGCATTGAAAGATGCGGGTTTGACTATATCACAAATCAACGAAGTAATTTTGGTTGGTGGTCAAACACGTATGCCGCTTGTGCAAAAAACGGTACAAGATTTCTTTGGCAAAGAGCCACGTAAAGATGTGAATCCTGATGAAGCTGTGGCAGTTGGTGCTGCTATTCAAGCGGCTGTTCTATCTGGGGACGTAAAAGATATTCTCTTGCTTGATGTTACTCCACTTTCCTTAGGTATTGAAACGTTGGGTGGTGTGATGACCAAGCTAATCGAGAAAAATACCACGATTCCAACTAAAGCGAATCAAGTGTTTTCAACTGCGGATGATAATCAGACGGCAGTGACAGTTCATGTGTTACAAGGGGAACGGGAACAGGCTTCTGCCAACAAATCGCTGGGTCGTTTTGATTTAACTGATCTTCCTTCAGCACCACGCGGTGTACCACAGATTGAGGTCACGTTCGATATCGATGCGAATGGTATTCTCAATGTCTCTGCTAAAGATAAGGCAACTGGTAAAGCACAATCTATCGTGATTAAAGCATCAAGTGGTTTGAGTGATGCAGAAGTCGAAGCGATGGTGAAAGATGCTCAATCGCACGCAGAAGAGGATAAAAAATTCAAAGAGATGGCTGATATACGTAACCAAGCCGACAGTCTTATTCATAACAGTGAGAAATCATTAAAGGATTTAGCGACTGAACTGTCTGATGATGAGAAAAAAGGTATAGAAACAGCGATTGCCGAATTGAAAGAAGCTGTAAAAGGCAATGACAAAGCACACATAGAAGATAAATTAAAAATTCTAAGTGAGGCTTCTTCCAAGATGGCTGAACGTATTTATGCCAAAAAATCAGCAGAAGGCCAACAACAGGAAGCACCTGGTGAAGCTAACGCTCAAGAATCAACAAAAGCAGCAGATGAAGGTGTTGTTGATGCTGAATTCGAAGAAGTTCAGGATGATAAAAAATAAAGCTTAATAAGGTACAGGACTGACGAAAAACTTGGAGCTTTGCGTAAGTCTTATAAGAGGTGATCGGGGTGCTTTGTGGCACTCCGTTCTTTTATGGCTATATGATAAATATAGTCTTTAATTTTTTGATGGTATTAGAGTTATGGAACAGCAGGATTATTATGAACTTCTTGGCGTTAGTCGTAATGCTGAGGAAAGCGAAATCAAAAAAGCTTATCGCAAACTGGCGATGAAATATCATCCCGACCGTAACTCTAATGACAAAGCAGCGGAAGAAAAATTTAAAGAAATACAGAAAGCCTATGCGGTGTTATCCGATCGACAGAAACGTGCTGCTTACGATCGTTTTGGTCACGCAGGTGTTGATCCTTCTTCTATGGGCGGTGGCCATGGCGGTTTTGGTGGCTTTGGCGATGTTTTTGAAGATATTTTTGAGAACATATTTTCCGGTGGACGTGCCGGAGGTAGGCAATCCCGTGCACAACGCGGTGCAGATTTACAATTTAATGTACAGCTCACGCTGGAGGAAGCTGCTCTTGGCAAACAAATTGAAATCACTGTTCCCAGACATGTAGTCTGCGAAATTTGTACAGGTTCGGGCGCTAAAAAAGGGACTACGCCAAAAACGTGCGAAACCTGTAATGGCGTGGGCCAGGTTCGCATTCAGCAAGGTTTTTTTCCATACAGCAAACCTGTCCCACTTGTCATGGAGAAGGCAAAATCGTTACTGATCCTTGTACTAATTGTCATGGGCAAGGTCGAGTCCGAGAGAGCAAAAAATTAACTGTCAAGATTCCTGCTGGTGTTGATAATGGTGATCGTGTGCGTCTAGGTAGTGAGGGAGAGGCTGGTATCCATGGTGGTCCACCTGGTGATTTATACGTACAGATTAATGTTAAAACGCACGCTATTTTTGAACGGCATGAAAGTGATTTGTATTGCGAAGTCCCTATTAGTTTTATTACCGCAGCGCTAGGAGGATCAATTGAAGTACCTACCCTGGAGGGGCGCGTTACTTTGAAGATTCCCAGCGAAACACAAACTGGAAAAACATTCCGTTTACGAGGCAAAGGCATGAAATCAGTGCGAGGTCATGCGACAGGCGATTTATTATGTAGCGTTGTTGTAGAAACTCCCGTGAATTTATCACGTGAACAAAAAGAGTTGCTTACTAAATTACAAGATTCTTTGGATAGCAGCAAAAAACTCATTCACCGCGCTCTACTTCCTGGTTTGACGGTGTAAAAAAATTTTTTGAAGACATGAAATTTTAATGGCTGTGCTGTACAATTGGTTGTTTTTATCACAGCTTGTAGGTGTTGCATAGAGCAAACTGAGATGTTAGGTTGAAAGACTTAAGCATGCGCTCCCGCAACACCGCCTTGATTGAAGAGTCTGAAATATGTTCAATAAACCTGCAATATTAGTGCTTGCCGATGGAACGGTTTTTGAAGGCGTCTCTGTTGGTGCCGATGGTGACTCCGTAGGTGAATTAGTTTTTAACACAGCAATGACTGGTTATCAGGAAATGCTGACAGATCCCTCTTATGCCAAACAAATTATTACTTTGACGACCGCTCATGTTGGAAATACAGGTTGTAATCTTGAAGATATGGAATCATCGAAGATCTGGGCTGCTGGTTTAGTGATGCGTGATTGTTCTTTAGTAGCCTCAAATTACCGCTCTGAACAATCGTTGCCAGATTGGTTAAAAAAGCATGGCGTTGTGGCAATTGCTGGTATAGATACACGGGACTTAACACTTCGGTTGCGTCAACAAGGTGCTGTGGCTGCCTGCATTAGTACGTCGGTAAATGAAATGGAACTTGCTTTAGCAAAGGCTAAAGCGTTTGCTGGTTTGGAAGGTATGGATCTAGCTTGCGAAGTATCGCGGAAAACCGTGGAGCGCTGGCATGAAGGGCGCGCGGGATGGGGAGAGGCTTCCAAACCTTCTCGATTCCATGTTGTAGCTTATGATTTTGGTGTGAAACATACTATTTTGCGTATTCTCCATGATAAAGGTTGCCATGTAACGATTGTACCAGCTAAAACCTCGGCCGAAGAAGCACTGGCACTGAATCCTGACGCTATCTTTTTATCAAATGGGCCAGGTGATCCATTGGCTTGTGATTATGCAATTGCAGCAACTAAAAAATTTCTCGATGCGAATGTACCGATTTTTGGAATTTGTTTAGGTTTTCAAATATTGGCTTTAGCCTGTGGTGCGAAGTCACTTAAAATGAAATTTGGTCATCATGGCGCTAACCACCCAGTCATCGAGACAGATGGATCTAAACGAGTTCTAATTACTAGTCAAAATCATGGGTTTGCAATCGATGAAAATTCTTTGCCGGATTGCCTAGAAGTCACACACCGGTCTTTATTTGATAAGAGTTTGCAAGGAATTAGGCATAAGCATAAATCAGCCTTTGGTTTTCAGGGTCATCCGGAAGCTAGTCCAGGGCCGCATGATATTGAAGTCATTTTTGAACAGTTTATGACAATGATGAGTTAAATTTAATAATTATAAAAGGGGATAAAGTGAGTGATTTTCATGTTTTTACCTCAGAATCGGTTTCTGAGGGGCACCCAGATAAGATTGCCGATCAAATTTCTGATGCTATTTTGGATGCTATTTTAGCTAAAGATCCTAAAGCCCGTGTGGCTTGTGAAACTTTTGTTAAAACCGGTATGGTTTTAGTTGGTGGCGAAATTACGACTACTGCATGGGTTGATGTTGATGAAATTACTCGTGCGGTGATTAAGGATATTGGCTACAACAGTTCAGATATGGGATTTGACTGGGCGTCATGTGCGGTCTTATCCGCCATAGGTAAACAATCCCCTGACATTGCCCAAGGAGTAGATAACCAACAGACTAAAATTCTTGGTGCAGGCGATCAAGGCATGATGTTTGGCTATGCCAGCAAGGAAACAGATGTCTACATGCCAGCACCTATTGCCTACTCGCATCGCTTAATGAGAAAACAGGCCAGTCTTCGCAAAGAAAATAAGCTACCCTGGTTACGTCCAGATGCCAAATGTCAATTAACAATGCGCTACGAACAGGGACAACCTGTCGCTGTAGATACCATCGTGTTTTCTACTCAGCACTCTCCAGATATTAGTCACCAGGAATTAACCGAAGCGGTCAGAGAGGAAATTATTAAATCGGTATTGCCTGCTGAATGGTTATTACCTAAAACTCGTTATTTTATTAATCCAACCGGGCGCTTTGTTATTGGTGGTCCACTTGGTGATTGTGGTTTAACGGGGCGTAAAATCATTGTTGATACCTATGGCGGTATGGCACGTCATGGTGGTGGTTGTTTCTCTGGTAAAGATCCTTCTAAGGTAGATCGCTCTGCTGCTTATGCCGCGCGTCATGTGGCAAAAAATATTGTAGCGGCCGGTTTGGCAGACAAATGTGAGGTGCAAGTGTCATACGCTATTGGTGTTGCGGAGCCAACATCTATTAGTGTTGATACTTTTGGTACTGGTCATCTGGCTAATTCAGAAATTATTGAATTGATTAATACTCATTTTGATTTAACACCACAAGGTATTATCGATCATCATGATTTATTACGTCCTATCTATAGGCAAACCGCTGCTTATGGACACTATGGGCGTGAAGATTTACCTTGGGAACGCTTAGATAAAGTTGCTGCTTTAAGTAAAGCCTTATGAGCTTAACGTGCTAATGCCAGATCAGGGGGGCTATTACATTTCGCTTGCTTTGCGGCCAAGATTGTAAAAATGCCAATAGACCCTAGTTGATGGATCGATTGAGAGGATAACTGATGAAACAGGTGGATGCTGTTGTAACAAAGAATCATGTAACCCAAGATTATAAAGTTGCTGATCTGTCTTTAGCTGCCTGGGGGCGAAAAGAAATCGCCGTTGCGGAAACAGAAATGCCGGGTTTGATGGCTTTGCGGAAGGAGTTCGCTACCGAAAAACCACTGCAAGGTGCACGTATTGCTGGTTGTTTGCATATGACAATTCAAACGGCTGTTTTGATTGAAACCTTGCTTGCTTTGGGCGCTGAAGTTCGTTGGTCATCATGCAATATTTTTTCAACGCAGGATCATGCTGCTGCCGCAATTGCGGCAGCAGGTATACCCGTATTTGCTTGGAAAGGTGAAACAGAAGATGAATATTGGTGGTGTGTAGAGCAAACTCTGCGCGGCCCCGATGGTTGGTCACCCAATTTGTTACTCGATGATGGCGGTGATTTAACCAAGATTATCCATGAAAAATACCCAACCATGTTGACGGCAATTAAAGGGGTATCGGAAGAAACAACAACTGGCGTGGCAAGACTTTACGACATGGCCAAAAAAGGGCAATTAGGAATGCCCGCTATTAATGTCAATGATTCAGTAACCAAATCTAAATTTGATAATCTTTATGGCTGCCGTGAATCACTTCTGGATGGTATTAAGCGTGCAACAGATGTGATGATAGCAGGTAAGGTAGCACTGATTCTTGGTTATGGGGATGTAGGTAAAGGTTGTGCACAAGCTCTGCGAGGTCAGGGTGCCTCGGTATGGATTAGTGAAATTGATCCGATTTGTGCATTGCAAGCAGCAATGGAAGGTTATCGAGTCGTTAGACTGGATGAGGTTGCTGAACAGGTTGATATTGTTATTACAGCTACAGGCAATTACCACGTGGTCAAACATGACCATATGATACGTATGCGGAATCAAGCTATTTTATGTAATATAGGCCATTTTGATTCAGAAATTGATATTCAGAGTTTACGAGAGCGTGGGTATAAATGGGAAAATATTAAGCCGCAGGTTGATCATGTTATCTTCCCTGACGGTAAGCGTTTGATTATCCTTGCTGAAGGACGCTTAGTCAATTTGGGTTGTGCTACTGGACACCCAAGTTTCGTGATGTCTACCTCTTTTACAAATCAGGTTTTGGCGCAAATAGAATTATTTCAGCATACTCAATGTTATGACAAACAAGTCTATGTTCTCCCTAAACATCTGGACGAAAAAGTCGCACGCTTACATCTAGAACGTATTGGCGCAAAATTGACGCAATTAACTGATGAACAGGCAAAATATCTCGGTGTTCCCATTGATGGTCCTTACAAACCCGCATACTATCGTTATTAGATGCAAAACGCAGAAACCCAAGCGACACCAAGATAGTAGAAATGCAGGTAAGGTCTTGGTGTTGTTTCAAAAAACTGCAAGATAAGCTAATTGCCTTTTGCCAGGATGGCGCAAAGGGTAATTCTCCTGCATGTTGTCACAACGCTTATTCTTTTACATACTTACTTGTTGAATTACAGTAAAAGGAGTTAGATAGATGCGTTATCAAGGATTGATAGGATTAGCCCTGTTTTCTTTTATACACATGGTTGCTGCTCAAGAAGCTGCTGTGCGAGTGATTGTAAAATATAAACAGCCTTTAGCGGCGTCTTCTTTGCGAGCTGTACTGAGTCAAACTGCTCATTTACCTATCTATTCATTAACACCTATCGCAGGTGGAGCCTATACGTTAGTGTTTAATGATAAAAATTTACCGAAAAGTGGCCTAAAAAAATTGATATCACTACAAGAGTTCTTGAGCAATTACGTAAAAATCCAAATGTAGTTTATGCAGTTAAAGACAGAGTAGGTCATTTTAAACCGGTTCCTAATCCCCAGCCTATGATCTCGAGGCCAATGCTTTCTCATGAGTTGCAATGGGATGAATTTTCACCCCCGGCGGGGATGATGTTGGAATCTGCACCAGGACGCCGAGATGGTGCTTGGGCTTACAGTACTGGTCTAGCAAGAAATCCAGTGGTTGTTGCTGTGCTGGATACAGGTATTACCCTGAATGACAGTTTAATTAATAGCGTTGTGAAAGATACCTTAGGAAATATTTGGGGATGGAATTTTGCAGCAAACAATAACAATGTCATTGATGAAACGGGTACTTACCACGGCACTCATGTAGCGGGAATTATCGCTGGTTATGGTGATGTCATGGTTGGAGTTGGTGAGAATCTGAAAATTCTACCTGTTAAAATTCCTGATGTAACAGGGATGTTTTACGAAAGCCAGGTGATTAATGCCATTTATTGGTCTGTGGGAGGGCGTGTACCTGGAGCACCGGTTAACATCTACCCTGCTAAAGTACTCAATATGAGTTTTGGTATTGATGAGCGCCCTGGTAAGGAAATTGATCATTGTGATGAGGCGTTACAGGATGCTTTGTTATTTGTGCGTAAACAAGGAGCGGTTATTACTGCTGCTGCAGGTAATGACAATCGCTGGGAGCATTATAATGCACCTGCTGCTTGTAACGGGACTATAAAGATTGCTGCTACAGGACCAGAAGGTTTACGTGCTTATTATTCTAATTATGGGCCAAGCGTCAGTTTTGCTGCCCCTGGCGGGGATCTGCGTTATGGCAGAGAAGGTGGCATTCTTTCCACGGTTAATCCTGGCGGTGGTTATCAAGGTACGGGTTTTGATTTCTACCAGGGAAGCAGCATGGCATCACCCCACGCAGCGGGTGTGGCTGGTTTGATTTTTGCAATTAGAGAGGGAGAAATATTACCAGAGCAGGTGGAGCAAATTCTTTATGCGACGACCCATGATTTCGGAAAAAGCAGCGATAGTAATAAATCTTGTGTTGATGAAAAGCCTTGTGGGCATGGAATTTTAGATGCTGAAAAAGCTGTTAAAGCAACATTAGCCAATTTTGATAGGGTTATTACTGTTCCAACAGCTAATGAGCTAACTCTTTTCTCTTGTGGCAGGAGGAATACTTATCGACCCGCTGTTGCCATATTAAAGACTGGTACAAAGAGAGAGCCAACAGAATGGTTACAAATGACGGCAACTTGCCAGCAGAAAAGTGAATATTCTCGTATACAGCTGCGTCAAACTAATAAGAAAGAAATCGTTGTTAACTATGGTGCGGTAAGCTATCGTTTAGATAATTCAGAATTTAGACATTGCCAACTCATTGGTAAACAGGGTGTAGGCTGCTATCGCTAATACGAACGGTATCTATAACAGTGCAACGTTGTTGAGCGCTTTATTTAACTACTTTAGTTAACTAGAATTTGACAGTCTACACACATTTTTATCCACAAATTTTGTGGATAAAGCAAGCGTTCAAAACAAAAGCAAAAACAATTTAATTCTTTAAAACCAAGGACTTTTGGGATAAAGGATTTTTTGTTAACAAATAAAATGAGGAAGGAATAAAAAATATCCACAGGATATAAGAACGAGGAACAAATTCTACTAGGCCGGTAATCATAACAAAGAAATAGTAAAAAAAGTCTTGACTTGTTATATTATTTCGATTTTAGGGAAGCTCCAGTAACATGGATGATAAATGATGGTGCTGTTCTTGAAGGGAATTAAATAGAGGGTATTCTTGTCGCAGTTTCTTATTTCTAGGTGGACGCCTCGTAAGATGTTTTAGGCTTCTTAAGTTAGTTAAGCATGCACACCACATCGTTAACCTAGCATCCTTCAGTCTATTTGTAAATTGGACAAGGAATACTCTCTATTGATTATAAGATAACCTTAATGCTCACTAGTAGACAACAGATAAATTGTTAAATTATAGAAAATTTTAATTTGTAGCTTAACTGAGAAGTGATAATTATTTTAATTTATTAGAAAGAGCGTTTTGATTCTTCACCGAATTAGCAACTTTTAGTTCACCCTTCTATGGCGTGGGGATGGATGATTGTTCATAACCTTGCTCATAAAAAGGATTGTCATATTCCGTTCCATTTTTGGCGATATAGCTGATGATCTTTTTTGCTGATAATGCAAGAGCAAGTGTATGGCATTTGTTTCTCAGATCTACTCCACTTAAAGAGCCCCCAATTTCAGAAGCAGCTAGAGTGATTTTATAGCAGCCATGGGCTTTTGTATCTTCCTGTAAGTCTGCGCGAGACTGGTAAAAATTCCTATAGACGTTTCCTGATTCAATCCATCTCCAACTATTGTATTCACTAAGATCATGGCCAGGATCGATTACTTCGAATACGGGGGTATAAAATACCAGTTTCTGATTACTATTTTTGAGTCCGAAAAATGAAGACATGGTGAATCCCTCCTGTATCAGTATCTTATTGTTGATCTATTTTTGAAAAGAATTTAAAAAGTCATAATGTTAATATTCTATTCATATTTGATCTGTATAGTACAGTGTTGTTTCAATTAAATCATATATAGAACGATGAAAACAGTACTGGATCAAATTAATAGTAAACTTTTAGAAAGAGTAAAACCTAAGAAATCATTTACATTGTTTAGTGATACTGAGTCTGATTTTTTAGTTCTCTCCATAAACAACTTAACTTAAGTAATGCTATGGCAATCCATGATTTGCTGAATGCAATTGCTATACTAGAGAGCATGCCGCTAGGGGCTAAAACGTTCAAAGATTATTTAGATAACGAGCGGTATCGCACTCTGGATGATTTGGATAATTTGAAATTAGATATTCCTGAACAGGCCCGCTTTGCTGGTAAATCCAAAATTGCGCCAACTTTGTTACCAATGTTGGCGAAAATTCATGAGCGTCTTTTTTCCACCTATGAATTAGCCTATTTCCATGCTCACGGTGAGTTGCCAGTGAATCAAATTGATTACCATCAAGTGATGATAGAAGAATCGCAAAAATTTAATGAAATGAGTTTGACGACTAAGCAAGCAGAGTTACCTGATAAGGCAACAATCGTGAAGGATGTGGCTAGAGGTACTGTCACTATTGCAGGCCAAAGGATCCTGATTGAGGATTCTTCTGATCCTTCAGCCATTATTACTGCAATTGAATCGTTGACTGGAGACAAGGTAACGAGACTGGGGTCGAAAGCTAACAAATTATTTAACTTTGGTGGTCAATTCTTGCAAGCGACTCTTTTACAAGAGTTTTGCAGTACAGGTATGATAGTTGATAAGAAACTCATTGGGCTCGATTCTGGTTATACGAAAGGTTCAATTAATTGGGTTAAAGATAAAATAACCGGGGAACCTGTTGCAGAAATAAAACTCAAAATTTTAACTTGTAGTTATCTAAATCCCAAGGGCAACGAAGCAGCAAAGCTTTATGCCATGGCCGCAGATGGAAGCTCCTTATTAGAATTGAATGATAACAATGCGGTTGAGACTATTATGCAACGTGCCAAATCAGAACTCAGTGGAAATACCACTGATGATATGATACCTATTGCTGAAGTAAATGCCACGATCCGTTTGGTTCCACAACCTTATAAACTACCGCAAGAACATTTTATGCAAGTGGAAACAGCCTCTATTCGCTACAATACCCCAGATATGGTATCAACAAAAGAAAGAGGGTTATTGGCAGAGCTTGTTTTGGAGCGCATAGACGATTCTTTAACTGTCTCGACCCGTTATTACTAACAGGCTCTCGCTTAGTATTTTCTAAGATGATAATAAGCAAAATTAGCTTTTGCGTAGTATCCTTTTGGTAGTCTAGGCAACGTCTGATTTCAGTATGAAGCCTGTTAAGATCCCCGGGCTAAAGGGATTGATTTGATTTTGAGTTTTCAACAGATACCGTCCAGAATTACCATTTACTTCAAATAAGATTTGTAAGCTGGCGCTATCGTTGCTATCAACAAGTACATTGACTTTTTCCAGCATCTTAAAGAATGCCCAGGTGCCTGTTTCTTCCAGTTCGTAATGATTCCCCTCAATGGAATATAATGTTAATTTTGCATCCACTTGCGGCCAGTTAAAGAGAGTATAGGAGTCACTACTCTGGTTATCGCTTAAAGTGGTTTTACCAATGGTCAACTGTAAATTGGATACGACAGGATCTAAATTGATTTTTTGGAGACTAAATTCAATTTTGCTTGTTTCGGTTTCTTCAGGAAAGAACATATTGGTAATGACATTGGCACGGATTAACTCATTCGTGATCTCACTTGAAATAGGTAATACATAGCCATTTAATTCCTTGGGTTGCCATTGGGGAGTAGACGTATCTAAAAAGGTTTCAAATAATTGTTCACAAAGACATTAAGCACTCCATGGGGTGCAAAGAAACGATCAAAATCACCGAGAGTTACCTCATCTTTTTGTGAAGGATCAAGTGGGTAACGATTAGCTATGGTGGTTTGGTATTCTTTATAGACGGATTGCTGCCATTGTTTATTTAGATAAGTTCTACTCTCGTTAATAAAAATGAACCAGGTATCATCTGCTAATTGTTTTGCCCAGGTAGAAACCGGTTCTGGGAGTTGACGTGCTCTATTGTACAAAGTACTGAGCGGATCGGATAAGGTACCTCCTTGAAAACGCGTTTTGGTTAAATCAAAGATCGTACGTCCTTGATCATTGATTAATGAAAGCGTAGTAAGGAATTTTTCCAATTCATTGATATTCTGCGAGAGTTCGTTCGTAGCGGAATGACTCAGTAAATTTAAATACATGAATTGGTTAGCTACTTTTTGATTAAATAAAGCAGCGTCTTCAGTCAACTCGGGGCTTGTTTGCTGTTGAATTAACTCAATAAGTTTGCTTATGGAGTTGTTTTGATGCAACGTTTGCGTGAGTTGCCGTGCTTGTTGATAATCCTGGTAATGTTGTGGCTTGGTGCGTCGAATGAAATTTTGCCACCAGGTTACATAGTCAAAATAATAAGCCTCTTCTAGGAGTACAGGCAGGTTATTCAGATCTTGACGCGCTAAAACCCAATTTTCATGTTGGAGTTGGGTTGCTAGTTTCGGCAGCAACATAATGACTTCTTTAAAGCCAGCCTTGGTATAGTAAACAGGCAGTTCTTTACTGGCTAATTCAAAGCCATTCACTTCAATATCTTGTTTCTCGGTAGAAAAATTATTTTTTGCCAGCGAGTAATAAAGATAAGTTACGGGCAAAGCATTGAGGTAATTCCGCACATCACTGACCAGCTGTCTATTAATAACTACGGGTTGCATAGGTTGTTTTAAAGCATCTTTAAGCAATAATAACTGCTTAGATAAATTACTCGATTGGTTATTGGCTTGCCAATATTGGGAGAACCAATGAGTTACTTCGCTTTCTGAGTAATGCTCTGGCTCTCCCAGCATTAGATAAATTTTTAAGGCTTGATACCGTGCTATTTGTGTTTGTGCCGGATCGGAAATGATTTGCTCAACATGGGATAGCAACTCAGGTAAGAAATTATCGCGTAAACGATGTTTAGTATTACTATGCAATTGAGTTTTTAATTGCTCGATAATTGGTACAGAAAGTATATTAGAAGGAATTTGTTGCAATTTGGTTGCAGCCAATGACAAATGATAAAGTGCCGTAGTTTTATCATTGACTTGCCCAAGCATTGATTCATAGGCCAGCAATTCCTTGCTCGCTTCATCTAATAGTCTTGAGGTTTTGAAATGTTGATGAACTATCCACACAAAAGATAAACCAAGTATTCCAGCAGTTAGCCCTGCCAGTAATTTCTGAATGGAACTTGTTTGCTTGGTATGACGCTTGGTTTGTTCCTGACAAGCTTTCAAAGCACCTTCAATAAAATAAGGCCGATAATTATTGGATTGAGGAAATTTATCCTGAATAGTTAGAGCATATTCATGCTGAATCTTCTTATTTAATCGGTCAATACTATGACCGCCTTGTTCTGCACTGCTAAAATAGATGGCCTGTATGCGCAATAATTGGATCGGCAAATTTTGTAATAAGGATTGAACAGGTACACGCAAGCTGGCAAGCTGGAGAGGAAATTCTCTAATTAGGGTCCGTTTGGCACTGGAGCGGGCAGGATGTAGTTTATTGATAATTTGCTGGCTCAATACCTCCAGCATTTGATCAAATTGTTGCCTGTAATTAACAAGCATTTTACTTCTCTGCTTTGTATAATCCAGGGAAAACCCAAGTGGTTTTGCAAGTTCACTGGCATGATCTGACTGAAAAAATTCACAAAACCCAGCGAGAGTATCGAGTTTAGTCAAAAGAATGGAGGCCTCAACATTGTAGCCTAAGGCATGTCCAAAACGTTCGAGTAGTTGTGCATGTGATTTACATTGCTCGACAAGCTGTACTGGTTCTGCAAGTAATAGCTCGTTACTGTTAATACATAAAATGATGCCACTAATTCTGACATTATTGTGGCAACGATTGAGTTGTTTCAGAGTATAAGTGAGTAAATTTTCACTTTGATTAAGCCAGGTTTCTCCAAGCTCTAAAATTACCCCATTCTGATTATAGAAAAAATTAGCACGATTTTCGGTATCAACAGGATAATGAGTTAGATTGCTTTGACGTAGCAAAGCTGTTTTACCTTGATTTATTTTGCCTGTAATCAAGAGAAAAGAGATAGCATTATTTTGTGGTTTTAAGTAGCCCAGAATTTTTTTAATGCTTCACAAAGTGCGTTTAAAGATTTGTCCATTAATCATCCAGCTTAGCAGTTACAGTATGTCCAAATTGAACGATTTTGGCTTGATTTTCCAATAACGTATGGCTAATAAAATAACCAGCGACCAATATAACCAAGGCTGAGACTGCTGTTACAATGACAGGCCTATAATTTTGGGGAAAGTTATCAATCACTTTTTGTTCGTGAAATAAACGATGCGGTTTGTTGACACGGTGCTGTTGGATTAATTGATACAAATCTTCGATTAAATTATCCAAGACTTGCCTGCCATTTGGACGCCCATGCTGTTCTCCTTCAAAACCTGCAATTAGGCAATAATAAGCGAGTTCGATTAAATCCAGATATTGATTTGGTTGTTGCTTAATATAATTAACAATGTCAAAAAAACGCTGTTGTGGGCCTATCTCACCATGTGACGAGGGGGTGAAAGCCTTAAATTCAGCAGCCTTACCATAAAGGCGTAGATAATTTTTTCCCAATAGCTCATCAACAGTGGCGCAAAGAATATAGTGAGCAAGAGCATCGATTTCTTCAGTAGATGTTTTGCTATTGACCCGACTATGAAAAGCACGTAGTTCGTGCTCGATATTTTCACGGATACTCGTGATCGGTGGCAAAGAAGGTGTAATGCATAAACGCTCTAATAGAGAGAGCAATGGCCCTGCTGCTGCCACAAGCGGATTGGTAGTAAAAGGTGCAATAAATAATTTAGAACGATAATATCCTTGGGGCATTTGCTGCGCGTTAGGTAATGACAGTCGGCTGACAAAAGAGGCCGAAAAGGGTTCGGCTGCCATGGCTTTACTCCAAATAGGATTAATTATCTGTAACTTTTCACCTTACTAGCAATTTAGATGTTTTGGAATCATCTAAAGATTGAAGGTGCAGTCACTATTGTTCTAAAAAAATATGAAAGGTTTAACGATAATACGTTATCTGTAAAGCCTTGTCGATAAGTTGTGTTAAACGCAGTCAATCTTCATCAAACGCATCTTTAAAATAACGAAGAACCCAGTTTTCACCAAGATATTCAAAGCAGTCTTGAAGGAAATCGGCAAGCTCTTCTGCTGTTAAATGGTGTTCAAAACCAGCTGGTTCAACATGATGATGAAAATAATCGTTAAAATAGTGCTCACAAAAATTGACATAATCTTGTGTATGCAAGATGAAATTATGCCACATTTTATCCATCATTAGTAAAGGACCGAACAAGTAGGTTGGGCGATTGTTTGTTTGACGATAGGCATTGACCCACATCCAAGCCAAGAGATCCTGAAATAATTGGGTACTTTTTTCATGTGAAAAATCGGGGTATTGGTGGCAGAAATGGCGAACTACCTGCTCGTTTTTATAAGTTAGTAGTTCGGTAAGGGGGGGGACTCTCATTAGCGGCAACAGGTTTTTTGCC
>NZ_CALJ01000319.1 GCF_000308315.1 Legionella tunisiensis | reverse complement strand
ACATTGCTCACCGATTAAGCAAAGTTGATCAGCACCAATAACAAAATGGTCTGGATAGTGTTGACTAACTTCCATAGCTTTACTGCTGGCAAGCAGAGCGGCTAGCTCAAGCTTGGGGCCTGTAAAAGTTCTTTTTAGCCCCTCTTCATCAGAATTGGCGGGAATTACCTCAAATTGCAAGCCTAACGCACGTAGTAATTCTATCCGGCTTTGCGAAGCAGATGCTAATATAATGGGTTGCTGATGGATAAAATCAGACATAAATGGCAACCGAAGCCATCAATAAAAAGCCAATAATGACAAAGCTGAAATCGCGCAAATTACAGCAACGCTCAACCATGACGCAACGCTCTAGACCATGCAGTGTACCGAGGTAGAGAAAGGTTCCAGCTGAGGCAGCAATGAGGATTGGATCAAACAAAGAGTTCGTTTCTACACCATGGCCAAAATACCAGCCAAAGAAAATACCAAGAGGGGTCATAAGACTAAAGCTGATGAAAAATGCGAGGCTTTGTACTCTGCTTAGCGAACTTTTAGTCAGTTGCACTGCAATTGCGAAACTCTCAGCCCATTTATGAGTGATGATTGCCAGAAACAGCATAATGATCATTGAATTGCTTTCATTCAACCCCAGTGCTGCACCAAGCATGATAGAGTGAACGGAAAGCATGCCCCAAGCCATGATAGCGAAGGCAGGATGGCTTGCATCATGGTGGTGATATAATTCTTTACCTAAATGCTCAAACCATAAAAAAATCAGGAACACTGCGCCTGTGATAATATAAGCAAAGGGATAATGATAGCCCATTTCGTGAAATAAACTGCTTGATTCAGGTAGCATATGTAAGAGTCCTGCACCGAGGAATACGCCAGTTGCCAAGGTTTCACCAATTGGAAAATCAACGTGATGCTCTTCATTTTTACCTTGCTTTCGCTTTTTAAATGGGTACCAGCCTGCAAGTAAGATGACTATAAAAATTGCTAAAGCAAAGATTATTTTTAAAGTGGCCACCGCCATAATGTTTTACCCTCTATGAAAGCTGAACGACGTTAATAGGTTTTTGATCAAGGAAGTGAATAATATTTTCACAAACTATATTTAGCAAGCGTTTTCTTGCGGCCACACTGGCCCAGGCAATATGAGGAGTAATAATACAGTTTTCTATACCGATCAGAGGATTGTCAGCCGTAGGAGGTTCTTGACTCAGTACATCAAGGTAAGCTGCTGCAATATTTTTTGTTTTAAGGATGCGGCTAAAGCAGCTTCATCGATTAATCCTCCGCGCCCTGTGTTAATCAGGATACTGTTTTTTTCATTTGCTGAAGGGTATTGCGATTGATAATTTGTTTGGTTGCCTCTGTTAATGGGCAGTGCAGACTTAAGACATCGCTTTGCTCTAAGAGTGTGGTAAAAGAAACCGAGGTTACCAGATTGTCGCTAAAAGATTTTGGTTTGTGAGCGATTACCTTCATTCCCAAAGTATGAGCGATAGTAGCTACTTTTTGCGCTACTTTCCCGTAGCCCAGCAAGCCTAAAGTCATGCCCGCTAATTCGGTAATTGGATTGAGCCAATAGGCAAAAAAAGGTTGTTTTTGCCAATCCCCTTGTTGTATTGAGTGATTGTGT
>NZ_CALJ01000320.1 GCF_000308315.1 Legionella tunisiensis | reverse complement strand
GCACGCGTTTCTTTTCCTTGTTTATTAGTATGTTGATAGCTAATTGATAGTTCGGTTTTAGCGTTTGTTGCGGGTTTTTGTTCCCAGTACTCCTTAAGTCCCTGCAAATGAAAATAAAATTTGGCATCCTGATGAGCATAAAATTTCAACCAGGGATAACTGTCAGGTTGTTGCAGAAGTGCCTGTAGAAGGCCTCCAGTTACCTCATCAATAATAGCAATAGGCATTTGCAATTGCTGAATTCGTTCAGATAAGCACTCCGACGCTTTTTGGGTTGGTCTAGCGATAATATGGGGGGCAACAATGGGCTCCATGATTTGTTTGACAGTGGCAGCCACATGCTCTTTACAGCGCACTTTACACTCCACATAAGGTGTTTCTAGGCGATAACCTGTCTGGCAATCTATACCTGCCAGGGCATCATCGATTTGTTGAGCAATTTGACTTTCAGCAACACCAAACAAACGCCACTTAAACAACTGCTTATCACTATGTTCTGTCTGTTGTAATAGGGGAAGGATGTAATTGTTAAACATGGGTAGGCATTCGCGCGGAGGTCCAGGAAGAAGAACAAATAGTTTGTTTTGCCAACCATAATAGCAACCCATGGCGGTACCATTAGGATTGGCTAGAATAGTCGCCTCGGCTGGAAAAAGAGCCTGCTGTCTATTCCCAGGGCTTAATTCAATATTCCCGATTTTTATGCGTGACCGGATATGTTCAATGGCGGCTGGAAATTCTATCAAGGGTGCCTTAATAACCCCCCCAAGGGCAAAGCGTGTTCGGTCATCTGAAGTAGGACCCAGACCTCCAGTAATAATAATAATGTCGTGATTTGTTGCCAAAAAACGAATACAAGCCTGGATTTCTTCTTCCTTATCACTGCAGGCTAGTTGCAAACCTAAGGACAGGCCTTCAGAGCTTAAGGCATGAGCAATGTTGTAACTATTCGTGTTTAAAGTATCGCCATGAATAATTTCATCGCCTGTGGCAAGTAGAGCTATAGTCATTGTTTAGTTTCCAGTTCAATAAAGTTTAACGCTACAACATGGGGGCGGTTGGGTAGAAATCGGATACCCCATAGAGCTAAGCTTAAATTATCATCCATCAGATAACGTCCATCGGCAATGGTTAATGGTTGCCAGGTAACGGGAATAAGATAACCATCAGCGAACCAATCGAAAATAGTAAAATCACGTAATTGGCTTGATGAGTGTTTGACATAATCAGGTAAGTCTGCAGGGAAAAAGAGGGGATAATGTGCGCTGTAAATAACCTGACTCTCTTTGTTTAAGGGAGTAGCGATATCCATGATGAGAAGATGTTTATGCAGTCGTGCGATTCCACGCCAGGCCGTCGAACTTGCTACTTTGGGATATACACGTAATTTACTGACTTTGTTCGGCTGGTTTTTTAGATAAATTTGAGCAGCCTGAAGAGCGCGGTGGTGTTGTACAAAATTAAAAACAAGACCAAACCAGCTAATGTTAAACCGAGAATGACTCCAACTCGGGTGTCGTGTATTACTGTCCAGGCAACACCCAAAACTAAGGGCACGGTAAAGAAGGGATCAATAATGGAGATAAGATCCCAATAAACCCTACGTTCAGAGAAAGGCCAAAATAGCACCGTGCCATAGTTGGTACAAGCATCCAGTAAACCATGGGTTGCATAGCCAATCAGTGCTGCCACTAAGGTTAACCACCAGCGATTACGAAAACGTTTAAAAGAGCTAAAAAAGCAGCGACAAGCAACCCACCCAGAGGAATAAAAGACAGAGAATGGGTGAAGTGGCGGTGGTAAAGTGCACTAAGCATAGGATCTTGTGGGGAATAAATAAGGATATCAAGATCGGCTGCCATGCCTGCTAAAGCGCCTACTAACCAGGCATTGCGTTTATCGCATTTATGTAGGAGGAGTTGGGCGCAAGAAGCTCCCAGCGCACCTTGCGTAATAGGATCCATCTTATACGCGATGCACAGTAACTTGAGGAAGCGGCGTTTCTATCCCTTCGCGATCAAATTGATGTTTAATCGTTTCTTGCAAGACATTTCTAACAACAGAGACATCGACTGTATTAACCCAAATCATAAATTTGAGTTCTACCGCCGCATTAGCAAAATTATCAATGGTGACATACGGAGCCGGATCTTTTAAAACCAATTCGCAGTTATCTGCGATAGCTAATAGCATTGCTTTTACCTGAGTAATGTTGCAGTCGTAAGCAACACTGATAATTAAATCAATACGTCGTGTTGAGAAGTAACTTAAATTGGTAATTTCAGATTTGATCATGGCTTCATTGGGTATACGAACCAACTTGTTGTCAGGGGTTTTCAGCTTGGTGGATAACAAATCAATTGAATCGACAATACCGTTTATTCCTTTGACTTCGATGGTATCGCCTACCTTAAAAGGACGCTCAAAAAGTAAAAAAATACCACTGACTAAGTTGGATGCAGCGGTTTGTGAGGCGAAACTGATTGCAACGGTAAAAACGCCGGCAGCTCCTAACAAGACACTTAAGTGAAAACCAAGATGTTGGAGGCTGGCCACGAAAAATAGTAAAACCACATAAAAACCGAACGCTTAATGAGCATTGTATGGTGGCGAGAAAAGTGATTAACAAGAGCACGTTCGGCAATAATGCCCAGTCGCTTGGCGACTATATAGCCTACTAAAAACAAACTGATGGCATAACCAATATTGAGTAATTTTTCGGGGTCGAACAGGTTCATTTCTTTCTCCATCACTTGCAGTGGCAATGACGTGTAATCCGCTATTGCAGCAGAATTTTTAGTTAACTATAGAATACCATAATTAATTCTTAGCGAGTAAGGCGAGTTTGATTTTTATGCAATCGACAAAGCGTTTATTGACTACGCTGATGGAGAGAATCTGTGAAGAGCAGTAAATCGTTTCCTTGCGTCCCCAAGGGAGCGAGAGCGTTTCTTGCTAGTTGGAAGTGCTGGGCAATCAGATCAAAAAGCTCTGTTTGACTGTAAAGGCTGGTAAACGTCAGTTTTTGATTGGCAGCGTCTGAAGCTCGGCCTTTACCAAGCAAATCGCCCTTAGCGTAGTAATCAAGATAATCGTCTTGCATTTGAAAGACTAAACCTAGATGGGTTGCGTAACTGCGTAAAGCGTTTGCTGTGCTCACAGAGGGCTCGGAGGCTGCTGCTAATACCATGTTGAAACAGGCCAGAATCAACTTTCCAGTTTTCAGAGAGTGAATTTTACGTAACTGTGATTCGTTAATCGTAGGTTTGCATAACTCGGAGAGATCAAGGCTTTGGCCACTGACCATGCCAGCTGGACCGCTGGCATTTACCAATTCTCGCGTTATTTCAATTGATTGTGCGAGAGGTAAATGCTTTGGTAAGTGAGTAAGCAGGATTTCAATGGCTAGAGCTTGCATACCATCCCCAACTAAAATTGCGGTTGCCTCATCGAATGCTTTATGGCAACTGGGTTTACCTCGTCTCATATCATCATCATCCATAGCAGGTAGATCGTCATGGACCAGGGAATAACAGTGGGTAAGCTCAATTGCTGCAGCAATAATATCCAGAACAGCTGGCGCGATAGCTATTATTTCACCGCATAAATAGGCTAAGGTCGGTCGTAGACGTTTACCGCCTGGAAAAAGGGCATAGAGCATAGCATGTTTGATTCGTTCAGCAGGAATTTCGGCTGACAAAACTAATTGGCGAAGGACCGATTCATGATGAGTCAAATAATGGCTGATATTTTCATTGGTCATCGAACTGTTCGCTATCTTTAAGGTTAGACAGAGTGAGCATCTCAATTTTCTGCTCAGCTTGGCTTAAAACTTCCTGGCATCGGCGCGCAAGTGTGATTCCTTTTTCAAATTGTTTTAGAGAATCTTCAAGCGTTAATTCTCCTTTTTCTAATTGCATGACGATTTCTTCCAGTTCAATCATGGTTTTTTCAAAATGAATAGGTTTTGTCATTGCTGCCAGCCTAGTTTGGCAAATGATGGCAGTATACTGCCTGATCATGAAGTTTCAACAGCTTTTGTGTGAAAAAGGTCCTGGGGATGACAAAATAAATGCCCAAAAGAGAAGGCGCACGTTGTTTAAGTAGGGTACTTGAACCAGGTTGAAATAACTTTGTCTAGGTAAACCATGAATTTCCATAATCCTACTTGAGATTCAATACTGCCATAAGGATCCGCTTTCATTTCCGGGTAGGCGATTCCCAAACCAAATAACCCTGGTCCTATGATGCCCACATGTGGATTATGATGAGTATCTTCATAATCACCAATGACAATATTTTTGCGTTTTTCAAACCCAACAGCATAGATGACTTTGTCGCATTCAGGAAGATAGCGTGCAATGTTAGGTTCACTGGTGTTGTATCGCACAAGATTGGGAGGTAAAACACCATCGATATTCTGCCTGGCCCAGGTGGCTGTTTGTCCCTTAAGCCCGGTATTATCAAATAAGATCCAATCACCCATATCGATCGCATAACGACAAGGAGAACGGTAAAAGTTAATAATTTTTTCACTCCTAACTCAACCAGATAGCGCACGATGATGATTGCTGAGTGAGAAGAACCAAATACAGCATAAGTTTCGTTAGTGTTGACGGTCGCAGCCAATCGATCTTTATCAATGGCTATATCGAAAGGGATAACATCCACACCAGGGTAATTCAGGCTTGAGGGTACCGCACCAGTAGCTAGAATTACATTTTTTGCTTTGAAGATTTGGGTGTCAGTATTCAGGGACCACGTGCGCTCGGACAAGGCCATACTATGTACTGTTGTTTGTTGGGCAACGACTTTTGGTGTTAAATGGTCTGAAACCCATTGTAATGGCTTAACAACCTCGAGTAAGGTGCAAGTATTTTCCGGTTCTATGCGATTAAGCTGGAAATCAATGGTAGCGTGTTTATAGTTAAATGAATCAACTGCGTGTAAAAAATCAACAAAGCGTTTTACAGTCGTGTTACTGGAGACATGGCGCCATAATTGGCCTAGATCACCTACCTTGAAATGCGGATCAAGCCATAAAATATGCTGTGGATGAATACCGTTATCCAGTAATTTTCCTACGGCAGCGATTCCTGCAGGTCCTGCCCCAACGACTGCCCAATGGAAAGGTTTTTTGTTAAGTTGATTCAAAGTATTCTTCTTCAGTTTAAATGAACTAATTTTAGTGGCAGAGCCTTTTTGAAACAAGAACATGGCTTGATAAAAAATAATTTTCTTACCTGTGGCAAATTTAATTGCATGATTTTAGGTATTCATGCAGGATTAGTGGCTAAAAAATAGTCCCTGGGATAGTGAGTGAATAGATGAAAACTAAGACCCGATATGTTTGCAATCAATGTGCAGCAGTTTTTTCTCAGTGGGCTGGCCAATGCACGCAATGTGCTGCCTGGAATTCCGTGAGTGAAGAAGGAATTACTTCTTCAGGACGTAATACTCGAATGGGGCATTATGCTAATCAGCGTTCGGCAGTGACTTCTGTTGAAGAGGTTGTGCTTGATGTAGAGGTGCGTATGGATTGCGGTTTGTCGGAATTAAATCGGGTGTTAGGTGGTGGTCTGGTGGACGGCTCGGTGGTATTGATAGGTGGTGATCCCGGTATAGGTAAATCAACTTTATTACTACAAACGTTAGCAAATTTATCCCAAACGCAGAAAGTCCTTTATGTCACCGGTGAAGAATCTTTGCAACAAGTAGCGATGCGAGCTAAGCGCCTACAATTACCTCTGGCGAATTTACGTTTGTTAGCAGAGACACAGGTAGAGATTATCCTCAGTCATGTACAGCAGGAAAAACCGCGTGTTGTCGTGATTGATTCTGTACAAACCATTTTTACCGACACGTTAAGTTCTGCACCAGGTGGTGTAGGTCAGGTCAGGGAATCAGCAGCGCAATTAGTCCGTTTTGCCAAAATGACTCAGACTGCTGTGTTTATTGTGGGGCATGTAACAAAAGAAGGCGCTTTGGCAGGTCCTAGAGTATTAGAGCATATGGTTGACAGCGTCTTGTATTTCGAAGGTCAGAGTGATAGTCGTTTTCGAGTAATTCGTGCTATCAAAAACCGTTTTGGTGCAGTGAATGAATTAGGTGTTTTTGCAATGACTGATCGTGGTTTGAAAGAGGTGGCTAATCCTTCAGCCATTTTTTGTCCCGTCAGCCAGAAGCAACGCCTGGGAGTGCTGTTATGGTAACCTGGGAGGGCTCACGGCCAATGTTGGTTGAAGTACAGGCTTTGGTTGATGAGGCTCATGGCCAGCAAGCCAAGCGAGTCACGGCAGGCCTTGAGCATAATCGCCTGGCTATTTTATTGGCGGTATTGCATCGTCATGGAGGGGTTGCTACTTTCGATCAAGATGTGTTTATCAATGTAGTTGGCGGTGTCAAAGTCACAGAAACAGGCAGCGATTTGGCTTTATTGGCTGCTGTAGTTTCCAGCCTCCGTAATCGGGTTTTTGATCGTGAAACCATTATTTTTGGAGAAATAGGTCTAGCAGGAGAAATAAGACCTGTGCAAAGTGGTCAGGAACGTTTGCGTGAAGCAGCTAAGCATGGCTTTAAGCGGGCTATCGTGCCGTTTGCTAATGCTCCCAAACAAAGCGCTTTGCCGATGGAGGTGATTGCTGTGAAGCATTTACAGGAGGTATTAGCACAGCTCTAGATTTGCTAATCAACGTTCTTGTTATTCAGCTATTTTACACTGTGAAAAGTGCACGGTAGTTTTCTTCTGTAATTTCCGATTTTTCGATACCTTGAGTTAACCCGAGAATCACTGCATGACGTTCTACATTAAATGACTCTGTGTAAGGGGCAGAAAGAGGTTAAAGGCTTGGGCGAACATTAATTGAAAAAGCAGAATCTTTTACTAAATTGCGGCCAATTCAAAGGAGCCGTCCTTGACGATTTCTTTGAATTGGCCGCAATTTTAATCACACCCAAAGGTAGCGCGGAGGCGCTACCTTTTGAGATCACCAAATAACACAACGATTCTGGTTAATCATTGGACTTGGCTCCGAAATGGCAAAAGCAGCCTGAAATTGTGGCATATTGGCTAAAGTTCCATTAACACGATAAATCATGGGTGGATGTGGATCGGTTGTGACCATATTACGTAGCTGTTGAGGGCGGACGTTAGAAGCCCAAACGTGTGCTGTGCCTAAAAAGAATTGTTGATCGGGCGTAAATCCATTGATGGTTTTAGCGTTTTTATACTCTTTAGAAGCATGAAAGGCATGATAAGCCAGCGTGAGGCCACCGAGATCAGCAGTTGCTTCACCCATTACCAATTTGCCTTGTACTGGTAAATCACCATTTACCTTATATTGTGAAAATTGCTTCATAATACAATTGGTTGCTGCCTGAAATTTCTTTAAATCTTCTGCTGTCCACCAATTTTTTAAATTACCGTGACCATCAAATTGAGCACCTTGATCATCAAAACCGTGTGTTATCTCGTGGCCAATGACAAAGCCAATTGCACCATAATTGACAGCAGCCGGTGCTTTAGGATCAAAGAAAGGTGGTTGCAAAATACCTGCTGGAATATTGATATTATTCATGGAGGGATCATAGTAAGCATTAATGGTTTGTGGTGTCATACCCCATTCGCTTCTATCAATCGGTTTGCCAATTTTGTTGAGATCACGCTTGATCAAAAACTCATTAGCACGACTTACATTGAGCACATAGGGGCCGCGATCAATCTTTAAGGTCGAGTAATCCCACCATTTACTCGGGTAACCAACACGCTCTTCAATCATCGCTAATTTTTGCAAGGCGGCTTTACGTGTCGCGGGAGTCATCCAGCTAAGTGTGGTCAGATCTTTGCGCAATGCCTGACGGATATTATGTAAAATTTCCAATACCTCCTTTTTGGAGTCAGGAGAGAAATATTCTTCTACATACAATTTACCAATAGCGAATCCTAGCGCCTCATTTTCTGTATTGACCACTCGTCGCCAGCGTGGCAGTAATTTTTCAGTGCCTGTTAAAGCAGAAACCATACGAAAATTCTGTTCAACAAAGGGTTGCGATAAATAGGAAGCGAAGGTATCGATTAAATGCCAACGTAAATAAATTTTCCAATCATCGAGAGAAACACTGGGTAACAGTTCATTTACCTTAGTAAAAAATTCAGGCATTGCTAAATTAATGCGTTTTATGTCTGGTTGACCGATGGTGTTAAAATAACGTGGCCATGAAAAATTGGGGGTAATCTTATCGAGTTGTTTCATATCCATCATATGATAGATAGCGTGCGGATCGCGCTGTGCTGTTTGTGACATCGATGCTTTAGCCAAGGTTGTTTCAATAGTCATTACAGTCTTGGCTGCAGCGGCGGCTTGTGTGGGTGTATCACCTAATAATTCAAACATTTTAGCGATGTGCTGCACATAGGCACTGCGAATTTGCTGAAATTTTTATCGTCTTTTAAATAGTAGTCGCGATCAGGTAAGCCCAAGCCGCCTTGCACGGCAGCCCCGATCATTTCGCTACTATTTTTAAAGTCTTGCATACTGCCAAAACCAAACAGGGCATTGACACCAATCAGTTGCAGATGAGTAATGACCGTTTGTAAATCAGTCAAATTTTTTATGGAATCAATACGGGCAAATTCGGTGTTTAAAGGCATGGCACCCAATTTATTAATACTCGCTTCATCCATACCACTGAAATAAAAATCACCAACTTTTTGTTCAATACTGCCGGGCTTTGCTTGTTTGTTGTCGGCTGCTTGAATCAGCATTTGATGAATCGTTTTTGATTTTTCTCTTGCAGGATATAAAATGTACCCCAGCTGGCATATTCAGGAGGAATGGGATTTTGTTTTTGCCAGGTGCCATTCGCATAAGTAAAGAAATCTTGATTGGGTGTAATACTCGTATCAAGCCAGTTTAAATGAAGTGCTTTGGCGTCATCATTTGTAGTAGCAACTGGCTCAGCGGCTAAAACGGGTAAGCAGAACATCAGGGTAAAAATTCCATGCATTAATCGCATACAAAACTCCTATGAGGTTTAAGTAGCTTCGTCAAAGCTCTATAATACAGTAATTAGAATACATCTATTAATTTTAGTAGTATTTACAACGCCCCACTTGTCAATCTATTTTTGCTATACTGATAAGGCGAATAACTAGGTTGTAAGGATACCTAGTTTACTATAAAGAGCGTAAAGGGAAAAACTATGGATAAATTCCGCCTCTTTGTTTTCTTATTAGCCTTACCTTTTCTTTTTATCTCTCTTGCGAATGCTGATAATAGTGATCAACGAGTCTGTAGCTGGGCTGAGAAAATACTTATGGAAACATTGTCAGTCAGCTATAATGATCCCCCCGATGATACGTCAGTTCAGCACTATTACATGCCTAGTGCCTGGTGGCCCATGGTAGAGTTTTTTAATGATAAGCTGGATTTGATATATCAACAAAAACTGATTTTGCATCCACAATTACAATCGCCTGCTACGGTGGTATCGCAGGGTAATTGTGCTGGCGTAGCATGCTGGCGAGTCAATCTTGCTTTTTATATTCCCGAGTTGCATCAAGATATTAAGTTTTCTTTATTGATTTTGCCTACTTCTAAAGGTAATTCTCCGTTTATTATTCAAAGTTTGGATATGGTTCTTAATTACTATTAACCAGGTCTATTTCAAAGAGTTGACTAAGGGTGCGTTGGCATCCTCACGATCGAGAGTAAGGATTTCCTCTAAATAGCGCCGTAAGACATTTGCTTCTGTTGTAAACCCCAAGAGCTGTTCTTTGTTATCAAGGACAATCAATTCATTCATAACATTTTCTTTATTGGATTCAATATATTGCGCTAGAGAGTCAGTGGCGTGAACACAGAATCTTGGTTTTTCAATAAGCTTATCCAGTGGTAGTGGTGGATTGGTTACCGCAGAGGCAAGTAAATGTTGGGCGCGAATAAAACCAATAAAACGCTCTTGCTCTTCGACTGCAAGGATTTCATTGTTTGTTTTGAGGAGTGGTAGTAATTCACGCACTGAATGATTCAGGGGTACACGTGGTGGATCAGTAAGCGTTAAATCAGCAAATGTTAAACTTCGCAAACGACCGATATCACGTGGGCTGGATAAATCATTACCACGCACATGGAAACGCCAAGTTGAGAATGAGTAACCGAACCAGTAGCGAGTTAGATAATTGGCAATAACAACGGTAATGGCAGTGGTAACTACTCCAACTTGTAGACCGGCTGTTTCCAGCGTTAGCAAGACAATGGCTATAGGAGTACCAATAATCGAAGTAGCGACCCCTGCCATACCAGCAATAACTGCCAGATCAAGGGGAGCCTGAGAGCCTAAAAAAGGAACAATGAGAAGACTATGAATAAGAGAGCCTAGTGCTGCTCCCATAAATAGGGAGGTAGAAAATAGACCGCCACGAAATCCTGAGCCAACACAGGCGACTGAAGCAGCTATTTTTGCCAGTAAAAGAGCCAACGTTGAGCCAATTAAATCGTGGCCGGCAAGAATTTGCTCGATACTATGATGACCAGGGCCCATGACTTGGGGGATATATAGCGAAATAGAGGCTAAGATGAAGCCGCCAATGACAGGTTTTAAGGCGGCAGGTATCTTAACCAATTTAAGTAAATTTTCAAACGCAGTTGTTCCCCGCATTACTGCAATACCGACAATTGCAGCAGCAAGTCCCGTGACTAAAGCCAGCGGAAAATGCCAGAGTGCTGGTATGCCTAAATTAGAAGCAAGGAAAATAGGCTGATAGCTAATAAGAACATAAATGGAATGACTACTCATCGCACTGGCCAGGAGTGTTGGCAGCAAGGCGCGCATACCATAACCACCAATAACTAATTCTAGCGCGTAGAAAGCGCCTGCTAAGGGTGCGCCAAAAATGGCAGCAATGCCAGCACCTGTACCGCAGGAAACCAATATTCTTAAATCACTGCGTGGGAGTTTTAAACGTTGTCCGATAGCACTTAATGTACCTGCACCAAGTTGAGTCATGGCTGCTTCAAAGCCCACCGAGCCGCCAATCGTAATAGAGACAGCTGATAATCCGACGAGAATTAAGCTGTCAATGAAGGACATTTTTCCACCTTCAAGTGCATTGGCCTCTACAGGGTCAACGATGGCAAGGCGGTTAAAATGGCCAGCAAGAACGAGGAGCAAGCCAAGTAATAAACTGCCTAGCAAAATGATGGTCATGAGTCGCCAGGGAGCAACATGTGCCGCGTTATAAAGATTAACATCCGCACCAAACAACATGGTTTGCATCAAGCCGATACCAAGGCGGATTCCTGCTACAGCCGTACCAATTGCTGCACCACCCAAAGTAGCAAGTAAAATTATTTTGCCATTGGGAACCTCTCGCCCGGGAGCAATTTTGTCGGCTGTGCTAAGCATTGGGGTTGAAAAAGAGGTCATGGCAGATCAATTGATAATCGGTAAAAAGATTGTTGAATAACTTGGTAAAGAAAATCAATATAAACAAAGAGTAATTTCAAAATTTGCTATCCTTGGCATTAAGCGGCGTTCGTTGAAATTGAAGCGTGTTTTTACCAAAGAGTACCTTGACTGAGGTTTGTTCTTCAATCTTAAGAATTTGTTTTGTTTATTATGAATACGTTGCTTTGTTAAAAAATATTGTTGACAGCATATATTTTAATCTGGTAGTTTAAAAAAATGAACAGGGGTACTTATATGATGTCAAAGCACCAGCAAAATGCACAAGCGATACAGATGAACTCTGTAGAGAGTGCTTTTGTTCCTGCTCATCAAGTTTTGAATCTCCACTCTAACCTTCTACTTAGCCTTAGTCGCCTTTCTTAGCGGCCATGCTTTGTTTTGCAACGCTAAGTCAGGCTCTCCAGAACTGCAAAACAAAACATCCTTAAAGAAATCGAGGTTAAAAGAGAAGAAGGTTATGACAATTCAACAAACCAATCACTGTTATAAAATTAATTATTTTATGTATGGCTGCAAAGCTGGTTTATTTACATCTATTTTATCTACTTCAGTACTTCTTCTTAGCCGACTCCTTTGCCTTGATTTCGGGCGACTTAGGTAACGGCTTATCCAAGATTGGCCTAATACCAAGGGCGCCTACAGAGGCGCCTTTTTTTATCTTAAGAGGTATAAAAAATGGAACAGAAAAAGACTGAGCAAATTATAATTTTTGATACAAGCTTACGAGATGGTGAGCAAGCCCCTGGTGCGACAATGACTTTAGCTGAAAAAATCAATATTGCTGAAGCCTTGGATAATATGGGAGTGGATGTCATAGAAGCGGGGTTTGCTATCGCTTCGCCAGGGGATTTCAATTGCATTGAAACCATTTGCAAGCAAGTAAAAAACGCTTCTGTCTGCAGTTTGGCTCGCGCAAAAAAACGGATATAGAGACTGCACATGCTGCCTTGAGGTCAGCGTTCAACCCTAGAATTCATACCTTTATTTCGACCAGCGCGATTCACATGCAGTATCAATTAAAAATGACTCAAGAAGAGGTACTGCAAGCGATTTATGAGTCTGTGCATTATGCCAGAACGTTGTGTGCCAATGTCGAGTGGTCAGCGATGGATGCTACTCGTAGTGAAGTTGATTTTCTCGCGCGTGCTGTGGAAACAGCGATTAGGGCAGGGGCAACCACGATTAATATTCCTGATACAGTAGGATATGCTATTCCGAGTGAATATGCGGCGCTGATTCGAACCATAAGAGAGAGGGTTCCGAATAGCGATAAAGCAATTATTTCGGTGCACTGTCATAACGATCTTGGATTAGCAGTTGCTAATTCGCTGGCAGCAATTTCGGCCGGTGCCAGGCAAGTAGAATGTACCGTCAATGGTATTGGTGAGCGTGCTGGTAATGCGGCGCTGGAAGAGATTGTGATGGCTATCAAAACCCGCCGCGATCAATTCAACTACACGACTCAAGTTAATCCCAAGCATATTGCTGCCGTTTCGAAACTGGTTTCGGCGGCAACGGGTTTTGCGATCCAAAAAATAAAGCGATTGTCGGAGCCAATGCTTTCGCTCATGAGTCCGGAATTCATCAGGATGGGATGCTGAAAGCCCGTGAAACCTATGAAATTATCAGTCCTGAATCAGTTGGTTTTAGTGAATCAGAGCTGGTATTAGGCAAACACTCAGGTCGTGCGGCCTTGCGGGATAAATTAAAGACGTTGGGTATTGAGTTAAACGATACTCATTTTACTCGCGTATTTGACTGTTTTAAGCGCTTAGGTGATACCAAGAAGCAGATCTGTGATGACGATATTATTGCTTTAGTTAGTGATAAAGCATCTCAGATCATCGCGTTAAATGAAGCTAAACCGCAAGTTATTTGGCTGAATGGGGAGTTTGTGCCTTGGGATGAGGCTAAAACCCATGTTTTAACACATGGTTTGCATTATGCGAGTTCTGTTTTCGAAGGAGAGCGGGCATATGAAGGTAAGGTGTTTAAATTAACTGAGCATAATAAGCGTTTGCATGAGTCAGCCACTATTTTAGGATTCAAAATTCCTTATTCAGTCAGCGAATTGAATGCTGTTACCCGTGAATTGCTCAAAAGAAACCAATTAAAGAATGCCTACATACGGCCAATTGCTTGGTGTGGGACCGAAACCTTAAGCGTTGCCTCACAAACTTGCTCGGTGCAAGTGGCTATTGCTGCTTGGGAGTGGCGTTCTTATTTCGCAGCAGAGGATTTATTTAACAAAGGATTAAAGCTGATGTGGGCAGATTGGGTAAGGCCATCACCTTCGATGGCACCAGTCAAAGCAAAGGCTGCTGGATTATATATGATTGGTTCTTTGAGTAAAAACAAGGCTGAGCGCGCAGGTTTTCACGATGCATTGATGTTGGATTATCGTGGCTATGTCGCAGAATGCACAGGGGCTAATTTTTTCATGGTGAAAGATGGTGTTATTTACACACCGATTGCAGATTGTTTCTTAAATGGAATTACTCGTCAAATCATCATAAAACTGGCTCGAAAACATCATATTCCCGTGATTGAGCGCCATATTTATCCGCATGAAATTGCCCAGGCAGATGAAATCTTTATTACAGGTAGTGCAGTGGAAGTAGCGCCTGTGGGGCAAATTGGTAATCACCGTTTTGCCATAGGAAATATGAGTAAAACGATCGCGGCAGCATACAACAAATTAGTGAGGGGACATGAGTATGAAAACATTATACGACAAGATTCTGGCGCAGCATAAGATTTGTGGCATGAAGGATGGTACTTCGCTGATTTATATCGATAAACATTTAATTCATGAGGTAACTAGTCCACAAGCTTTTGAGGGAATAGAACTGGCTGGCAGGAAGATTCGCCGTCCAGATAGTATCTTAGCGGTCAGCGATCATAATGTGCCCACGAGTAATCGCCGTTTAGGCATTGCGGATCCAGAGTCGCGCGCACAAGTGGCTACCTTACAAGAGAATTGCCTCAAACACGGCATTTCTTACATTGAACTGTTGGATAAAAGACAGGGAATTGTTCACATTGTTGGGCCGGAGCAGGGATTTACTTTGCCGGGTACAACTATTGTCTGCGGTGATAGCCATACTGCAACCCATGGAGCCTTTGGTGCCTTAGCTTTTGGTATCGGCACCAGTGAAGTAGAGCATGTTTTTGCTACTCAAACACTTCAATTGAAAAAGGCAAAGAATTTTTGCATTGCCATAGAGGGTCATTTGCCTGAGGGGGTCACTGCAAAAGATCTCATTTTAACGGTCATTGCTAAAATTGGTACAGCAGGTGCGACAGGTTATGTGATTGAGTACACAGGAGATGTCATTAAATCATTATCCATGGAAGCTAGAATGACAATCTGTAATATGTCTATTGAGGCAGGTGCACGGGCGGGTTTAATTGCACCTGATGAAGTGACTTTTGAGTATTTGCAAGGAAAACCTTATGCCCCGAAAGGAGACCTGTGGGATAGAGCGGTCAACTATTGGAAATCACTCTATTCTGATCCTGGTGCTCATTATGACAAGCAAATGACGATACAGGCTGATGAACTTGTTCCTTATGTTACCTGGGGAACAAGTCCTGAAAATGCTCTGCCTATTGATGCTTTAGTCCCTGATCCGGCGGCTGAAAAAGATCCTCTTCGTCAGCAGAGCATGTTACGGTCTTTGCAATATATGGGTTTGCAACCAGGCATGCGGCTGCAAGACATTGCTATCGACAAAGTATTCATTGGCTCTTGTACGAATGCTCGTATTGAAGATTTACGCGAAGCAGCCAACGTCTTGGAAGGACGTAAAATAGCATCCCGTGTTTCGGCAATGGTAGTTCCCGGTTCTGGGTTGGTCAAAGCTCAAGCAGAAGCAGAAGGGTTAGACAAAATTTTTATTGCTAGTGGGTTTGATTGGCGAGAACCAGGTTGTTCAATGTGTCTAGCGATGAATGCAGATAAATTAAATCCGGGTGAGCGCTGTGCGTCGACTTCAAATCGCAATTTTGAAGGACGGCAGGGGCGTGGGGGGACGTAGCCATTTGATGAGTCCAGCAATGGCTGCGGCAGCGGCGATTACAGGTTATTTGACGGATGTCAGAACACTGAATAATGAGAGGTAAACATGCGAGCTTTTAAAAAAATTACTAGTATTGCGGCTCATTTGCCAATTGCTAATATTGATACCGATATGATTATTCCCAAGCAATATCTTAAAACGATAAAAAGAACGGGCTTGGGGAAATGCCTCTTTGCCGAACTACGATATGATGAAGCGGATCAATTAAAGGCTGATTTTGTTTTGAATAAACCCGCGTATCAACGTGCTGGTATTTTATTGACAGAAAAGAATTTTGGTTGTGGTTCAAGTCGTGAGCATGCGGTGTGGTCGCTGCTTGATTTTGGGATTCAAGTAATTATCGCACCTAGTTTTGCTGATATTTTTTATGATAATTGTTTCAAAAATGGCTTATTACCAATTCAATTATCGTCGGAAACGATTCAGTCTTTGGTAATTAGAAAGGATAAATTGATTACTGTTGATTTAGAAAGTCAATGGATACAAGTTGATTCATTACAAATCTTATTTTCTATCGACAGTTATCGACGCGATCAACTTTTACAAGGGCTTGATGAAATTAACCGAACCTTAGTTTACGAGCCGAAAATTACCGCTTTCGAACAAAATCAAAAGAGAAGACAGCCCTGGTTATATGTTGGAGAAAAAAATGACTAAAACGATTTTGATCTTACCTGGTGATGGAATTGGACCTGAAGTAACAGTGGAAGCAAGCAAAATTTTTCGCTTGGTTTAATCAACATGCTGGACATCGCTTTGAGTTAATTCATGATTTAATTGGAGGGGCGGCTATTGAACAAAGTGGTACTCCGCTGCAAGAAAATACAATTACTTTGGCAAAGCAAGTGGATTCTGTCTTACTTGGGGCTGTAGGTGGGTCTCAATGGGATGTTGTCGAGGAAGCGAATAAGCCTGAAAAAGGCTTGCTGAGAATTCGACAAGAATTAGGATTGTTTGCTAATCTGCGTCCAGCAACATTTTTTACCGCATTGGTTGATGCTTCTCCACTAAAACCTGAGTTGATAACCGATCTGGATTTAATGATCGTGCGTGAATTAACAGGCGATGTTTATTTCGGGCAACCGCGCGGTATGACTAGAGAAGGAGAAGAACAGGTTGCTATTAACACGATGTGTTATTCCACGACGGAAATTGCTCGCATTGCCAGAGTTGCTTTTGATTTGGCAAGGCAGCGCGATAAAAAAGTTTGTTCAGTGGATAAGGCAAATGTTTTGGAAACCTCTGCTTTATGGCGTCAAACTGTTCAGTCGATTCGTGACCAGGAGTATCCAGATATCCTTTTGTCGCATATGTATGTTGATAATGCTGCCATGCAGCTTATTCGTAATCCTAACCAATTTGATGTCGTATTAACTGCTAATTTGTTTGGTGATATTTTATCGGATGAAGCATCCATGTTAACGGGTTCTCTCGGGATGCTGCCCTCTGCTTCATTGGGGAATAAGCATTCTCTCTATGAGCCTATTCACGGGAGTGCGCCCGATATTGCAGGTTGCAGTATGGCCAATCCCTTAGGGGCAATGCTGAGTGTTGCGATGATGTTTCACCATACTTTCAAGCTAAAAAAGAGGCTGAAATGATTGAAATGGCAATAACAGACGTACTGGATCGAGGATACCGTACCAGGGATATTATGACGCCGGGGGTAGATTACTATCCACGACAGAGATGGGTGATCAAGTAATTGCAAAGTTAGGGAAAATTGCTCAGGGTTAAAAATACCTTCCATCTTGCTTGGCGATTATGGCTTGGTTTTCTGTGTTCTGCAGCAATGCCCGAACTTCAAGCCATAATTACTCAAGCTAGCGAAATGTTAGTCCTAATGTTGCTCAAAATAATCAGGGGGTACCCCATAAATCGAGCAGGCTAGGGTTTTTTGTGATTTTTTCCCACTCAGGGTTATCAAGTACCGCAAGAGCATTTTTGTACCCTGTTTCCATACGAAAGTTAATGGCGGAACGTATAAAATTATAGTCTTTAAAAGAATGAGCATAAGGGGTGCCACTATAAATAATGTGCACGACACTGAACCGTTTCTCATGACCAAGTGCCAATATCTTTCGTACTTCGGGATCTTTTTGCGCCTCAGGGGTTAGTTTGCTACTTAAAAACTGGATAGCTGCCTGTAAATTTTGGCGACTGGTATAAACATTGGTGAGGCGGCGTGAATGGCTGGCATAACGAATATCTTTTTGTCGCTCTTCAAGTTGATCCATGGTTTGCGGCAATGGTCCTTTTAAAGAGAAACAATCCACAACAAAGCACAGCGTATCTTGTTCTGGTAGGGCATCAAGTACGGTCACTAAGGGAGTATTAGCATAAAGACCTCCATCCCAATAATAGTCTTCGCCGATTTTAATGGCTGGAAAACCAGGAGGTAAGGCGCCACTTGCCATAACATGTTCAGGGGTGATGGTGATCATTTCATTATTGAAAAATATCATTTCACCGGAAGTAATATTGACTGCTCCAAGACATAAGGTCACTTTTTTATCATTGATTCGATCAAAATCAATCAGATTTTCTAAGGTATGGTACAGTTCGCTTGTATCATAAAAACTTAGTTGATCGGGAGTATCATGCGTAAGGGCCGTGGGCGGAATAAACCGTGGTTTAAAAAAGCCATCCAGACCAAAAAACAGTGAACGTAAAGCACCAAAACGATTATGCAAATGATGGGTTATCTCAAAGGTATCAAAATCGATGAACTGATCGCTCAAAAATTTCGGGGTGATCATATCCCAAAATTCCATTAGTTTTTCGATTTGTTTTTCACGTGGATTACCGGCAATAATGGCGCTATTGATTGCCCCAATAGATACACCAGCTAGAAAATTAGGTGCATATCCGCGCTCATGGATGGCTCGAAAGGCGCCTACCTGATAAGCTCCTAGAGCACCGCCTCCTTGAAATACACAGGCAATACGGTCATAAGTCTGTTTTGCCATCGTGGTTGTTTTTTCTGGTCTGTTGATTAAGCCAAGCGCGCGTTTGTGAGGTTTCTTAGTATTGGCTTCTTTTGCCGTCATGGATATTCTCCAAAAATCCCTATATGAAAGAAGTATATACCTGCTAATAATAATTTTGTAATTGCGAACTGAAAAACTGGTTAAAAAAGGACGATTTGATAAGTTATCAAAGCTTGCATGAGAGATTGCAGGGGTAAGCCCCGAATCGTGCTGTCACTACCTTGCACATCCTGAAAGAGCCATTTTCCTCTTCCTTCGTAATGATAGGCACCACAGCTTTGATAGGGTTGCTCTAATTTTAAATAAGATTCGATGGTTTTAGTATTGAGTTCCCGCATAGTGAGAGTTGCAGTTTCATAGCCTTGCCAAACAATATCACCGGCTTTAACAAGGCAACAGGCGGAGATTTGTTGATGGAGTTTTCCACTCAATAAATGAAGGTGTGTGGCTGCAGTAGCATGATTCATTGGTTTATCAAG
>NZ_CALJ01000321.1 GCF_000308315.1 Legionella tunisiensis | reverse complement strand
GGTTTTGAAAGACGCTTTGTAGCGTCCAGCCAGCGCCTCGACAAACCATGCACCGGCATTGTGTCGTGTTTGCTCATAGGCAGAACCAGGATTACGCAAGCCAACGATTAGTTTAATTGTCATAACGAAGGTCTAAATAATTAGTATGTTGAACCAAGAGCACCTAAGTGAGCCGGTTCTAAAAACAAGGCGGGAAAATCCCGCCTTCAAAGTCATTATCAGTCCGAGCGTATTACTCGTTATCTTCACCTTTTTCTTCTTCAGCTGGGGCAGCAGGTGCTTCTTCTTCTGCTTTTTCTTCCTCTTCAATAACTACAACTTTAGGTGCGTGAATGCTAACGACAGGTAAATTATGGCTGCCATCAGTGATATCGACTGTTAATTGAACGCCTTTAGGCAGTTTCAAATCAGACAGGTGGACAACATCATCCATCTCGACGTTTACCATGTCAACTTCAATAAATTCAGGCAGGTTTTTCACCTGACATTTTACCTCTACGTGAACCATGGTATGGCTAATAATACCGCCAGCTTTAACTCCTTTCGCTGTTTCTTCATTAATGAAGTGAATAGGAATTTGTTTAACCAAGATATCCTTGGGAGAAACACGCTGTAGATCCATGTGTAAAATAACAGGCTTGTAAGGATGGCGTTGTAGGGCTTTAAGGATAACGTGCTCAACCTTACCATCGACGTTTAAATCAAAAACACTGGAGTAAATGCTTTCACTTTCCAACGCTTTTACCACTTTGTTATGCAGTAAATGAATCGATTGTGGTTTTTTGTCTCCGCCATAGAGGACGGCAGGAACTTTGTTTTCAAGACGACGAAGGCGGCGGCTCGCACCTTTCCCTATGTCTTTTCTTGCTTCAGCTTCTAAAACGATTGTTGACATCAGTAGTCTCCATCAATAATAAGTAAAACCCTTAGTTCGCCCGCGACCAGGACAAATACCCAAAACAAAATTGGGACAAGGGTGGCGCAGTATACAATAATTTAAAATCAACTTGAAGTCGTCGCCGTAATTTCATAGAATATGCCACTTTGTTGAATTTGTGAGAGCCGTGCAGGCGAGTTGGAGAATAGCTATGTATGCTGTAATCAAGACAGGCGGTAAGCAATACCGCGTAAAAGAAGGCGATGTTATTAAATTAGAATTGCTACCTGAAGACGTTGGCAATGAGATCAGCTTCTCTGAAGTTTTAATGCTTGCAGATGGTGATAAATTCACCTGTGGTGCACCACTCGTTAAAAATGCAGTTGTTAAGGCTGAAGTTCTAGAGCACGCTCGCCACAAGAAAGTTAAAATTATCAAGTTTCGTCGTCGTAAGCACCATATGAAGCAAATGGGTCATCGACAGTATTATACGCAGGTAAAAATTACTGCGATTAGCAAGTAAGAGGGGAAAGAAATGGCTCATAAGAAAGCAGGTGGTAGTACACGTAACGGCCGCGACTCGAATCCTAAGTACCTTGGTGTAAAGCGTTATGGTGGTCAAATGGTTAACGCTGGTGAAATCCTTGTGCGTCAGCGTGGTACACGTTTTCATGCTGGCGAAGGTGTTGGTGTTGGCCGTGATCATACCTTATATGCCTTGGTTGCCGGTCAAGTTTGTTTCGTTGTCAAAGGCGCTAAAAAATCGTAAATACGTTACGATCGCCGCCGTTGAAAATTAATTTATACTTTCCACATTCTGGGCCCCGGTATTCGGGGCTTTTTTTTAGCCTATGAGTTGATGTAAATCATGAAATTCGTTGATGAAGCACTGATTAAAGTAGATGCCGGTAACGGTGGCCATGGTTGCTTAAGTTTTAGGCGCGAGAAATTTGTGCCTTTCGGGGGTCCAGATGGTGGCGATGGTGGAGATGGTGGTAGTGTATTTCTTGAAGCGAATTCCAATTTAAATACCTTGGTCGATTTTCGCTATCAACGCCATTACAAAGCCGAAAATGGTCAACCGGGCATGGGGAGCAATTGCACGGGCAAGAAAGGTGATGATTGTGTCATTCAAGTTCCTGTGGGCACCATGGTTTTTGACGTTGATACCGGTGAGCTTTTGGGGGATATTAAACAAGCGGGTGAGCGTTTGCTCGTTGCACAGGGTGGTTTTCATGGCTTAGGGAATACCCGTTACAAGAGTAGTGTTAATCGCGCGCCGCGGCAAACCAGTCCTGGTACCCCGGGTGAATCCCGGCATCTGCGTTTAGAATTACGTGTGTTGGCTGATGTAGGCTTGCTGGGTTTACCTAATGCGGGGAAATCGACGTTAATTCGTGCTGTTTCAAGTGCAAAACCTAAAGTTGCTGATTATCCTTTTACTACGTTACACCCTGGATTGGGAGTAGTAAGAGTTTCTGTTCATAAAAGTTTTGTTATGGCTGATATTCCTGGCTTAATTGAAGGAGCGGCCAGTGGTGCGGGCCTTGGTCATCGCTTCTTAAAGCATTTATCCCGTACTTGCGTTTTGTTGCATGTTGTAGATGTTGTTCCAGCGGATGAGAGCAATCCTGTGGAATCTGCAAAAGCAATCCTCAATGAATTGAAAGAGTATGATCCAGAGTTACTTGATAAGCCACGATGGCTGGTACTCAATAAAATTGATATGTTACCCGATGAGCATCTAAGGCAAAAAACGGTGCAAGCCATTGTCGATGGCTTGCAGTGGCAAGGAAAAATATTTGCTATATCAGCTATGACCGGTGAAGGAACGCAGCAGCTATGTTATTCATTGATGCAACTGATTGATGAGATGAAAGAGGCGGAAGCTTAGCCATTCGGCTGCATAATGCACAACCAGAT
>NZ_CALJ01000322.1 GCF_000308315.1 Legionella tunisiensis | reverse complement strand
ATTGGCGATATAGAGTACGGGTTTGGCAGTCAACAAGAATAAGCGTCGACTGAATAATTCTTCTTCTGGTGTGAGTACCAGGGTCCGCACTGGGAAACCTTCATCCAAATGCGCTTTGATTTTTTCAAGCGTTTGTTTTTCAAAAAGAGCTTCCTTATTGCCGCTTTTACTGTTTTTACTTGCTTTATTCAGTGCCTTTTCTACGCTGTCCATATCAGCCAACGCTAATTCTGTATTAATGACTTCGATGTCACTGAGAGGATCGATGCGCCCCTCAACATGAACCACATCGGAATTATCAAAACAACGGACAACATGGGCAATGGCGTCTGTTTCACGGATATTGGCGAGGAATTGGTTACCAAGACCTTCTCCACTTGCTGCTCCTTTAACCAGTCCGGCGATGTCAACAAACTGCATGGTAGTAGGTACGACTTGTTGGGGTTTAACAATTTCGCTTAGTGCATCGAGGCGTGGATCGGGTACAGTAACAATTCCAACATTAGGCTCAATCGTACAAAAGGGATAGTTTGCCGCTTCAATACCTGCTTTGGTTAATGCATTGAACAAAGTTGATTTACCCACATTAGGTAACCCAACTATTCCACATTTGAATCCCATAATATACCCTCACAAAATTCGTCAATAGTCTATTTACCGCGTTTTATGTCTGAGAGATCCTTCAGGCATAAAGCGCAGAACGTAGTAATATGTTTCTATGCGTTTATCCGGTAGTATACCTTATTTGTTATTTATAAAGTTGACTTTGATTAACCATTTAAGGTATTCATGGCGGTTGCCAGTTGGCCAGCCAATATAGCCGGTATGACCTCAAAACCTCTTTCCAGAGCGTCAAATATTAATTGTCTATCCTGCTGGGAGGGTTTGCCCAGTACATAATTCAAAACCATATCCTTATGACCAGGATGGCCAATCCCTACCCGTAAACGATGGAAATCTGCGCTACCCAGATGTGCAATCAGATCGCGTAGGCCGTTGTGTCCTCCATGCCCACCGCCAGTTTTGAGTTTTATGCGCCCAGCTGGGAGAGCCAATTCGTCATGGACGATTAGAATTTCATCAGGCTTAATGCGATAAAACTGTGACGTTTCCTTGGTTGCTAAACCGCTATGATTCATAAACGTTAAAGGCAATAAGGCTTTACACGAAAAATGATCAATTTCCAAATTGGCAATGTCGCCATGTATTTT
>NZ_CALJ01000323.1 GCF_000308315.1 Legionella tunisiensis | reverse complement strand
CCGTTTCGGCCGGTCTCCGGGTTTACAATTACGCATGTTGACGCAAGGAGTCGTATAACTTCGTATAATGTATGCTATACGAAGTTATTACGATGCTATCATCTTCTTCAATATGAGCTCAGAGTCAACTATGTTGGCAGGGTTCAAGAAGCATTAGAGTCCAATCATCATAACGCCGTAAATTCTTAATTATCTAATCAATAAATTTTATTGGTCGGAGTGACAGGAGTTGAACCTGCGACCCCTGCCTCCCGAAGGCAGTGCTCTACCAAGCTGAGCTACACTCCGTTTTCCGTCTAATGATCACGTTTAATAGCGAATTGCGCAAGTTCTATCAGCGCTTCCTTATAAACACTATCAGGTAAAATTTGTAGTGCCGACAATGCTCGATCGACCTCAAGTGCTGCATAATTACGCGTATATTCAATGGCATCGGTTGCTTCAATGGCTTCCAGGATAGCGGTGAGATTTTGCAAACTACCTTCCCGTAGGCTTTCTTGAATCAGTTGTTGCTGCACAGCTGTACCATGTTGTAAGGCATGGAGGAGAGGGAGGGTGGCTTTACCATCAGCCAAATCATCACCAATATTTTTGCCGATTGTTTTCGTGTCGGAACAGTAATCTAAGGCATCGTCAATCAGTTGAAATGCATTGCCTAAATGCAAGCCATAGGCATACAGGCTTTTTTCAATTTCTTCACCTGCATTACTTAACAAAGGGCCAATTGCAGCAGAGGCGGCAAATAACAAGGCTGTTTTGTCTCGAATCACCGCAAAATAATCTTCAACAGAAAGCGAAAAATTATGGCGATTAGCTAATTGCCTTACCTCACCACAGCTAATCTGGTGGGAAGTATCTGCTAATAAGCATTGGATTTTAGGATGGTTAACATTCACCATCAATTGAACAGATTGGGTGAACAAGTAGTCTCCCACCAAAATACTGGCCTTGCTGCCCCATATTTCATTGGCAGTTTCACGCCCGCGCCGTAGAGTGGATTCATCAATGACATCGTCATGCAACAAGGTTGCTGTGTGGAAAAATTCAATCATTGCAGCGAGTGCGATGTGATCTTGGCCTTTATAGGCACAAGCATGGCTTGCTAACAATACTAATAAAGGTCGTAAACGTTTGCCGCCACTTTCAACAATGTGATGTGCCAACTCATCGATCAAACCGACTTGTGATTGAATTTTATCAATGATTAGAGCATTTACTGCATCAAAATCTTCGCTAACCAGTGCTCTTAAACGGGCAACTGTCATTGTTTATCCTCTAACATAGAATGTATGCATGCTAAGGCTGGCTTGGTCTAATGTCAAGTCGAGACAGGTAAATGCATCTTAGTATCTATCTCCCAGGCATAAAGCACGAATGTAGGTAGCATGGTTTGTTTGTATGTTCAGGAATAAACTCGTTTGATTGGTTTGGTGATACGATAAGTATTACCACCTGCTTTTTTGGCACTATACATGGCTTCATCGGCTTTCGCGAGCAATTCATCGGCATCGAATGCATCTAAGGGATATACAGCTAAACCGATACTGATCTGACAAATTATGTCGCGTCTTTCCAGAGGAAAAGGTTTGTTAAATTGCTGCACAATCCGTTTAGCAATGGTTTGGGAAATTTTATCCCCGCTTTGATGCATGATAAGGGCAATAAATTCATCTCCTCCCAGTCTGGCAAGAAAATCATTTTCTCTGAAACAGCTTTGCAGGCGTTTGGCAGATTGTAACAACAAGGAATCACCGGATTCGTGCCCGTAAGCATCATTGACCCGTTTAAATTTATCTAAATCCATAAAAAAGAAAGTGATACAATATTTTTTATTGATAGCTGCCTCAAGCATATTTTGAATATGCATTTGAAAATAGGTACGATTTGGTAAATTGGTTAGTGTATCGTAGCGAGCCAGGTAATGAAATTTTTCCTTATCGGTTTGCAATAGATAATTGTTCTCGCTCAATAATCTTTCGTACCGTTCATTTTCACGTAAAACATCATATAAGGTGATAACAATAACAAATAAAGAAAAAGAAATATTAATAAAATTCATGAGTAGCGCATTGGAAGGCGATAATTGGTAAATCGGCGTGATCTCTTGCATTGAAAAGAAGACCACCATGACTAGACATAGGACAGCATAGATAACCAAGCCATACCAGCTTATAGTGACGGCTGCCAGGATTGGAATGACGTAATACCAGACAAAATAAGAGCTTGATAAGCCTCCCATCCAGTAGTTCCCCAAGGTAGTAATAACTAAGGCCAGCAAGGTGAGGAAATGTCCGCACAAGGATGTATTCTTGGTTTTTTAAAATTAACAGATTGAGTGCAGCAAACCCACAGGCAGCAATCACTAACTGAACCATCATCCACATATGCCACACGAAATTGATATAAAGTAAAAATGAACCCAATATAATAAGCTCAATACTGATATTATTGATTAACCTATATTGGCGCCCTTGAGCACTGTTGGAAGTTAATAGTTCACGTGCAAATGCCTTTAATTTGTTGACCAGATACATCTTTTTTCCTCATGGCTAATTTACTCTTTTCAACCAAGAAAATAGCGTTTAGTACCAAATCAATAATTCCCTTTAGTTAAAAAATCACGCTAAATTGCCACAATTTATCGTTACAATGGCTCGCAAAACTCCTCGTGGTTTGCAAATTTTTAATTATGCATCATTTTCTCAGTAGTATAGGCTATTTTTAGTTCATTTTGGTGGTTTATCAGATCAGTTGTTCAAATGGATTAGTAGAGGTTTCAAGAGTTTCTTCATGATTTCATGGATGGCTTCTCACTGCAGGAGATTTAATTGTATGCATAATGAATTAATTTCTACTAAATTTAACGTAGTCAATTCGTTTCCAGGTTAGGCAGTATGTATGGTGAGATTAAAAATATTCCAAAAGTTGAAAATCCGAGTGGCAGCTATGGTTTTTTGCTGTAAAGCATGTGCCGCAAAAAGAAGTATTTTATCCTAAGGAATTATCAATTACGCATGTTGCGCAAGGAGTTCGTAGTGGTGATTGTGATTTCTTATCGGTTATCAATGCAATTCTTGCTCTCCCTGATGGAGAGTCCTATATTCGAAATCTGCTTATTGAAAAAGATGGAGTGGTTTATGTTCATTTTTTAAAAATGACAAGCCGCAGTGGATTGCTGTTGAAAAATCACTACCTACATCCTGGGGGGTTCTAAGTTCTGGTGCTTTATGGGTTCGCTTTCTGGAAAAGGCTTTTGTTGCCTTTAAAGGCGGTAATTATAACGAAGTACTTAATCAGAGTGATAGTCGCACCGCTTTAAGAACCATGCTTGGGGGATTTGAAACAAGCATAGCACTTCCGGTACAGGCACGTACTCCCTTGTCTACTTTGTATCAAAAAACAACGCACGGTTGTTCGGGTAAAGATATTCATACCTTGATGTTATTGTTGCGCCCGCAGGACAAAATGGCAACGAAAGCCAATGTGGTTAAGCATGTATTTTCTGGTGATGAGGATTTTCTTAATATTTGGTGGGAAATGGTAATCCGAGAGCGCTCCAGTTTGGAAAAATTTCTGGCTTCAAAGCCGGTAATTTTTGAGGAAGATATGATTGCTTTTATAGAGCAACGCCAAGAACTTTATAATAAACCAGCAACTGCTACTGCATCCAACACCGTCATAGAATGGATTAAGAAAAGTAAAATTTTACCCAGTGAAACCCACTATTCCCAAGATGAATTGGCACTTTATGAGGATTTAATCCGAGCCTATGATGAGCAACGACCTGTGGTTGCGGATGCCCGCCAAATACCTTCTGCCGGGATTACTGCTGAGCATACATATGCGATCATGGGGGTTCGCGAAAGTGAAATTAGTCATCGAAAGTTTGTTATTTTACGCAACCCTCACCATGAAAACATTCCCTGGTTTTTGCGTTATTTTTTCTCTGGTGGCAGACAATCTTATGAAGTGATTGATAAAGAGGGCAACGTGAATTTAATGATTAAATCAACTAACAGTTCAACCTTTGAAATGGAATTACATGATTTTGCTCAATCCTTTGCTTATATTGATTGTGGTCGCTCTCTTAAAGAGGTCAAACTGGATGTGTTGGAAGCGGATGAGGTGCCACCAGAAGAAGCATTAGCAAAGGCAGTTTCGCCGGGAATTGGCTCATAAAATCGGATCTGAGTAATTTGATATATCGTGAAACCCTGAAATTCAATGTCGGGTTTCACATCGAGAAATCAGCTCTACACATTAAAGCGAAAATGCATGACATCGCCGTCACAGACGATGTATTCTTTTCCTTCCAGACGTAACTTACCGGCTTCCTTCGCGCCTTGCTCGCCGCGGTGAGCAATAAAGGCTTCATAAGCGATTACTTCGGCACGAATAAAGCCTTTTTCAAAATCAGTGTGAATCACTGCAGCTGCCTGTGGTGCTGTAGCCCCTTTGCGTATAGTCCAGGCCCGCACTTCTTTGACGCCGGCAGTAAAGTAAGTTTGTAAACCCAGTAATTCATAACCAGCACGAATCACACGATTTAAACCAGGTTCGTCAAGACCTAAATCAACCATGAATTCTTTACGATCAGCTTCATCCAAATCGATAAGCTCTGCTTCGGTTGCTGCGCACAAAGCTACAACACTGGCATGTTCTTGCACAGCAAGGCTTTTTACTTTCTCAAGATGGGGG
>NZ_CALJ01000324.1 GCF_000308315.1 Legionella tunisiensis | reverse complement strand
GACAATCCCTTGTTTTGTATATAGGTTAATTTTATTCTAGACGGTAATCTATTTTATATCTAATTCATTTTTATTTTCAGTACCCAATTCAGAATACCATCATCTTAAATCATTGGGCGTAAATAGATCGATAAAATTGAAGGGATACCAAGATAAGGATGAATCGTATGTTGTATCAGTTAAAAAATTATTATTTATATTTGCAGTATCTTTTTGCATAGTGGATGAGGTTTCTGCTGCTTTCAATTTCAATGGCTTGATTGGTGTGGACTATCAACCAAATCATTATGCAGGTAATGTTCCGTTAAATAATCATGACGTTTTTATTGTAGGTAATAGCCAGGGTACACCGATTACTAATATCTACGCGGAATTGGCTCAATTGAAAGAGGCAGGATTTAGTACAGTCCGTTCATATCAGACGACTATTTATTCATGGGTTGATATCATCAATCAAGCCCATGCTTTAGGGATGAAAGTCATTTATGAAGCAGTGATTCCCCAGCAACCTGCAGACTCACCCTACAGTGGTGGTTCGTGCCCAGTTCCCCCTGCAAATCAAGACTATATTCCCTGTGCTCAGGCTACTCTCAATGCAGTAATTACTCAGGTAACCAAACCGATTTTTAATGATACGGTAATTCTTGTATTGGCTGGGCATGAAAATTATTGTGAGGCTGGCAATACAATTTCACCATGCAACAATCCTGTAACTTCAAATATCAGTTATTTAACTTCTGCAGTCAGTGCACTACAAAGTACGCTAACGTCTGTAGGTCTTACTACACCCGTCAGCTCAGCGTTGGTCAGTGGTAATTTGGTAACACCAAGTGTTGCAATCTCAAATGACATGATCACCTTGGCAAACAGCTATTCGGCGGATGCTCCATTGGCTTTTGATCCTTATCCTTTTCAGTGGGGAGTGCCAGCAAATCAGGCGGTATGGACTCCCCCTTTAGCGACTACTATTCAACCCAACAATTCGTTAGCATGGGATTATATCCATGTTGTGGGTTCAGCAAATCCTCCTGCTTTACCAGCAGCGGCACAGCAGCCATTTTATTCACCTGGGCGTGTTCTTTTAGCGGCGGAAACAGGTTGGGCAACAGCAGGGACAACGACAGAGTATGCTTGTAATTCCCCAGGCCCTTGTATGCCCTCTGTAGCCAATGCTTCTACTTATTATCAAGCGCTTTATCAAATCAGCACATCTAATTTTGTTGCCACTTCAGGATATTCGATCGGTGTTCTGGCATTCGAAGCTTATGACGAGCCAAATAAGGGTAGTAGTGCAGAAGGACATTATGGGCTTTTTTGACTCCAATTGTACTCAAAAGGCAGCAGGAGTTGTTCCTACGAACAAATTGGTTTCGGCAACAGGATGCCAGGGATTTTCAAGAGGATCTTTACTGACAATCGTAGGTTTTGCACATCCCTATACGCTTGTTATCAAGCAAAAAATCCGAGTACTGGTAGTGAGGTCTCTGCCACACTGAGCAGTGATGGCAAAGCAAGCACGTTGCCAGGCGCACCCTGGCCACAATATTTGGTCTTTCCAGGTGCAACAATCACGATCAGAGGTAATCCTTCTTGTACCAGTACAGTACAATCAATTGATAGTGCTGGGCATATTACCTTTGCTGGAAAATGCAATTGCCCGAATGATAAGCTTAGTAACTGTTACTACTAAGTGTTTGAATTGAGTAGCAGTGTGCTCCACTGCTGCTTTATTGAGTGCATTCCATGGAGGTTAGCTTGAAACATATTGGATGGTGTCTATCAACCTTAAGTTTGTTCCTTTCGGTAACGTTTGCGGCAACTAATGAACTTGCTTCGATTATACCAACCAATCAAACAGGCTTTTTCGTTGGTTTAGGTGGTAGCTATAATTTTTTCGTATTCATTCTGAGATGTCAGGGAGCCTCAATGCGACTAGTGGTTTTGTGCCCATAGGCTTGTTTTCGGGTGCAACAGGTTCTTATTCGAACTCAAAAGAAGTATTTGCTCCTGAAGGTCAGCTAGGTTATTTTCAACATTTTAATGGCAGTCAATGGTTGTGGGGGATCGAATTTTTGTATCAATACTCACGGGCAAAAATAATCAGTTATAATCGATTCCAGGAGCCAGGTACTTCCATCAATTTTATAAATCCCTCTGTTAATGTTACAGATGAAATCAGTATTAGTTCTATCCAAACAAGAGTGAATGATGAACTTATGTTACCGCTATTTATTGGTCGTTCTTTTATAAATAGTTTTATCTATTTGGGTGTAGGTCCTTCTTTCTTTAGAACAAAACATATTGTAGATGCAAGTTCCGATACGGTTTCTGGATTTTATGCCGGTAATATCAATGGTTTTTCTAATACAAAATGGGTATGGGGAGGTGCAGTACAAACAGGTATGGCATTTTATTTAAATCCTACCTGGTTCCTGAAGTTCAATTACAGTTATGCGATCACGGACCGTTATAAAGCAAATAACAGTCTCTCTTTCTCACCCGAGGTTAATGGCGGGCTTAATGGTGGCACGGTATCTTTTAATACCTCACAGCGCCTTGTGGCACAAGAGGTTGCTGTTTCAATCAACAAAGTATTTGGATGACGATACACAACATAAGTTGCGTTGTTTGTTTGCTATTTGTGCTACTACGCTCCGAGTATCGCGATGGCTTGGTTCATACTCCATTGAATGCTATAGCGGTCAATAAAGTAGAAAATTTTGATTTGCCTTATTAGTTGGATTTAATCATTTACTAACTCTTTTTGAGGTCTCAATTGATGGAGACCAGCAAGCTTCATAGTTCAAGTCAAACTCATCTGTAAAACCCAGGCCGTAACTTAACTCTAGTCTAAAACGTTTGCCCGGAATTGCCCGCTGATTAATTAATAACATATCTTCTGCAGCAAGAGAGAAATCGAAGATATTGATATTTTCCTGAATATGATTCTTATTTCTGCTGCCAGGTAAGGGAATACACCCATTTTGTACAATCCATCTTAAGGCAACCTGACAAGCTGATTTATTATATTTTTTGCCAATGTTGATAAGCGAATTATCCTGATGAAGTCTGCCAAAATCCAGAGGTCGCCATGTCTGGTAAGCGATAGAATTTTCACGACAGAGTGTATAAAGTGCCTGGTCAAAGAAATTGGGATTCATTTCAACTTGTACCCACGAAAGCGGCACACCCACAGCAAGCGCTTTCTTTAAATGATTAATAGTGATATTGCATATGCCAATATGGGTGATTTTGTTCTGTTGTCTAAGATCTTCCATGGCCAAAAGTGTTTTTTCGATTGGTACGGCGCGGTTTGGCCAATGAATGAGATAGGCATCCAAATAATCGGTTTTGAGTTTTTTGAGTGTCGCTTCCAGATCTTTTTGCACCTTTTCTGGTTCCTGCATGTCATGCCATACCTTAGATACGATATAGAATTGCTCACGATCCAGTTTTTGCAGTGCGTTGCCAATAGCGTCTAGATTTTTATAAGCGGTAGCCGTATCAATAATTCGGTAGCCCTGCTCGGCGGCTTGCATAATGACATCGGTGCATTCTTGTCCCAGGAGTTTATCAGAGCCAAATCCAACCATTGGACAGTTTATCTTTCCAGATCGGAAAACTCCATTTGCAACATCGATTTCAATCGGATTGGCAGAATTAGGTGTATTCATAAAAAAGCCTCCTGCAATTATTATTTCTATTGTGTGAGCAGACGAAAATTTATTGCACCACCGTCCTTTAGTGGCAGTGGTTTTATTAAACTATAGAAGATCTATGGGTTCACTCTTAAATTTAATTATAACGCCAATTTGGGTTCGTCTTTCTCAGGGCCCGCTCTCATTTGGTGCATCGCTTTGCTATAATCAGGAACAGCTACTTTGGACGGGGTCACTGCTTCTATCAGTTTTTGCTTTAAGCCCGCTGGCATTATTTTGTCCGGTAGTGCACTAATCCCTACAGTTAATTTGTTCACATATCCTTTTAACAATGAAAGGTTCGTTTCCTTACAGGCTTTCTGAATAAGCTCTAAAGTTTCTTTTAATTCTCTAGGCAAATGCAAAATTTTGTTATTACCTAGAGGTAAAGAAATAGCATTAACATAATCACCAAAGAATCCATATTTTTGCTTTAGGTTCCATTGCTTATGTTCTTTTAATTTTTCGAAGACGGTTAAAAATTGATTTTGCATGACTTTAATACTTGCATGATGGGAATCAAATAGCTTTTTTAAGGGGGCGCGTCGCAGTCCTTCTTCCATTAAAGTAACACTGAGTCTTTTTTGTAAGGATCTGCATCGTGTGCAAGTAAAAATTGACAGCGTGCTGCATCTTGTTTGTGGATTGCAACCCACAAAGGTAATTGAGGGCTACCATTGATGTTATCTATTTCAGTATTCACAAACTGAGGGAACTTCGTCAGGATGGCAGCAGCTATTTCATGGTTATTTTCATGTATAGACTTGATAAAGTTTTTTTGCACCATTCTTCGCTAACGGCCTTAATCGTAAACAACTCTTTAAATAGAACATGATTTTGCTTCTGATAACACCAATCTAAATCATCGGTACGAGCGACAAACCGAGGATCCGCTTGTAATTTTTTAATGCATTTAGTGTAAATTTCTTGGTTATTATGCAGTAATCCTAGTTTATATAGTTGGTTTAGAGCTTCGACTTTTAAACCATCTACAGGTATAGGTTTTATTAGTTGATTAAAAAGATTTTCATCTATTTCAAAAAATCATAAGGATCTGTCCCACTCTGTGAACTTTTAAGCAAAAGAGCACTTTTATCCACAATACGATTACTGATTGCTTTGCAAAGATCGATTTTTTTATGCTGTAGGGCGATTAAATAATATTCAACTAAACTTTCTTGCGATACCTTGCTTATATCTATTTTTGAGGCAATGAGATCAAATAACTCAGGTTTCTGGTTGAGTTGATGCCATGGGTGTAAAGCAACACTAGGGCCTTTTTTAAAGAGTGCATTTTGATCAAAGGTCGGAACTTGTAGTACTGAAGAGATTGTTTCTTGGTGGGCATGTTTGAGGGCCAATAGATAAATATCATGCAAGGTATCTTGAGTCTGTTCTCTATAATTGATGCCGATTAATGCTTGAAGAAAAGGCGCTGTTCGTCCATCCTCAAATTTTGTTCTTTCGCATAGTTCGACAAAACGATTTGTTCCTATTCTTGAATCGCCTTCCTTCTTAAGCATGGTGAAAAAAGGAATATTCTCACGACATTGTTTGATGATGTTTTGGTTGTTATGAATTAACGCCAGAATATAAGCTTCATACCACTCTCCTTTTTTATGAGTAGCGAACAAATTTGTTCACATGATTCCTGCCCTTCTTTATATAACCTGACTAGGGGCGATTCGCCTTTTTTATCTTTTGCAAGTAATAATTCAGGCTTGCGAGTTGCAATATCGGTAAAGAGTTTTGTTTGCAGTGGAGAAAGGTAATGTAGGCAATTTCTTCCCGATGCATCGGTTAATGATAAATCAACATTTGCTTTTAAGAGCATTCTCATTACTTCAACACTGGTATGTTTCGCAGCGATATTTAATAAGGGCATACGCTCTTTACCTGCTGTAATTAATTGAGCAGGATTGATTAAAGTCGTTTGTTCGGCATGGAATTTATTGTAATATTCCATCAGTAGATTAAAAGTATAGCCTTGATCTTTTCGTGTGGATTCTACAAGGGCATACTCAAATGCGTTTTTCTCAAAACGATGTCCTTTTTCAAGAAGAAAATTAATTATCTGCGGCTCACCACTCGAGTATGCTTCGATCATAATATTTTGATCGACATGTTCCTTTTTATAATAACGTTTTACAAACTCAAACTGCCCATAAGATACTGCTGTTTTCAATGCGTGTTTTTTACAGGCCTCTAGCTTCTCATCACCTAGAGCTTGTTCAAGATAGAGGACTAATTTTTGATCGCCATTTTGAATGGCAAAGTCTAGTGCATTATCCTTTGAGTTAGCTCCTTGTTGCGCAAGTGAGTCTTTCCTTTTTTCATAAATGGGGGTTAACAAGTCTGTAGCAGGTGGATAAATGGTAGGTAATACCGCTGGAGCTGGATTATGCAAGCGAGAATAGACGTGCATACGAATACCGTGGTAAGTACCTTGAAACTTGGTTTCATCAAAGTGTAGAGCGCTACTAATTACCTCATCAATCATTTGATTAATTACGGTTTTAAGTGCTGCCGCATTGGCTTCAGCTGTTGCCTTTTCTGGTACTTCAATGGCCCATACTTTTCCATAAGAAGGATCAACTACCTCAATTTTATTACCAACTCGTGTTATCGATATGGCATGTTCATGACATCCTAAAGTAAACCCCACGCCTTGTTGCAAATTATTAATAGTTAAATAGGTTGACAATATGTCTTTAAGTTCTGCTTCGCTAAGAACACCAGCTAATTGATGATGATAGGTTAAGGGAAAAACCTCTCCTTTTCGTTTAAATAATGTTTCTAAAGCTCCTTGCATATGGGATTGAGTGGTACCCGCTTCAATGCCCAGCGTACGATGCAGCCAAAGCGTGTTTTGGATAAACGTCTCGAACGCTTGATGTACCTCAGGACTGATATTGTCTGCAAGAGGATCTGCCTCATAAATCAGTTTTAATAGATTCTCAAATTCTTTGTATTTTCCAGTTAAGGTGCAATACAGACGCTAAACACTTAAACCAAGACAAACTCCTTTATTCGTTACCTCATCATTAAAATCGGCAGTATTGCCGCGAAAACGGCTTTGCCATTGGCTTGCTTTTGCAATTAAGACTTCTTGAGGAAGTGAAGGCATATGTACATGACTCAGTAATATCCCTTCTTGAATTATAGTCTTATTTAGATTTACTGGCGGTTATTGGTCATGACGACATATGTAAAAAGAAAGATAAGGCGATTGCCGAATACACCTTAAGGCGTGTTATGTTAGTAGTCCCATGGTAATTGTAGAATAGGAGCTCAGCAAAGCACTCACTGAAAAATAATATTTTACCCTACGACAGAAGCAATAGAATAAGAGCTGGGTAGCTTATACACAAGGTACTAAAGACTTAGGAGATGATAGTGATAGCCAGGATCAGTAATTCTCTAATAGAAGCTGTAATTCCTGATGAAAAAGGAGCCTATGATGTTGAGATATAAATTTAAAAGGCTTATGCTGCTTGAGAAAAGGACTTTGTTTTTACTATAAAATATGCAAATCCATTGGCATCCCAATATGGTACTAGTTTAGACATAGCCATCTCTCGTTGGAATTGAAAATAATTACTGAGTCCTTGTGTAAATAATGATCAAAAAATATCTGCTGGGAAATTAGTTTAAAAAACCTTCTAATTATGAATAAAGTGATATTTAATTCTTTTTTGCATAGGATGCTATTGATGGTCATTTGTCAAAATAATAATACTTTTGTTTTTTTACATCGCTCTTATTATTTGTAAACATTGGTTATACCATAGGTACTCCTAAATCAGCTGATGGTCGTGAATCGACAGGATATAGTAATCATTTAAATCTGAATGGGATCAGTTCAAACCCGGCGGCAACTAATGCTACGACAGGAACAGGTGCCTTAGGAAGAGCGCTAGGGATTAATGAAAGTTCTGGTGTACGTCTTGGAGGGCTATGGCTAGTTAATGGTAACTCGGTATTTAAAGGGGGAACCGGTACTGATAAAGAAACAGTAAACAATCTTATCCTACTTGATTTAAATGTGGATGGAGAAAGCGCTTTACGATTACCCGGCAGTACTTTCGGTTCTCAATTTTTACAGTTCAATGGAGCAAATACCAATTATGGAACAGGGGCAGTACAAAGCTTTAATAGTACTTCTGCCGGGGCTCCTTTTAATCGCTCTGAATTGTATCAGTTATGGTATTTGCAACGACTTTTTAATGAAAAACTTGCTTTGCGTGTGGGTAAACTTGTAGCAACTTATGACTTTAATAATGTTTTACGTACAACCCCTTTTTATAATACTGCGTTCAATATAAGCAGTCTTTCTGGTTTAATATATGCCCCCATTTTTGTGAACTCTTCAATGTTGGGCGTGTTGCCTAGCTATTACAATTCAGCCTATGGACTAACTGCAAATTATACACCGAATAAATCCTTTTATTTTTCAGGTGGTTTTATGATGGTAATCAAGCTAATGGCACACAAACGGGTCTTACAGGGCCACATTTTAACGGATATTATTTTTACGCTGCTGAAACAGGTTTATATTGGGTTACGGGTCAATATAATAAACCCGGAAACATCAGTATAGGCTACTGGCGACAAACAGGGGAATTAACAACAGGTAATGTAACGCAAAAAATACGCAAGGTGTTTATGCTTTTGGTTCACAACGGCTTTGGTATCGAAAGCCCGGAATTGATAACAGTGGTATTAGTGGTTTTTTCCAATATGGGATTAATAACGCAAAGACTTTACCAATGAAACAATATTTTGGGTTTGGACTTACTGCATTTGCATTGACCCGAGAGAAGGATTCTTTTGGTGCCGGCGCGGCCATCGCTCAATTAAACGCTAATCTGTACTCCAATAATTATGAGGGAATGTATCAGGCTTATTATCAAGCTTATATATTTTCCAATCTATTCTTATTAGGGGCGGTGACCTACATTCCAAAGCCAAGGGCTATTGAAAATACTCCTTCAGCATGGGCGGGTACTCTCCAATTAACAGCATTGTTTTAATATAATGAATAATGGTGATTCAGAATGGCTAGCAGCCTCGAGGATTTTAAGAGATAGCTCTAGAATGGATTGTATAAGCTCATCTTCTCTTGAAGATCAATTTACAATTTATACTACGTGCTGTAAATGAATGATAGACATTCTAAAAATTGACACTGTTCGAGACATCATCCTGATGTTGCTGCAGAATAGAACTATAAAGCCGATTGGGAATTAGAGCGTTTGCTCATTCCTCAATCTCTCTCTATACCATTGAGGACTACAATTAAAAGGGAATTTATGAAACAGTGGATTATACTTTTTGTCATTTGTTTAGCATGGTCTTTAATGTGGGTAGATTTTACTGCAGTTAATGTGGCGTTGGCTCCTATTTCCAAAGATCTTCATACCAATTTGGCAACACTTCAATGGGTCATTACTTCTTATACTGTTTGTTCAGCAGCATTTATGTCGATTGGTGGACGCTTAGGGGATATGTATGGACACCGACGTTTGTTTGTTCTTGGTACCTTTATTTTTACTTTCTCCTCAATCTTAGCTGGATTTTCGTTTAATGCCTCCTTGTTAATTGGAAGTCGTATTGGACAAGGTATTGGCATTGCTATGGTGGTACCGATTGCAACCGCGCTCGTTTACTTAACATTCGACGAGAAGAGGCAAGGAATCGCATTAGGATTTTTAACTGGTACAACAGGTATTGCCATGGCCATAGGCCCAACAATTGGTGGATTGTTATGTACTTATCTAAATTGGCGATGGGTATTTTTTATTAACGTTCCAACTGGAGTTATTGCAATCATCATGTCCTATATGCTCATTGATGAAACCCAGGAAAAGAAGGTATTCAAAATTGATTTTCTAGGAATAATTACATTAATTTTAGGGCTATTATCTTTTTTATTAGGGTTAAATAAAATATCAGATTGGAGGGGCTCTTATCTCTTGGGAATGTTTCTACTTGCTCTGGCCTTTTTTTATCTGTTTATCAAATGTGAACAAAAAATAGTGAACCTCTAATCGATCTCAATTTATTGAAAAATAAAATGCTTATGGGTGTCATTGGTGTTCGAACAGGAGCACAGTATACATTTTTTGTTTTTATGTTTTTGTTTGTTTGTATTTACAGAATATCCTGGGATTCACAGCCGAGGAAGCTGGTTATTTACTATTGGCGTCTACTATAGTATTGGGTCTGCTATCCCCTTTTTCTGGCCACATAATGAAATATATAGCAGCGAGGTATTTGATTAGTTTTAGCTGTCTGCTTCTCGCTATGTCATTACTGATGCTTATGATATCAATTTCCACAACTTCCATGATTTACTTACTGATTTCGTTGATTTTATTTGGAACAGCTTTTGCGGTTCATTTCCCAACTACAAATATTGTAGTCTTGCAAATGGCGCCATCAAAAGACTCCGCATTAGTAACTGGTATTTTATTTACTTTGGCATTTACTGGGGCATCCGCAGGAATAACTTTATCTAGTACTCTATTAAGTGAGTTAAGTGAGTACAAATTAACACCATTTATAAGCAGCTCAAAAACATCATTATCTAAAGACCAATTAGAATGGGTTCAAAATGCAGCATCAGGGGCTGGCCCATTAAATAAATTAAGTCAACTACCGAGTACTATTTCTCATCAATCAATAGCAATAGTAAAGCATAGTTTTGTATTTGGTTTTCAAGTAGTTCTTATGATTTGCTTAATACTTGCTCTTCTTGGTATGATCACTGCGCTGATAGTATTGAAAAATTTTAATCCTAGCTATGATTCTATTTTATTAGAGCCCATTTTGTGAAGACAATGGCAATGGGCTTGATCGAAAATAGAAATTCAACTTATACGGCCGGAGCCAAAAACAACCACACGATTGGATAATTTATAGGGCATCACTTTCCCAAAGATCTCATATTAATGGCTATAAGATAGTAAGGAATATATTGAAGCCCAACTCTTTTATCACGAAAGCACTATACATTTCTGCTTTTAGAGGGCTTTATCCTTAAAAGCAATAACCGCATTAATAAAAGCCTCCATAGGAGGGTTAAGAAATCCAGTTCCAGCCATATAGCGATTCATGTGTTTTTGAGCTAAACCAGAGTTGACTGCGGGGCGGATTTTTTGTCGACTATTTTTAAAATATCAAAACCCATAGGAGCACCACGACCATCTAATTCGGGAATTCTGAAAGAATCACTTTCCGCATGCGTGATGTCATACATTTTTAATGTGATATTAATAGCATCTTGGCTTGAACCAGATATGGATTTTACCGTTCCTCCTAGACCCATCGTCTCAGTAATAGCACTATCTCCCATATCTCGATTAATATCAGATGGCGATACTCCAGGCATCAATAAAACAGGACGACCAATCTCAGAAAGTCCAGTAAACCATTGATTCCCTAATCCTGATACTTTAATTCCAAACTCAGTGCCATTACGTGCCATTGTTGTCACGATACTACTATGATTAACATTTCTACCTGCATCACCAATCGCTTTACAAGTGGCCATGATAGGATTAAGGGCAAATAAATCATCTTGATAGATTAAGGTGATAATTTTTGTCATTAATTCTTTGTTACGACATGCTTTTATTATGCCAGGCATCAATTTTCTTAAGAAGAGCGGGGTTGCAGCATTCATTGTCACATGACAGTCATCTCTCATTAATAAACTTTTACCGATAATAGGCACAAAATCTATGCCTCCAGCATCTAAAATTGCCTGGTTAAGGATAGGAACTACATCGCGTTCTAACCAATGAATATGATCAATAGCCCGTTTTTCATATACACCAAATCGAATCGAACTTCCACGATAATCACCAGGATCATCACTAATATTCGAATAAGTTCTATAACCTGACATTTGGTCTTCAATAATATAAACAGACATGGACGCTGTAATTATCCCAGCCATTGGCCCAACAGCATTATGGTCATGGCAGGATCCCAAATCCACGTCGCCTTTTTCCATTATCGCAATAGCTTCTTCTTTGGTTTTTGCCAGGCCTTCAAACAGTAAACCAGCAATAATCGCTCCTTTTAATGCACCGGATGCTTGTTTCCAAGTAATAGGTGGTCCTGCATGGAGAATTAAATTTTCACGCATTTCAGGAACATGATCCTTGGCTTTTCCAATTCCTATCAATATTGGATTGGCTTGCTTCATACGTTTTAAAGCTTCATCATTAGCTTGTTGAATTACTTCTTTGAATTCTGAGTTTTGTATTTGCTCTAAAATTTCATCCAGATTAGGTTTAATGTGAGTTTGGTTTTGCATGCTGCTTCCTTGTAAATTTATTTTATGTTTGTCATCAAAGCCAAAAAGCCTGGTAGAAAGGCATTTACTATCGATGCAAATATAGAGTAATAGCCTACTAATTTACTAATTTTCATTTTAAATACGATCATTAAAAATATAAGAAAAATAATATGCACCAAACTAACCAATTAACATAGTTCCAAACATACCAGAAAAAACTTATTGTTTTAATCGGACTTATGAGCAATATAGCCAGTGTAGCTGAAACTATTAATGAGAACCACCCAAGGCCAGTCATGTTTTCAACGCCTAGCATTATATTAAGTGCCAACCAAAATAGGTGCAACTAATGAGTAATGTTATCGCACCGCTATAAATGCTAGTAATACTGGAGTTGCTCGAGAAAATGGAAAAAATAGAAACGGATAAAATAATAAATGATGAAAATAAATTAATAAATACAACTGACTTACCTGAAACTTTTTCCAGCAACCATAATCCATCAATCCAGACTACAGATGCAACCAGAAGCGTACTAAAACCACCTATTTGAAAAGATAAATCCATTATAATTTCCCAGTCAGAAGTAGCACGCCAGGCAACCAAGCGCTAGCAATACTAACAAAAACAAAATATATACCAAAAAATGTACTGATGTTATTTTTTTCACGTACATCAAATAATACATTATCAATAAAAAAGCCCATGAGATCAAAGACGCAATCAGCCAGATACTCCATGGTTCTATAACTTGAGTGGCTATATAGAAAATTAATAAAACGCTTAACACAAAAAATAAAGACAAAAATATCCAATCCCTTCGTTAGATATATTGAATATTATATTAAAATCATGCCATAAATACAGACAAGAAAAGAATAGCGCAATACCACCTATTTCAATACTATATATATCTTTTACTTCTCCGAAAATTATAAAAAAGAGAATAGAATAATAAGCATTGATAAAAAATACTTCCTGAAGCGATTTCTTTTTATTTATTTTGGTGAGATGAAAAATCGCATTAAGGAAAAATAGTATACCCAGATAAATAAGTATTGCTCCTTCCAATCGGGTAAGTATTGCTGTATTACTTGCAAGTGACATACAAACTCCATATCGTGGGATTAACAAAAAATACTTAATTTTAGAAAACTTACAATTAATTTATTTAAAATCAATCGGTTATATTTTATACTATGTCTATTTTTTTGATAAATATGCTGGAAAAATCATTCCTAATATTTGGCACACCAGTAAAAGACAGTCAAGATCAAATATTGTAGAAGTTCAAATTTTAACCTAATATATATTTCTAAATTACCGGAAATTATCAGCACAATGTTGAACTACTAAGTCTAACAAATCTAAATCTAGACTAACAAAGATTTACATGCAACACCGTAACCGTAAAATCAAAGAATATTGTTCACAGTGGAAAAATTACTATACTTTAGCCCCATTTATTGAACGTATAGAAAGACATTCAATTTATTAGAAATAGTCTTAATTGTGACTGGTGGGTTTTTTTGCGGTTTGGCCATATGAACTATCCATGGTTTGTTGAGCCCGCGACAGAACCATCCCTTGTATAACATAAAATTGTACGATTCTACGCGAAATCGTATAACTTCGTATAATGTATGCTATACGAAGTTATTACGCCAAAGATCTCAT
>NZ_CALJ01000325.1 GCF_000308315.1 Legionella tunisiensis | reverse complement strand
CCCATCCATGAGACTATTGTTTAGATAACTACTTGTAAATTTTTTGCATGATTATTTGAATATGATTTTTCAATTAAGTAGAGATACTTATCCAAGTTCATAAAAATTCATTCCCTTATAAATTAAAATCAAAAAAATGACGAATCACACAGTAACATATTCTTATCGATCGTGAGCAGTCAAAATTATTAAAGGTGAATACCGATTATTAAGTAAACGTGAACAAAATTTTTTAACCGGCAAAGATAATTGTCGTTGACCGGCAAAAGTAATTGACGTCAAATAGAATTAATGTTCACTGAAAATCCTACTGGGAGTATCGTGAAACAACTGCATAACTTATCCTCATTGCGGTTGTTGAAAAGATTCTATACGGTTAGCAAGGGCAATTACCTCGGCACGCAATTGCTGACTGTATGTTGTATTGGCACATTCCAACTCGCGGCTGAAAACAGGATCATACCATTCGACTTTATAGACAAAACCTGTTTTCTCGTTACCCCTGACGAGAATGACGGTTGGTTTGTCATGCACATCATAGGTTACCAGTTCTTTGATAAGCTCCACACCCGTTCGAGCCAGTTTTCTATTGTGCTCTGTGAATGCACAGGAGCCGATACCGTTTTTTACAAAAAACTGGACAGCACCGTCCCAGCCATCGGCCTCATCGCCATTTTTTACCTCTTTATAAGCACCATAAGGAGCCACTCCAATGTTGACGTTCATCTCTTCTTTCGGCACACCTGCAAAAGTATACGCTAACTTTAACTCTTCACTGCTTGCTCGCAGGTGAGTACTTTTAAAGGAAAAAACATGTTTATACTTTTTCTTATGGTATAAAGAGGTTTTCTCCATCTCTAACAATTCTTTGGCGCGGGGTTCACTGCTCTTCACAAAACCATTCTTTTGTTGCTCCCTGTTCATTGCCAGATAATCCCTTATCTCCTTTGCTGCATCGTCATTGCTTTGGTTGATTCGTGAGTTATTCTTAAACAGGAACTGATTGGCAGAAACAATCCTTATTTCAGTGGAGTCAGGGACAGATAATCCTGCCTTTGCAAGTAACTCTTTATTAAGCCTGTCAATGTCCTCTCTTGATAATACAGCCTGAGACTCTGCCACTGCATGAGCAGCAAACAGAATAAGCAATGCGGTTGGTAACAATTTTCTCATCTTTATCCTTATCGATTTAAAACAGATCATACTTCGGTTATTAAATCCCTCTATACTAAAAGCCTGAAACTGTTGAATTAGTGATCCCACCACCCATTGTAAATACTGCAATCGCCAACAGTCGTTGTATCAAAGGGGACTTTCCCATGACCATAGCTTTTCAAATAATGGTACCCAGTCACTACCCATCGATGATCACCCAAAGGTGCCTCACCCCAATGAACAGCAGCCTGTCTCCAGGTATAGGCATACCCCGTATCCATCAGGTGGCCGCCGCCGTAAATATTTGTATGCGTGCTGACAACACGCCAATCATAAGGATGGCCAAGCCACCACGTTATGGATTCGTTATTAGAGCAATTGGCGCGGCTATGTACCGTCGTAGACACTAAACCGGCAGTGACTTCTGATGAGCTAATCAGAAGCAAAAAATGGGTAAAATTTTTCTTATCATAAAGGTTCAATTTTCTTTGAAGAGTTAACGACAATAAAGTGATACAGCAAATAAAAACCAATGCCAAAAAAATACACCCCTGCCGCTAAAAGTCCTAAATAGGGATCCATCAGACCACCTAAAAAATCAAGCCCGCAAAACCGGACTGGACTACGACCGCCCAAAAAAGCGCCTTAATTCTGGTGATTACCTTCTGAGAGAGTAACGTTGATTTCTTTGGATTCTCAGTGCCCCTGATTTGCATTTTCATAGCCCATGATGTCCATTAAAATTATTATTGTCGTCTTGATTAAGCAGTAGAATCTTACTGAAAACGTCAATAGAATTCTATCGTTATAGATTTCTTTTAGAAAATATCTCAATAGAACTTACAGCCAGTGCTGTTTCGATTGCCTGCAGGAATGCTTGTTTCCAGACTGACGCACCAGATAACTAGGTTAAATCCGGATCGCAATCCTGCTCCTTCGCGCTAAACAGCCTTTCTGGCATTCGACTGACAGGATTACTCCCTGAAACATCGATGGATTGTTCAACCAGTTTTTCTTTCAGGAAATCAGTGCGGCTTTTTTCCTGAGGAAAGGATTTCGCGTAATCCAGCAATAATTTAGCGGCCTGAATATCCTTATCCTGTCGTTTAGACTCCTCGGTGTTAATGTAATTATCATACAGTTTTTTAGCACTGTCGTAGAATTGACTGCGCACAAACTGATGGCGCTTTAGACGTGAATCGGCACTTAAATCATTCGATGAAAAAGACGATTCAATCTCCGTTTTTACCCGCGCTACAAAGCGTTTGTCTACCTCCGGTAAATGCTGCCTTTTTTGGCGCATCTGTACCAGTTCTGATTTACTTGATTTACCAGAAAGTCCTCGTTCAAATCGACGGCTTGAGGCGAGCATAATGCCATTATCTCGGCATGTTTCGGCAAAGCGCTTTCTCATGGCATGCAGGTATTTTTTTCTGGGGTCAAGCTTTTTTCCCTGAATGGAGCGCATGCACACCACAGCATGGATATGCGGGTGCTCGGTATCATCATGTTCCACAAACAAATAGTCGTGTTCTCCTTCATATTCTTCGCTTAAAAACTCACGGGTAACCGTCTTAAATTGCCCTCGTTCTGTGCCTGGTGGCGCACTGAATACGTAATGAACCGTATCACGGGAATTACTGCGACTGTCAAAGCAGGACGCCTGCCATGAGGCGAGTAATTCCATTGATTCTTCACGGGTTAAAAGAAGCGTTTTATCCTGCGTTTCCAGCGGCAAATCAAACGCCCTGCTGATGTATTCCAGATGGCTAAACACCTTCTCAAATCCTTTGCCATAACTGGTGATTTTAATAACCGCCTGCTGGAAGCCTGAGGCAATTCGAATCTGTTCTGATATGGATAAACGCTGATAGGATAAAGCCTCCCTGTTTCGATTATAGTATTTAAAATCCGCATGAATTCCTGCTGATTTTTTCCTTATTCTTTCTTTGTTTTTCGTTCCTTTTCCTCCTCAGTAAGTGAAGGGGATACAAAACGCCTTGTCTGCCATGAATCATCAAGAAAATCACGCTCGTCATTGTTACTGTTCCCCATGATTTACCACCTCCTGATAGCGGTTGATGGTTTGCGAAACATAACCTTTTAACTGCTCATTGACTTCACGGACAAGAGAAGATAATCGCCTAATATAGTCAGGGGATAACTGCGAAACCTGCTTGTTATCGCTGTTAATTCTTGCGGTAATCTGATTAAGATTTCTGGCCATGCCTGTTAACTGTTTTATCGCTTCACGAAAGGCTGTGATTTCCTTATCTGTTAAATCAGGTCCCATACCAATATAATCGCGTAAAAGTTTACGCATTAAGCGGCTTTTATTGGGTGTTCCAAATAACGCAGTGCTTGCTGAATCAGCGCTATTCCATTCCTCTTCGGTTAAGCGGATTCGCATGGATTTTGTTTTAACCATTTTTTATTCCATTTCTTCTTATTTTTTATTCCGCAGGCCGTCAGGTTGAGGAGGATGGGTGATTTTCAACCAGCGGGGAAGTGGTCATTTTTTATAAAATGTCCCACGCTTCCCCTATCCCGCCAACCTTAACTAACCCCTTCGATTGTGCTACAATCATACCATCTGAGGACTGGTCTTAACAGGCTGATTCTTTTCTAAAATTTTTTCTTGATACAGGGAGGGTTTTTTATGAATTCCAGCGAACATTCCGAGTTTGAACGAATCTATGGAACCTCCCTTATTCCTCGTCAGGGAACAGGCTCTTATCCTGTCGAATCCTCTCCTTTTGGGACGAACTACAAAGCACCTTCTCTGCTTGATAAAGCCTTCTTTCATGTTAAGGAAAAACTGGCCATTGATTCGGTTGTTAAAGAACTTTCCTTTGCCTTTGTAGCCCTTGCAACCTACGTTTTTATGCAGAATACAGGGCGTATTGTCTCCCTTAAAGGCTTTGGTTCGCTCATTGGCATAGTGCTCCTTTGTGCGCTCGCCTATAACCTCTTTAAAGCCTCGTTTAAATCACTTGCCCCAGGTGTTGTTTGTTTGGTTGGCGGATTGGTTTTATTAGCCACGAATCTTCATCAGCAGTTTTTTACCTTTCTGACTAAAGATTCCATCGAATATATCATCGGGGCGGGGGCTTTTTTATTGCGATGGCGTTGTTTGAATCAAACAACTATCGGGGGTAAACAGGGTGTTTTATGCAGAGAATGTCAGGTTGGTTATCCGTGCTGGATTAACTTCTGTTAAGTCCAGTGCTTAGTCCTTGTAAATTCAATTAAATTTTCTTTAAAGCTACTTGGATTGGTGATTTAAATCGGTTCGCATTGCACCTGTCTTTTTATCATGGAGTCGATTATGCCTTTAATTAACAATAAATGTTCACAGAGAAAAGAAAAATTAAAGTTGAGATAAATACCGAAACACTGGCGCAAATCAATGCCTACTGTCAGTGGGCTTCTATCGATGATATCGGCTTTTTTATTGAAGAAGCAGCACATTTTATCTTTGCAAAAGACAAAGACTTTAAATCCCATCAGAAGGCAATGAAAAAGCAGGCCAGAAAAAATGAGACAATTGACGGTTAACGCGATTCATTAACAGGTTTTTTCATGAAAAATCCGTCATTCATGCGACTCATGACCAAGTAAAGTGCTTGGGTATTTGCTGGCCGAAACCCCTACTGGTAATTGCCAATGCCTGCATCAAGCAGGCAACTGGCAAAGTACACAATAAAAATAGCAAATAAATACCTCTTACATTCAAATTAATTCCCAATCCCCGAAGTACCCATCCTTGGTTTTAATTAAATCCTCATAAACGTGCATTTCTAAACCATCCGCAACTTCATCCCATCCCGTCAAATCTTTAGCTATCTTTAAGGCACTATCATTAACAAAGTAGACTCGCGGCACTCCATAAGTCCATATAATCCCATCAACGCCGTTAAGTGTTGCTCCCTCGAAACCCCAATCATCCATTTCTTGCTCTGGGGTATTGCGCCCGTGATATAATCTTAATTTCATCATGTGCCCTCTATTTTCTATTGTTAGCCCATTACTTGCTCTAGGAGTGAAGCAAAGGGATGTCCCTTTGCTTATCAATTCCCAATTACCTCTTTATTTCCATCATTTTTTCAGTCAACGTCCACAAGGCACGATTTAGTTTCACATTTTGATCAATGGCTTTTACTTCCCTCGTTTTTGTTCGAGTGGTATAACCGTATTTATTTAAACGCTGACCGCGAATCCCGCCTTTAATTAAATTTTCTTGCAGAACATTAAACACCGTAAACAGATCATTATCTTTTTGATCCACATATCGTCTTGGCTGCAATAAACTTTTAGGTGCAACAATCATCCCCGCTTCATCATCAGAGAACTTTAGTGAATGGGCAGCTTCGGCAAAAAGCATTTTTTCATCCTCATTTAAATGAATTGAAGCCATCTCGTCTGAGACATCAAGCATTGTGTTCGCGGTTTCAATCACTTTATAAGTGCCTTCAATAACATTGCCAATCACATCGCCTTGATGTTTAATTCTAATTTCGTCATACGATTGCCCCGCAATCATTCCATTACTGCATACGACCCGAAAAAGACCCGCCATTAAGCGATAAGAAGACAAGCCATCATGAGAATTGATAAGGACAAGTTCAGGATAAAGCCCCTGATTATTCTGCGTAGCATCATGGCGTTGAAAACGGAGCATGTGTTTTGCAAATGCTTTTGATTCTTGCCTCAAACTTTTGGTCTGAGTTGCCCAGGTTGGAAAAAACCTTCCGATATTAATTTTTCAATGATTTGCTCTGTAGAGATGGATGAGTACTTAGTGCTTGTTTTATGGGAACTGTCTTGTGTAAATATAGAGGGGGCTAATTTAAATAGTTTTCTTTTGATAAAATCGGTAACATGATGTGTTCTCCTATGTTTTTACTATTGTTCTCAAGGAACAAATACAGTATCGCAAAAAAGAGTACTTTTGTCAACTAATTTGATAAAATCATTTTATAAATTTAGTTTATAATAAACATTGATGTTTTTTGCCGTCCTTGTTATACTGTTCTTGTCTTAGTGACACATAGTAAAAACATAGGAGAACACAATGACTATTCCAGAAATTATCCAGCAGCAATTGCTGCACACCAATAAAGCCATCGTTTGGTCTTGGGGCGTGTCTAAATGGTATAAACTATCCGACAATGCGCTTGCACTAAGAGTTCATGCGCGATACTTAGATGGGTTTGTCTGCATCGAGCTGGATGAGGCGCACGACTTATACGACATTTCTTTTTACCTGAATAAAGACTTTTCAGACATGCTGGTGTGGCCAGTAATACCCTATAAACCGATGAAAGGCGTGTATTGTGATCAACTAGTCGAATTCATTGATAATAGAATAGAAAAAATACCCGATTATAAATATTGATTAGCACCCTACTCCCATTATAGGGAGTAGGCTATCAACAGGAGTAGACCCATGAAAAAATTATCGTTTGCCGTTAAGGCAAACATGAATAAGCCACCTAGAGTTCATGTGCAATCAGCCGATAAAAAACAACCTATGGCTCATTTCAAGCAAATAACTGCGATGAATTTAATGGCTGGGATAAATTAAGCCAGGAAGAAACCATTGAATTAAACCACTACATGAACAATCTCAAAGCGATTGAGCATTATTTCTCAACAAAAGCGCTGTCCGAACAAAAGGATTTTAGAATCCGATTGCCCAGTAGTTTCATGGAGGTTCTTAATCAATTAAGCACGCTATGCTTTGAAGAACACCTCGATTTGAATGTTTATGATGCCATGATACGTGCGGCTATTGGACAGCTTAAAATTAAAACAGCAAGCCTTCCTGATGACAAAAAACAGCAAGCACTGACAATCCTTAATCAAATCGGACTGTCCGAAAATATAAAAACGGATGTCTCCTTGAAAATACAGGCAGTATTCTCTGAGCTATTATCCATTCACAATAAATCTGAAAAGCTTCACCAAAAAGCGATAGCACTTTTTAATAAAGATAAAAGCATTGCGCCAAAAACCATAGAAGAAATTTCAAAGGGCGAGTTATCAACTGCTCGGTGGTTAGTGGCCTGTGCTATAGAACTTTTACTGGAAGAAAAACCAGATATTGTGCAAAAAATATTGTCTGATGACGACATTTTGTTTTTATGGGCTAATCCTTTGCTAAAAAACCATCGGACAATACAGGAGTTACTCGATACATTACAATCATTGAATAATTCAGAAGTATTAACCAGCAAATTACGCGCCATGAATAATTTTGGTTAATTTACTTCAAAACAGCGCACCGGCTATTAGCAAGGAGCCTAGTTTGAATAACGTGATATGACATATATAGAGAGCGCATTTTAATTCATTTAATTATTGGAAATAGGTATTTAATCATGAAAATTAAAACATTTATTAGAAAACTAATTTATATATTTTATAATTTTGAAAATAAGTATTCATCACCATAATGTCTAAAGAAAAGTTCTGACAAACGTTCAATAGGATTTTTTCGGTGGCAAAAAAATATGGCCAAAAAATTGGTTTTAAAATTAGATATCGTTTCAAATCTGGTCTTATGGACAGCAGATTAATGTTTTGATAGTTGACTAGCTGTCTTATATTAAGAAGACTCTTGATACAAAGGCCAAGTGTAATTAATCCACCAGCTAAATAACCAACGATTAAAAGAGTTGCTAAGCTTACATCCATTCTTGATTACCCCCACTACTGCAAAATAAAGATAAAGCCATTAATCGCACTCCGGATGAATTATTCCCTTGGTTAGGATTGAACGAAATCATCAGTTTTATCAGCAAGCCTATAACTAGTGCTCCGACCTCCTCCATGATTCTGGATAAAAATACTTCGTCCTCTCAAATCCTGAATATCCCTTAAAGCGGTATCATTCGAGCACTTGGCAAGCTTCGCATATTTGGATGTATTCATAAATCCTTTAAAGTCATCTTCCAGCATTCGATTGATGATAAGACGCTGACGTTCATTAACAGGCTTCTGATTGATCTTATCCCAAAGCTGTGCTTTAAACAGCACTTTTCCAAGCGTATCTTCTGCACTTGAAATGGCACGACCAAGGCAATCAAGGAACCAGGTTAGCCATCTAGTTATTTCTGGTGAGCTTCTTTGTTGTTTTTCCAAGTGGGAGTAATAATCTTTCCGCTCAGCCTCGATCTGTGTGGATAAGCTATAAAAACGATCCGGTACGCCGTCAGCGCGTGCAAGCGCCATATCGCCAATCGCCCTGGCGATACGCCCGTTTCCATCTTCAAAGGGGTGAATAGTTACAAACCAAAGATGAGCAATTCCCGCCTTGAGCACAGGATCAATAGAATTATTATTGTCAAACCATGTAAGGAATGCTTCCATTTCCTTTTCCAGCCTGTCTGCACTCGGCGCTTCAAAGTGCACTTTCTCACGACCTATAGAACCCGAAACAACCTGCATTGGTCCTGCGCCCATCCCTCGCCAATGACCAACTGTAATAAAGTGCATTCCACTACGCCCAGTTGGAAATAATGCGGAATGCCAATCAAACAATCGTTCTTTTGTGAGTGGCTTTGAAAATTGTTGTGTTGCATCCAGCATCATTTCAACAATGCCTTCTACCACTCGACTGGACGATATCAAACCAGGGCGCTCTATCCCTAAACGACGAGCAATAGATGATCGAACTTCATCTTGATTAAGTTTCTCACCCTCAATAGCTGACGATTTCACCACATCATTAGTCAATGTATTAAGACTGGCTTCTTGTTTTAAGGTAAATCCAAGGCCTTTCATTCGACCGAGCAAATGGCCTTGTCGATGCCTTATCTCAGCTAGCTTGAAAACCAGCGCTTCAGCATTCCATGTGAAATTTGGCCAGTTCCGATATTCATGTATCCACATAGTAATCACCGCAATTTTTAATGTGATTATAAAGTTTATTCACCGCACTCTCAAGATAATTCGCCGCTTAATTAGCGGTAAATAATTAACTACGCACCTGCTTGCATATTAACTTCAAAACCTTTAACGATTTTGATCAAACTCTTAGTTATGATTCTATAAATAACTCACCATGATTTTTAAAAAGTATTTTATGAAAGCCATTTAGTATCACAGGGGTTCACCCTTGTGATAATTTTACCATCTTTCTAAAAAACCTTATTTTTTCTATCAATAGGATTTGAATTTTATTTGTGGTAACTTAATATCACTATATTTAGATTCTAATGATGGTAAAATAAAATGGCTCTTGTTGGTTATGCCCGTGTATCCACGATTGACCAAAATTTGGATATTCAGCTCGATGCTTTGAAAAACGCAGGATGCAAAAAAATCTTTTCCGAGAAAAAAAGTGGTACCTCAAAAAAAGACCGTACTGCATTGGATGAATGTATGGATTACATTCGCGAAGGTGATACTTTAGTGGTTACTCGAATTGACCGCCTTACCCGCAGCATTCTTGATTTACAAAATCTCCTTCACTATTTAAAAGAAAAAGAGATTCATTTAAAAGCACTCGAACAACCCGTCGATACCTCCAACGCATCAGGTAAATTTTTTTGGATATGCTCGGTGTCTTTGCTGAGTTTGAAACCAATCTTCGTCGTGAACGGCAACTGGAAGGTATCCAACGGGCAAAGCAGGAAGGCAAGTACAAAGGACGAAAGCCTACAGCTCGTTCCAAATCTTCTGAGGTGATGGAATTAATCAATCAGGGATTCACTCGAACTGCCATTGCAAAAAAGCTCAACATGGGAATTGCCAGCGTCTACCGCATTATTAAAACCCACCGCCAAAATAATCCCGACCAAACCATCCTTGGCAGCCAAGCCACTAAAAAATAGCGGTCGTTGAAATCTGGTTACGGGTAGAAAACAACAATAAGTTTGTACGGGGAAAGAACGAATCCAGACGACAAATAGAAAATGACTGCTTCTCACCCTTTGATATGGTTAAAAAAGACAAGGATGGCTGGGAGTACATTTTAAAAATCCCTTACACGAATGAAAAAGAGCTGGATGAAACCATTTATGATTTAATGCATGAAGCAGAATCCATCGCCGATTCCCGAAATGGGTTTACTGAGATGAGTGCCATTGAAACTATAACGGGTAAATCCTGGTAATGGCTCCCTGGTTTATCGCCCAACCCTGGCTTCATTGTCTTAATTTTAAATTAACAGAATCTTATCACGCTATCCGTTTTGAAAAGGCAACACGCTATTACGTCATTCGTCTGGAAAAGGATTTATTAGGTGACTGGACACTTTGCGTCACCAATGGGCGCATCAAATCTAAACTGGGACAAAGCCGACTTATTGCTTTTGAATGCTTTTCTGATGCTTATGAGCACTTTTGTCTCATGGCAAAAGAACGAAACCAACGTGATTACCATCTGGTATCCTATCACACCGAGGACGTTCTATTTCAGACAATTCTGCTTTGGGAATGTTCTATAGAAATTCCGGTAGTAATGCAAAAAAGAAAGACCAGAACAGGGCAAAAGAAAGCTGTCTTGCCTCAAAAACCAACGCCAGCAAATCACTTTCAATTACAGAATAGTCAACAAATGTCACTAAATTGGAGCTAGTCTTTTTGCTTATGCTATGATAAATCGAAAGTTTACTAATGAGGATATTTAGCAATGGCAATAATTAATGGTAATCGCAGCACTAAGAAAGAAAAATTAAAGCTGAAATTAGCAGCGAAACCCTTCAAACCATTCAACAGTACTGTGCTTGGGCGAATATTGATGAAATCGGCTTTTTCATCGAGGAGGCTGCTCACTTTATCTTTGCAAAAGATAAAGAATGGAAGCAATACCAAAAAGCGCTAAGGAAATCGACACAAAACGCTTAAATTGGAGGCGCTAACAAAGGCGCCTTTACTATAGTTTATAAATTTTTACAAACGACATGCCTCCATTCCTGTAACAAACTATTTATTTGAGATCTGGGTTAGAAAAAATATTTTTAACAATGTAATAGGTAATAAATAATCTTATCTATCCCAATCTATTAGACCCCCGGCCTGGATCCTGGTAAAAAAGGGTCACGGCCGGGGGTCGTTATGGGTATGGGAAGTATTTATCCCTTAGAGACTATCTCCGCAAACGTGGATTGGATGAAAAGAAATAGAATTGGGTGACCCTGATAAAATTTATGAATTTTGCAACAAAAATAATGTCTTTATTTACATGAGGTTATAGAAAAATTGATGAGCAATGAAAAAATCGATTTATTGGCTTTAGCCTAGACTGGTAAAGGGTTGTAGCGGGTCAGTGGGAAATTTCGTACCTTCCTGCAAGGAACCCCTTATTGCTGGCTCATTTGCAAAATAATTCAAGCACAGCCAAATCTGTTTTCAAGTCCTAACAAATATCGATTAGGATCTTTAGTTCCTACTCGCCCCATTCTGGGAACTAAGCAGCATTAATTGATAAAATTAAAAGCGAAATAACCAAATGGAGAAATGGAAAATGGAGGACAAATATGTTGCTGTAGAATTAGGCATGTCATTCAACTAATCCAAGCTTTTATTGCGCTAAAAAACATGTTATTTTTCAGTGCAATAAAGAAAAAGGAATTTCTATGCGATTAATTTTAGCAATTTTTTCCCTTTCATAGTATTTTTCACAATTAGAAAACCCATTCAAGGATTGGTTTGTTTATTACTACAAGTAACCATGATTGGCTGGATACCGGCAGCGTTATGGGCGGTGTATGCGCTCTCCCAGTACAAGACGGATAAAAAATTAAGGACTTCCAACTTTCAAATGAAACGAAATTCTAGTGGTTAGCGCTAATGCACTCAAAATAATCTGTTATAACGGCAGCTTCGCTGCCCCCAGAAACTTATGAGTTACGTGCCGAAGAGGTATAGTAGGTTCGCGAGTTCCAAAAGGACTTTGTGTAATAAAGAATACAGGCAGGCAAAGTTTAATCGGCAACGCTAATAAAGAGGTAGTCTTATGCCGCCATTGCCTGCGAGTCGCCTTATAGTAAGAGGCGCTATTTAATCAACAGACTAGCCAACGCTTAACCACCCTGCTTTTATTTTACTGCAGCGTTCAACTTTATTTTAATCCGTTGATTGACAGGTCGATTGTCGGTGCTAAGATGGCGCGCATTACAGAAATTTAAGTTTATCTGCCAGGTAAACCATTTATTACAAAAGCAGCCAGGAACAGGGACGTTGAGGGCAAAATAATTTATTTGCTAAGACGGAGTTTGTTCATGCTCGACTTAATCAATAGTCATTGGTTAGCCAATTCCACTCGAACTAAAAGCCCATTTTTAAGGCATCCGTCTGTTATTTATTTCATTTTCACTAACAAAAGGAACAGAGATGCCATTAGTATTTGTAGCGGGACTAGCGGTTGGGGCGAAAGCATTTGGCCTGGGAAGTGCGGCCTACGGAGGTTATCAGGCGACTTCGTATGTTTATAACGGAGTACGTGACTGGATAGACCCAAGTCGTGTAGAGAAACGTAAGAATGATTTATTGATTAATTTAACGAAAGAAAAACAGGAACAGGAGTCAAAGCGGATGCAGCATTTAGATGAAGTAATCACAGGGATTCAGCAGCGAAAAGACGAACTGGATACTGACGTGGTTCAGCAACAGACTGAGATTCAACGCCTTGTTCAGGGCGTCGGTGATGACAGTACAGAGCTTCAAAGGCAGGTTGAAGAAATAACACCGCTCTCGGAAGAGCTTGAAAAAACTGCTCGTGCGCAACAGGAACTCATTACCCGTTTGCAGCACGAATTGAATGAAAAAATGGTCGCCTTGGATGAGGCACAGCGACAATTACTTTTGTCAAATACGCGCCTTGAGGAAACATCAAAGGAATTAGTGGAGACAAAAGTCCGTGTAAGTTCTTCTGAAATCAAACAACAGAAGACCTCTCAAGAAATAGAAGCAATGAAAGAACAAATAGCACTTCTGGTTTCGCAAAATCATCAAAAAACCTTGCAATTGAGTCTCTTGAGCTAAAAATTAAACAACAATCTCAATCTTTTACTACTGAGTTAACCGAATACAACCTTAAAATTGATGAATTAACAAAGGAAGTAGCGTCTGGAAACCAATTAATAGAAACCCTCACCGAGCAACTGGAAGCGGCGCAGGAAAACAAACGCGGCCGTTCCCCCTCACCCTCATTTTTTAAATAAGGAAATTCGCCATGTATAGTAAAGCGCAAGAAGTGAGTATTCCCCTGGTAGAGGAAGTTGTAATTTCTGATGGTACACAATCTGAATTAGACCTGATAAAGAAAAAACGAAGAGTCAGTTGGAGTTATTAAAGAAACAGACTGAGCGTTTAAAACTATTTGACGCGAATATTGATATTGATTTTGCGATAAAGTGGTATGAGATAAAGAGCAGTCAGTTTTCAAAGCTGGCGTATTTTTATGGGCAGAAAGGCTGGTTTGATCGCCAGGTCTTGCATGGTGAAGTAGTCGCTGGCGCCATTGTTTTGGGATTGGCTGTTCATGCCTTAGCCTTTTTCGCGGTCGTTGGCGCTTATTATAAGTTGAGTGAAATACTATCAGACCATTATCAGGTAGAAGAAGCCAATAAGGAATCGATAAGAAAAAGCCTTAATGGTCTTAGGGATGAGTTAAAGCAATCGATAGAAACGTTTAATGAAATGGAACGAAAGCTTGATGAGGCCTTTACTGCGCTGGAAGAGCAAACCGTCAATTTATCCACAACGATAGCACAATTAGGCATTGAAGCGGGTAAGCTGCATAGTCAGGTCATTCGACTTGAGGGGATGTTAAAACAACTTCAGGAACAGCAACAAAAGATGCTGGCAACAACAGGTAACCTGAGCGATGCCGGTGAGCAACTTAACCAGGAGATAGAATCACTTTCTGGAATTCTTATAGAAAAGAAAGCGGCGATGGATTTGGTTTCACAGGCAATTGTTTCTGTTGTACAAAACTCTTTAATAGTAGAAAAAGAAGCTTCGGAGAGCGAGCAAATTGTTACCGAATTATCTACAGTGCTTAAAAAACAAGTTGTGTTATCGACAAGTCAGGTGGGAAAATTTGATTCGTTGGATAGTGAAGTTGAAGCCAGCCTGTTTGAGACCCCACGCTCGGCTTTAAAAGAAAGCATTAGTAAAGCCGACAACATTTTACATGACAGTCGATCTATTAAAGAACGTGCTCTTCGAGCAATTGCTTTAAAACAAAAGGCCAGCCCTAAACAAGAAGAATCTCAAGAAGAGCGACCTTTGACCTTTATTCCTGATTAGATATCCTCACTAAATCACAATGTTATCCACTGAATCTGTGGATAACATTGATTTTAATTACCACATTGTTTAATATTTATCCACCTGCCTTTGATTTCCGAGCTTGTTGCTTTCAAAATAGAAAATGAGCGAAGCGAATTCCTTATGTGTTATCTTAGCAAAAGCGAAGTGTCAAAGAGATAAATCTCTGCCTCGTCATTCGTCGCTTAGTCGCGGTTATAGTGATTAACGGAGTGACGGCGGTTTGCAAGGGGGAAAGCGTAGCGAACCTTGCAAATTGCTGTCACGTAGTTATTTTTCATAGCGACTAAGGGATGAGTGATGAGGTGATGTTATTGTATGGCGCATTGCGTTATCAAAAGGGAGATTGACCGAAGGTCAATTCCTTTTAGAGAAGGTTATCAACAGATACCTTCTGGATATAATAAATAGGACTATTAGTAAGAGAAGACACTTAAGTCCTATTTATAGAGACACTTAAGTCATACTATGATTTCTGTTATCCACAACGACAAGAAACCGACCCTGAAAAAAATCATACGGAAGTCATTTAGTTGACGATTAGGTTTGTTTTTGCACTACAAAATGAATTGCTTAAGTGCGTTGGCTGTTCCACTGCTCCCTATAGGCGACAAGGAACGCTTCGTTACGAGGAATGACAATCATTGAACAAAAAGGCACGCTTAGGTTTCTTCGAAAGGCGCCTCGCCTGCGGCTATCAGGGAATGGAGACGTTTCCTCTCCTGTTCGCGCTGCTCACGCTGTTTGCGCTCTTCCTCTTTAAGATGGGTTAGTAAACTGCCAAGGTGGGCTTTGGCGTTCTTTTTATCGCCGACAATGGCTGCCAATTCAATGACCGGCGCTTTAACGGCCTCCCTTTCAAGCTGCTTCTTCTTTTTGTCAAGACGCTTTCTCGCCAGGCAGCGCTGCGCTGCAAGCGCCTGCAGCTTAATCCCGCAGGCTTTAAAAAAGAAGGCGTTAAACTTTTAACCGCCGCAAGACCAATGTAACGCTTCTCTTCCTCAATACCCCCCTCCTTCGTATCAAAACGCTCTATCAGCTTTAAATACCCTCCGCGCTTTAATACGGCGATGGCTCGCTGCGCACGCTTAAGCCCAATACCGGCTTTTTTGGCAATAAAAGCTATCGTTAATGAACGAAAGCCCTCTGTGGCATGCGGGACACCAACGCGAAGGCTCGCCAACTCCGTATAGTGAAGAAGAACCTGCGCCACACTTGCTACTGCCTCACGCGCTTCGCTGCGCTGGCGACGCTTGGATGGACGGGTTAAACGTAATTCAGGAAAAAAGAAGACGGTTTGGTATAAAATCGTCGCAACGACTCCATTGCCCACGTCAAAATCTTAGGTCTTGGTTTATGAGATTCGGGCTCTTTGAAAAAACGGGGAAGGTCAGGACAGTGACCACACCAGTTGCCCGTGCGATTAAGACCTGAACGTCGTTCCACATAGCTTTTAATCGGCGCAGAAACACCCACGCCCTCCAACAGCATACTTTCTTGCATGCGCAAGCATTCCTTAGCTTTTTTGCCAAAAGTTGACACAGCCACGCTATAGGATTTAATATGATATTGGATTATATATGCGCCTTATAGCGTGTATCGCTTAGATAAGCCCGTACGTCAATACGGGCTTTTTCTTTAAATTCAATTCACTTTTCATACCCTCAAATCAATTACACCCAGACTCTAACATAACAAATTTTGAAAAAAACCATCACATTAGTGTTTTTAAATGACATCAAAACGACATCTAATTAATGTTGTATTGACATCAAAACAACATTAAATAAACGTCATTTAAACATTGCTCTGATATTACATTAACGTTACAAATCATCTTCTAGATCTTTTAACATTTTTCTATTATTAGCTTGAATTGCCATTAAACAAAGAGCATTTAAGCTCAGACCTGTTTGCTGAGATACAAATTTTAATTGCTGCATATCCTTTTTAGGAATCCTAAAACTAAATGTCGTAATGTCTTTTTTACTGAGACATCTCGCCATGTTTTGATCTCACTTGTAGCTGAACCTCTAATTACTTCTTCTTTCAAAGTAAAGGTTGCGGGTCGATCTGCTTTGGATAGAAAATCCTTGGCCAAATCTTCTTTACCTTCTACTTGTCTATCACCAATCTCTGGCTTTTTTTAAATTTCATCCAAATATCTCCTCATAAAGAGAATTTATTTCTAAGGATGCTTTCTGATCATTTGGGGTTATTTCGCTAACCGAACGTCCTTCTGCTGCTGCCTTATGAAAGGCAATACGATCTCTTACGATAGTAGAATATAAATCCATATTACCAAATTCTTTTATATACTCTTTGGCTTCCTCGTGCTCCTTTACAGCAGGATTTGTATTAGCCGCATTTAGTAAAAGTCCAACCTGAAGAAATTCATTAATGATTCTGACCTCAGCTAAAATTTTGCTAAACCTAGACAATGTCCAAAGATCAAACTGAGTCGACCTCATTGGAATTATGGCCTTATCTGCCGCTAACAATGCTGCTCTAAACTCGATACTATCTCTTCCCCCACAATCAACAATAATATTGTTGAATTTATTTTTTAGTTCATTAATTTCCTGCCTTACAGTCTCTCCAAATTTTAAGATACAAGGGATCCGAGGTCGAATCTCCTCTTCTTCCCTGACAAAACACCAAGAGCTAGAGCTTTCTTGTCTGTCAGTATCTATCAATAATACTTCTTTCCCTCTCAAAGCAAGCTCTGCCGCAATATTTGTAGCCAAGGTTGTTTTTCCTGTTCCGCCCTTCTCTCCACCAAATACAATAATCATAAATATCTCCTTCACAATAAATTGTGATATCAATATAACGTCATTTCAATGTCAAATCAATTAACTTTTTAAACAACCCCAACAATGAAAAGCCGCCTGACGAATAACATCTAAACGACGTTAAAATAACATCAATATAATTACATTATGATATCGAAATAACGTCATTACAACATTGAATTAATATCGATCGCGAGTGTTGTGAATCGGTATCTTAATTTCCCCTCCTAATCGCAGGTAAAAAGGAGGGGGGTTCTAACTCCAAGTACAACATCATTTAGATGTCGTATTGATATCTAAATGATGTTATTTTAGGATGGACTAAGAGTGCCGAAAAACATAACCTAAAAGCGATCTACTAAATTGGTACTATAATGTTATACTTGAGGTATAACACTACTAGGGGAATCACATGAACAATGCAACAATAATTAATAATCTTTCATTGCTGTCACCCTTTAATCAAATCGAAGTTGAAAGCCTCACCAAGAAATTAATGGAAAATTGTGGCCTAACAAAAAATAACGAAATAGATCACTGCGTTATTAGAAATAAAATACAAGGTAATCCTTCATTTGCAGATGCTCAAGCTGATATTGAATTTTATCAAAATGGCAAATAATTTTGAAAAATTTAGTAATTACCGGATGTGGAATAAAAGCACTTTCTCAGATTAATAGAGAAAACCAAGTAGCAATAGAGCAGGCAGATATTGTTTTTATTTAGTAAATGAGCCGGTTACGGAACAATGGATAAAATCAAAATCGAAGCGATGTCAATCACTATGCGATCTATACCATTCAACGGATGAAAGGGCTAACGCATACATAAAAATATCCGATCATGTACTTGAATCGTTCAAAATTTTTAATAACGTCTGTGTTGTTGTATATGGTCATCCGCTTTTATTATCAAATTCAATTGATCACTTAATATCGCAAGCATGTACAGCACATATAAGCCTAACGATTACACCAGCAATATCATCCTTTGATTGCTTGCTTGCTGATTTAAAAATAGACCCTTTCTGGGGATGTATATCTATCGAAGCAAATGCTCTTATCAAAGAAGACAAACACATCGATAATACCTATCACCTAATAATATGGCAAATCGGTATAATAAATGACAATAAATCATCAGAAAAAATGACTCTAATTCATTAGGCTTGTTAGCAAATAAGCTCCTAAAAACACACGAAAAAATCATGAATGCATTATTTATGAAGCATCAATATATCCTCATATTCCACCTAAAATCATTAGAACTGTAATAGGCCAACTTGACTCACAAAATGCGTCTAGAATTTCAACCTTGTATATTCCACCTAAATAAAATTAAATAATAATGAGCATTAATATCAAATCAAACAAAGAAAAAATTTATAGTAAAAGCATAATTTTACTCTTGGTAATTTGTGGTATTCAGTCTGTTTGCAGTGGCATTTCATTTCATATCAGCCTATTTCTCAAAGAAAGTATTGGGTTGAACGGAATGCAAATAGGAATACTAATATCTATTATATCAATAGGTAATATCATTGGTGGATATTTAGGCGGCTACATTGCAGATAAACACAACCCATTAATTTTTTAAAATATGGTTTGATGATACAAGGCTTTTCTTTGCTGCTTCTAATCTATACATCTAATTTTTATGCCATGTCATTATTAATGCTGTTAATGGGGTTGGGTAGCTATTTATATATCACATCATCCCATTATATTTTAAACTCAACGTTTAATAGCAGCAGCAGTGATAGAGTTAATATTATTTCAGCGCAAGCAATTATCACAAATGTAGGGATGCTTTTATCCGCAATATTAATGGGATATTGTGCGGATGGCTATTATTTATCGATATTTATTGCCATCGCCGTATTAATGCTCATTGTGTCACTAGCTGCGAGCCGAATAAACCTTAATATCCATGAAATCTCTGAGAGCAGCAAAAATAACAATAGCAAAGTTGAAAAATTTTTATATTGTACTTTAGGACTTCTATCAATAGGAGCTATTGGTATGATGTATTCTTTTCATCGTGTTGGTTATCCAATTTTTCTATCAAATATTTTTGGTAACATTAGCACGGGCTATTTGATGGCAGTAAACCCACTAATTATAATTTTTCTCCAAAAATATGTGGCAGATAAATTTTCAAAGACGAATGAACTCCTGACAATATGCACTGGTCTTTTCTTGTTCAGTCTATCTTTTTTAATATTGAATTTATCATCTACTATATATCAAATTCTTTTATCTTGCTGCATTTTAACAATCGGAGAAATACTCTCCACTACATATGCACAATCTATAGTTTTCGGATACTCGCCCATTAAAATGCGAGGCAGGATATTAGGAGTATATAAAGCAACCTATTCCGTTACAAAATTAATAGGATCATACCTCGCTGGTTCCATCCTATATTATTCTGAATATCATATGTTATGGTTGCTAAGCGGGGTTATAGGATTTATTATTTTTTTATAGTTCTTTCATTTTATTTCAAAGATAGAAATCAAGTTTTTTCAAGTTTGTGAGAAACGCGAATACATCCCCTGAAAAATTTGGAATCATCGGCGAAATTATTGCTTAAATAAGTATTAATAGGGGAGGATAAGAACCTTTTGTCATGTAAAACAATTTCTTTGGTATTTGAAATTAAACCATCTATATCTATAGAATTATGAAAAAAGAAAAGTCAATAAAATTAGCAATATGCTGTACTATTGTATTAGAAAACAAATAATTTTTTCTTTTATTGCCTTAATAATGTCGATTGTTAACTCTTTAATCTCTCTCAAAGAGACCATAGTACTTACTTGCTTTGACTTAGGTGAAAAGCTCATTGTTGTTGGAATCTGTAATGAATAGTAGACCGGAGAGGAGCAAGGCTCCTGATGGGATAAATAGTCTGGTGCCATAACTGCTGGCACAATGTCTTTTAGCCCATATTTACTAATAAAAATTTCATGCAATACAGATAGCGGAACAAAACTGTCTGATACTTGAGGAGAAAAACCAGGAACTTCACCACAAGCGATATCAATCAAGTGCTTAAATGTATCCAAAAGATATGGGTTTGGCTTAAGGTTATATTCCTCTAGAATAATTGAATACCCCATTTGATAATATGGAAGATTTTTTAGATAAATCGCTTTTTTAAAAAAGCATTGTAAAAATAATTTTTCACATTAACCCATTCAGGGTCATTTTTTATCCTATCAACCCAACTTTCTGAAAAGTAGACGATTGCCGAGCGCCATTTATTATTTTGAGTTAACTCCCAATTATCTATTAGCTTTTTAAACAAACCAAAATGCCCATACAAGTTATCTGGTGCTTTAGTTTTTATTTTTAATTGCCTGCACATTTTAGAAAATTTATTTTTACAGCCAATACTTGGCAATAAAAAAGTACTTCTTGCCCCTGACATGGCCAAAAGAACGCCCATTGGCGAGTAATTAAACTTACTATTAATACCAATCAAGCGGGAATAGCTAAAGAAATCCCCTGGTTTTTGCACCATTATCGGAAGTGAGTCCCTTTTACCAGGTAAATCAACATACCATTCAAAGTTTTTCTTAGAACCATCCCCATAGGCGAGCCCATTTTCCCATATCCAAGATGGCGCTCTATATCTTTAGGTAAGATCGACTCATTAATCCTGATGAGTTGATTATTTATTGGCAAAAATTGACTTCGATCATCACCTATTAAAACACCATAAGGAAAAGTAGCAACAAACAGTGGATAAGTATCCGGAGGATTAATTTTATTAATCAAGGAATAAAACTCTGGATTGGCTTCCTTTATTTCATGTTTTATATCCGTCCAGCCTACCTTCATAGTTTCCATAATTTCAATCACCATATGAGCAAATATTGCCCTTATAAATTAAGGGGATATTTTATCAGTCGATATTAACATACAAATAATCATGTTTTAACTCAATCGCAGGGGTGATTAAATTCACATCACAAAGAATTTTGTCTGAGGTTATGAATGATATCCGTAGCAGTTGAAGCAAGGAACTTTATCGAGCGCACACTAAAAATTTCAAATCACAGCATTCGCAGTCTTTCCTCTATTTTAGAAATACCTCCAAAAAGACTGTTGAATATAAATCTTCTTAGAGAAAAAGATATCGATATAATTATCAAGCTCAAGAGGGCAATTGAAAAATCTTAAAAAATAATTTTCCATTACTGTTGTGGACTCCAAGAATAGTAAATAAATCGATGCTTTCAGCAAGTATATTGTCATAGTTCTTATTTAAAGGGGTAATTTTATAAATCGGGTTCTCAATGTTGTTATGATCAATAATGTACTTTCTAAATAAAATTTGCCCAGTTTTGTTTATCTTGAGCAATACGAGGGAGCCATCATAGGCTTCCTTCTGTTCACTAAATAAAACTATATCACCCTTGGAAAACTCGCTACCCATACTATCATCAACTAGCTTTACAGCGAATAAAGTATCTTTTCCTAAGTCATAAGGCATAGCCACGCTCATAGACCACAGAGAAGTTCTTTTATCGACGTCTGTAATTTTATAAACTGGGAAAGTATAAATAACTACATTACTCTGATCTTTATTGCTAATTTCGGAATCTATAACATCGTCGATACAAAGCAGATACGCAGCAGGAACACTCAAAAATCTTTCAAGAACTAAAACACTCTCTAAATTGGGGAGCCGCCTTCCTTGCTCCCAATGAGATATTCTTGCACACGAAAATCCAGTTAACTTAGATAGCTGGACAGCACTTAACCCTTTTTCCTTCCTAGCAGCAGCTATTCTAATACCAATTTCTTTATTAATAGCCATAATAGTTGACTCTAATTATACATTAGGTATAATTTATACTTTAAGTATATAAATATACGGAATAATACATTTAGTATATTTGTATTTTATTTTATTTTAAAGGCGTTTCTTTATGGAGCAACTAACCTTTTTCAACAAAGCATTACACCAGCTTGATGAACACCTCTTCGAGCTGCCTCATTTCTGCCGGCTTTTGATGCATAGCCTGTTTAAGCACTGCGATTTTAAGACAGGGCGCATAACCAACATCACCATGGAGCAGATGCAGCGTGATCTCTATGTGGCACCCGCTCCAGGAAGAAAGCGGCAGAAGATTACGTCAGATACCATCCGTTGTGCATTTCGCACGATCGAGAAGTTTAAGCCGGATGAGTTTATTTTTCGGTTGAGAAGCAGCGTATTGTCATTGAGCTTCCTTTTATTCGTCAGCTCTTTGCTGATTTTGACGCCCAGAATAAAGAAGCCACGGTCGAAGCAGGGGAGGGGAATCTTAACAAAACGCAGTCAGGCCCTTGCGAGAAGAGCGAAATAAGCACGCCGTCAGCAGCGGGTAAGTTCGGCGATCTGACCTCACCACAGGGAATTCAACCCCCTGTAAAGAATAATAATAAAATAACAACTAACAACAACCACAACCAGTTTCAGGCTCGCTTAAAGCCAATTGCTGCTGACTTTGTTCCCGCCCCTGAAACCATTGCCAAAGCGTTAGCCCTTGGATACAGCGATGTCGGCGACCTTGAGGACATTCAGGCCTTCATCCGCTACAACCAGAGTATTGGCAGCCATTTTGCCGATTACAACCCCGTCTACCTTCGCTGGCTGTCAAGGACTGCCATTAAGGCTGATTTCAGGCCATCTGCTGAGGCCATTGCGTGTGCACTGGCGCAGGGTTACAGCACTGCCTCAGATGTGGAGGAAATTGAAGCCTTTATCGCCTACAACCAGGCGATTGGGAGCCGGTACAAAGATTACAACGCCGTTTACCTAAGCTGGCTTGCCAAAGGTCAGCAACAGACACAACAAAAACAACAAATGATTTCATCACAGGGCTATTCAGGGAGTCGTGCTCATGCAGTTACCAAACACCGAAGTTATGACGAGGCCGTGGCAGCAGTGGCAGCCGCCTTCCCCAACCCCCGTTCGCCCTCAGAACGGCTTGCAGCCGAAAGGCAGGCCTTCCTCGTCGTTAACGGCTGAGGACATTGCCTGGGTCTGGCAGGAATTAACCCTGATTTACGGGTTGCTGTTTACCTCTAAAAACGGCAGCCATGACAAACATGGGGTCTGGTTTACAGCGCTTAAGGGGTTAACTCCTAAAGCATTGGAGAGCGGTATGGAACGTTTAAGGGATTTAAGCGCAGGCGACAAGTTTTGTGAGTTTCCACCGAACTGCCTGCAGTTTAAAGCCCTGTGCCTTGCTTACTACGAGGAGCTTAATCTGCCAAAGGTACATGATGCGTACCGTGAAATTAAGAATTTCTGGGAATCAAACGCAGGCTACTACAGCCACGCGGTAGTCAGTTTCATTGCCCGCCGGCTGCCGGAGAATTTTCTGGCAATAGAGCAGGAGCAGGTGGCTTACGCGCTGTTTAAGCGGGTGTATGAGCAGGTTACCGACCTTGTACGGCAGGGGCATGCCATTCCTGAGGTTAAGGACAGAGTTAAACGCCCCAGACCATCGCCTAATAAGGCAGTAGCCCAAACCCACCTTGCGCAGTTAAAGCAGTTGTTAAAGAAATAGGTTTTTAATCAGGTAATAAGGAAGACACAGGATGTTCACAACGCACAAAAAAGAGGGACGGGGACTGATTGACCCGATGATGGTAACGATTTTATGCCTGCATAGTTTTTTTGCAGGATTGGGATTGATGGTTTTAGCGGTTGTTCATCATTAAAGAGGGAAGGAGCAGGGCATGTTAATTATGACAAGAAAGCCAGGGGAGGTGATTCGTTTATCAGCTCACCTTGCGATTGAGATTCGAGCGATTGAGGGTAATGAAGTCGTGATTGCCGTTCATGCGGACAGGCAGGCGCTTTTCAGCAGCACGCCACCGCACCGGCTTTATGGCAGCAAAGAAGGGCGTCTTTTTCACGCCGCCAATGCGCCCAAACTTTAATTTTTAAAAGGGAATTGAGTCATGAAATTAATTCACACACAAAAACGCGTACTGACCGGTGGCCTTCTTATCACCAGTCTTTTAACGGCAGGGGCGGTCGCAGCCTTTCCCGAACGCCCTGCTATTGAAGCGGCCTGCCTTCATGTGGCGGATAGATTAACTGCGCTGCAACAGCAGCATCCTGACGTTCCCTGTCAGGGGGATATTGCGATTGCAGCGACTTATTTAAAAACGGCGGCGATGAAAATTCATTATCAGCGCTTTGCTATTGCCTTGACCGATTTAGGCTACGGCAAGAGTGAATTGCAGGCCATTAGCACAAGCCGCCCTTGGTGTCGCAGCCTTGCCGCCGAAGCCACGCCGTTTATTGAAGAGGTGCGTGATTTAAAAGCGCAGGTGGCGATTTTAGCGCGCGTGCAGGAATAACCTTATCACTTTTTTCACTACAAGGAGTCACCATGGCTAAACCCACTGCAACCCACATGAAGCATCGCCTAAAAAATTATCGCTTAACCGCACTGTTAAGCCTGCCGCTTCTCTTGCTCTCTCACGAGGCCTTTGCCGAGGAATTATCGGCCTTAAGTGGGGCGACTAACTGGGTCACCAAAACCTTAATCAGTATTGCTCTCACGGTCTTAGGCCTGCAAATCATCTACAGCTTATGGCAGGTCAACCAGGGGCAGAAGGAATGGCGGGAGGTGGCAAAGCCTATCATTATTACCGCCTTAATTGTCGCAGTCCCTGCGATTATCTCAGCCCTTCGAACAGCGATGGGAAGTTTTTAGGATGGGACTGGCAAGCCGCTTTCTGCAAAAAGACTTACTCGCCAGAGCGATGACGCGAAGCACGCAAATTGGCGGGGTACCCTTTCAGTTTGCCCTGTATAACATCGCGCTTTTTGTGCTGCTGGGGATTGTCTTTTATCTCATCAGCGCAAAGGGACTAAGCCTTGTGATTGCGCTGGGGTGCATGGGTCTTTCACATCTTGTCATGATGATAATCTCTCTGCAGGAAGAAAAAGCCTTAGCCCTTCTCTTAGCCAATGCAGGGCTTTGCAAAGCCACCCCGTTTACTGGTACTCATTCCTACAGCCCCTTAACCGCTGCGCTAGTGCGAAGAAAGGCAGAAGAAAATCCGGTCAGCCACCACCTGCCCTGGACGCATCTTCACGATGAGCACACGGTAATGACGAAACGTGGTGATTTGATTCAGGTGCTGACTTTGGAGGGCATGGGCGCTGATACGCTTGATGAATCGGTGATTGATGAAGCCAAAGCACTTCGCAATCGCTTTTTATACCAGATGGCTAAAGCGGACCTTGCGGTGAGTTTTTATCTCATTAAGCGCCCTGCTGAGGTACTGACCCACGGGAACTACCCCGAAGGCTATTCCCGTGCATTTAATGCCCGATATCAGGCAGCACTCGCGCATCAGGCCCGTTTTCAAAACCGACTCTATGTGGTGCTGATGCTTAAAGCGCCTCCCTTTCGTAAAAAAATCCCGCAGCCGCCGGTATGCTGGCTCGTCTTCATACCCTAAACGAGGCCAGTGCACGCTTTATCAGTCTTTATAAAGAATGCCACTGCCGCCGCCTGGGACAGGTGAGTACGAGTTCCGCCAATTCAGAACTCCTTTCCTTTTTATCGGAACTGGTGAATCTTGAGCAAAGGCCGGTGCGAAAGCCCTTAGGCGCCTTAAATGAGGCACTTCCACGCACCACGGCGCATTTTGCCCGCCGCCGAGGACTCATTCAGGTGCAGGGCGCTGATGGGGAGGCACGTTTTGCCGCCATGCTCTCCTTAAAAGAGTATCCTGAAGAAACCCATGCCTGCCTGCTCGATACCCTGCTAAAAGCACCCTGTGAACTGATTGTCTGCCAGAGTTTTTTATTCAAAGCCAAACCGCAGGCCATTCGCGAACTGACTAAGCAGCAGCGCAAAATGGCACAGACTGATGATTCAGTTCGCTTAGCCGATGCACTCCTGCTCGCCGTGGAAGAAGTGAAAGCAGGGCAGGCCGCTTATGGCGAGCACCACTTAAGCCTTTGTGTTGTGGCAGACGACATGAAAAGCCTTCATGAAGCTATCCATGATTTGGAAAGTCGCTTAAATCAGGAGGCAGGCTTAATCACGGTGCGTGAAGAAGCGAATGTGGAACTTGCCTTCTGGGCGCAACTGCCAGGCAATCAGGCCTATCGGATTCGTCAATCACTCATCAGCAGTTTAAATGTGGCAGGCTTTGCAAGCCTGCATGGCATGCCTGAGGGAAAGGCTTCGGGCAATCATTGGGGCGAGGCCTTCACCGTATTGGAAACGGCTGCCGGCACCCCGTACTACTTTAGCCTCCATGTCGGGGAAGTGGGCAATGCGATTTTTATCGGTCCGATGGGAGGTGGCAAAACCTTAATGCTGTCTGCCCTTTTGGCGTTTAGCATGAAATTTGGCGGCTGGCGCTTTGTCTTTGACAAAGACCGCAGCATGGAAGTGCTGGTGCGCGCCTTAGAGGGGAGCTACCACGTCATTAAGCCAGGCGAGCCCTCCGGCATGGCGCCCCTTAGCCTGCCCGACACCCCTGAAAACCGGGTGTTTAACCAGTTACTCTTAAAGCAGCTGTTAAGTGTGAATGGGGTCTTATCCTCACAGGAGAGCAAATGCATTGAGGAAGCCGTGACTGGTATTTATGACCTGGAACCCGCACTTCGCCAATACCGCCATCTCGCCCCTTTTTTTGGAGTGAGTGAGCCAGGGAGTCTTCGAGAGCGTTTTAACCGCTTTCACTCGGATGGCCAATATGCCTGGGTGTTTGACAACGCCCACGATGCCTTTACCGTCTCCACCCAGTTGACGGGACACGACATCGGTAAGCTCTTGCGTCCCGCCTTTGCCGAGGTCAGTACAGCCGTCTTGATGTATCTTTTTCACCGCTTAGGCGAGTGCCTGGATTCCTCACCCACGCTGGTGCTTATCCCTGAGGGCTGGAAAGCGTTAAAAGACCCTTTCTTTCAGGAGCAGCTGGAAGACTGGAGCCGCACACCGCGTAAAAACAACATGGCGCTGGTGATGGATACGCAAAACCCCGAAGAGCTGGCCAAAAGTGCCGCGGGAAGTGCCATTGCGCGGGAAGCACGTACCCAGGTTTACTTTGCCCATAGTGAGGCACGCTGGGCGGATTACCGCCAGTTTAATTTAAGTGAGCGCGAATTTGAGATTATCAAAGAGGTGCTGCCTTCGATGGGCGGCTACTTTTTCCTGTTAAAGCAGGGAGGAAAAAGCGTCATTGCCCGCCTTAATCTAAGCGGCATGGATGCTGACCTTCGTATTTTATCTTCAAACCTTGCCCGCGCTTACCTTTTAGATGCGATTCGCAAACAAACAGGGGATAAGCCTTCGGACTGGCTGCCTGCTTATGAGCGCTTAAGCCTGATACTTTCTCGCGATTACGGCAATGATTTTTCCCGCTTAAAACCCGATTTTGAACGCCTTTGGGAGCAATACCGATGACTAACCCCCGCGCCGGAATGATGGGCCTGCTACTCGCAAGTCTGCCCGTTCACGCTGATTTACTCAACGTGCAGGACATTGAAATGCTGAAAATCGCGAAAGACCAGCTCAGCAACATTAAAAAAGTGGAGGATAAATTACGAGGTCAACTTCAAGCACTGGACAATCAAAAACGCATCCTTGAAGAGAGCCAAAAACTCATGCAGGGGCATTATGGCTATGGGTCGCTGCATGAGAACCAATCCCTTGGCAGCTGGCAGCACAGCGGTAAGGATTTCGCCTCATTACTGCAAAGTACCGAGGGTGGCGGGCAGGATGCATTAAGCCGCCTGGCTCAGGAATTAAGCAAGGATTTTCCTTTAAAGCCCGCCTCAGAACTTTATGCCAACCCCAATTCCGAGCAGGCCAAACTCTACACCCTGCTCGCTAAAACGACGTTAGCGTCGCGTGCCGGCAGCACCTTAACCTACAACCGCATTGATGAGGAATTAACGATGCTTGAGTCCTTGCAAAAGGAGATTGAAAAAAGCCCGAATCAAAAGGCCACCCTTGATTTAATTGCCCGCATTCAGATTGAGGAAGCAAAGCTTGTCGCCTACCAGCTTAAAGCGGGTGCCGTCAGCCAGCAGATGGACAGCCTTAGAAGCCAGCAGGAGGTGTCTGATGCCGCCTGGGTAAATCAGTTTTTTAAATGGCCTTAACCAACAACACAAAGGAGACTCCATGAAAAAACCATCGAAAACCGCGGTACTGACCGTGCTTGTCATTGCCTTAAGTGGTCTTGCGCTAACCCTTGCAGCCTACCCCCTCTTAAAGGCGCATGAGGAAAAGGTGCAGCAGGCCAAAGAAGACGAGCAGTTACGCGAATTTTTTACCTGGAGAGATTAACGATGAAAAAAGCCTGCACTTTCTCCTGCTTATTCATTGCTTGCTTGTCGGCTGTGCAAGTCATAGGCCTGAGCTTAAAGCGCCCTGCGACCCTGAAGCCTGCATAAACCGCACGCCGGTCAACAGCTGGAATAAGGGGTAGGGCGTGGACTTTCATCTGGCACCGGCGACTTTTATCAGCGATATTCTTCGTATCGTCGATAACTTAACGGCAAATTTCATTCAGTCAGGGTTTAACGCCATTGCTCATAATCTTGCTACGAGTGGGCTTTTAACCTCGATTCTGACGCTTTATGTGCTGCATCTTTTTTATCAGATGCAGCATCAGCAGTTGCCGGTGACAGAGACTGTCAGTCACTTAATCAAAGTCTGCCTCGTGTTTTTAATCAGCACCAACTGGGCGGTGTTTTACAAGCTCATTTTCAATGTCGCCACCAATGAACCACTGCATATTTTACAGTTACTCTTAGCGGGCAAGGAAGGGGCTGGCGATGGCGGCTTAAACGACATCTTCACCAGCGGTCTTTCGCAGGCTTTTGGTCTGTTGAAAGGCATGCCCTTTTCCCTTCGAGGCGCACTCTGCACCATTTTAGCGGCAGCGCTGTTAGTGATTGCTACCTTTTTATTTACGATGCTAGCCCTCTCCCTGCTGGTCATTTCCAAATTTTATCTCGCGGTGATGTTAGCCCTTGCCCCTTATTTTCTGCTGATGATGCTCTTCAATGGCACGAAGGGACTGTCAGAAAGCTGGGTAAAAACCTGCCTTAACCATGCGCTGGTTCCTGTTTTTGTGGGCTCGGTTCTTTTGCTGACCTCAACGCTTGCCAAGGGCTGTCTTAATACAGGCTTTAATGGCGCATCAGCGAAAACGCCTGATTTCGCAGGGGTTCTGACCTACCTTTTTACAGGCCTTTTAAGTGCCTTTCTCTTTAAAACCATTCCCGAGAAGGCCGCCTCACTAACCGCCTCCCTAGCCATTGCCAGTGCGGGACGTATAACAGGTCATGCCAGACAGTTAGGCAGCAACGTCGGCGGTGGTCTTGCCAAAGGCGTGGGTGCTGCCAAAGAAAGTTTTGCCAAACGACAACAGGCCCTTTATCAGGGTATTCAGGAACGTGCTCAGGCGCGTGCCGAGACAATGGATGCGGCGCGCGCTAGACGTGCCCGTTCAGGCTACTAAGGACTCTAACCATGACTACTGATGTTTCACCGGATAACAACCCAACCTTCTACCACGAAACCGCGAGCAGCTGGCGTGAGGACTGGGTGGAGCGCCTTACCAAAGAGCGAAGCCTCTATCGCACTTTAAGCCTTGGGCTTTTCACACTCTTAAGCCTAAGCCTTTTAGGCTTAACCGTCCTTGTCACGCGTGAGCGCGTCCAGCCTTTTTTAGCGCTGATGGATAAGCGAACCGGCGAGGTCACCACCCCGATACGCTTTAATGAAGAGACCAAGGTCGCCAACTGGGCGATGGTGCGCCATTTTGTGACCCGCTACATCAGCGACCGTGAGGCTTATCATTTCTCAAACCTAAACGACCCCTACCAGACCGTTCTTGCCATGAGCGCGCAAGCGGTCAAGGCACAGGTCAATCAAGCGATTCGTCCCGAACTAAACCCGCAAAGCCCGATTAAGACCTTAGGCCAGCAGCGTTATCGCACGGTGACCATTCACTCCATTGCAAAGCTTGCCAAAGACAACCTGCTCGATGTGCGCTTCTCAACCCACACCATCAACAGCGAAACCAATCATGAGGAAGAAACCCGCGCCTGGCGGGTGACACTTAAGTGGGAACTGAGCCATCGTCAACGCCCTTTAAGCGAATGGGACATGAATCCCTTAGGGTTTACGGTCACCTTTTACGATAAACAACCGGTCATTGCCTGATATTTTTTGGAGTTTTTATGAATAGCCCTGTTATCCTGCTCTTGGCTTTTTTAAGCTTAAGCACCTCAACGGCCTTGCTGGCAAGCCAGACACCGAAAGGCTTATTTACCGACAACCGCATTAAAATCGTCGCCTACGACGAGGACAATGTGGTGCACATTAACACCACCTTTGGCTATGCCACCACCGTGGAGCTTGAGAAAGGGGAATATATCACCGACAACCCAGGCATTGGCAAAGGGGCGGGCTGGGAAATTGCCTCACCGCAGTATGCTAACTTTCTGGTGATAAAGCCTAAGGTCGATAACAACACCACCAACCTTAATTTCACCACCAACCGCGGGCGAAACTATACCTTTTTGCTCACCGCCTCCACCAACACCACCCGCCCCACCTTTCGGGTGCGCTTTCAGTATACGGCTTTGACTATCAAGGGGCAGCTGAATGAGCGCCTAAGTCACTTTGGCAACCCCGATGAAGTCAATGCCAATTACAGCTTCTGGGGCGATAAATTCATAGCACCCATCCTTGCCAAAGACAATGGCCGCTTTACCCTGCTGCGCTTTAAAAAAGGAGCCCCCATTCCTGCCATTTTAGCGGTGGATTTAAAAACAAAACGCGAATCCATCGTTAATTATCGCCTGCAGGGCGGCTATGTGGTGGTGGAAGGGGTTTATCCGCAATACACCCTTCGCTTAGGCTCGCACGCCACCTGCCTTTTTAACGAAGAGGCGATTAAAGCCTGGCATCGAGGACGCTAAGCATGAGCCATGATGAAAAACCCCTGCCGGAAATAATGAGTGATGAGCCGGTTTTGCAAGACAGCACGCCACCATCAAAGCTCCCCTGGCTTATTGCCGCAGGGGTGATTGTACTGGTAGTCACGCTGGCACAATGGGGTGTTGGCCGCCTCTTCTCACCACTCACAAAGACAGGCAATACGGAAACCGCAGCCCCTGCTAAAGACAGCGAGGAAAACCGCCTGCCCATGCCGCGCCCCGCTGCTAAAGCGGCAGCGAAGACCGCCCCGCGCCCCGAGGAGGATGTCACCGCCTACTTGAAATCCAAAGAAGTGAATCCCTCCGATGAACTGGCAAGGCTTAAGCTTCTGGCACGGGTTGAGGCGCAGAAAGAAGTGCTTAAAAATGAGGAGCGGATGCGCTTAAGTCCGGCACTGCTGCCCATTGGGGTGAGCGCTGCGCATACCAAAGCAAAAGAGGGCAGTAAAGGGCCTGGTTATCCTGAAAACCCCAATACCGCTTATCTGGAAAGCGTGAGCGCTAAACCCATTGAGGAAGTGGAAGCGAGCCGCTTTGGTGACCTTCGCTACCGCATCAGGCGCGGTAAAATCCTGCGCGGGGTAACCGAATCGGCCATTGACTCGGATTTGCCAGGGCTTATTCGCGGCCACCTCACCGAAGATGTCTATGGCGATGCGGGGGATTTAGTACTCCTTCCCAACGGGGCGGGGCTGGTTGGCGAATACCGCTCCGGCGGCATGACGCAGGGGCAGATAAGCCTTTATGTGGTGTGGACGCGCGTACAGTTGCCTAATGGCATTGTGGTAAGCCTTGACTCGGCAGGCAGCGACCCCTTAGGCCGTGCCGGCATGAGTGGGCCTGTTGACCACCATTACCTGCAGCGCTTTGGCTCATCCCTCTTAAGTTCGTTTTTCAGCGTCTCGGTGGCCACCTTAGGTGTGAATGGGCAAGACCGCTACAACTCGGCTGCTGCCTACCGCTCAGGTCTTTCCAATGCCTTTGGCCAGACGGCAAGTCAGGAATTTCAGCAGCAGGCCGCCATTCAAAACACCATTCGCCCGCCGCAGGGGACAGAAATCAGCATCATGGTCAACAAAGACCTCTCCTTTGAGCAGGTGCTGACCACCGCGGAGGCGTTTTAATGAGCCTTGCCTTAAACGCTTACCTGGAACCCCTGGCAACCCTCCTTGACGACGCACAGGTCTCCGAGCTTTGCATTAACCGGCCTGGGGAAGTCTGGCTGGAGGCGCAAGGGCAGTTCAGATGCCTTGCGCTGCCCTCCCTTACTGAAAAACGCCTGCTGATGCTGGCACGCCTTCTTGCCGAAGCCAATGGCAAGGCGCTGTCGGAAAAAAGGCCGCTGCTCTCAGCCACCCTGCCCGACGGGGCGCGCTGCCAGATGGTCTTGCCGCCGGCCTGTGCCAGAGGGCAGGTTATCTGTGCCATTCGAAAGCCGACGGTGGCCTCCTTAAGCCTTGATGACTGGGAGGCCAGGGGTGCCTTTAGACGTTTAGGCGAAAACCGCGCAAGGCAGCTGCAGGAGGTCGGCGTTACGTTAAACGCGCTGCACCGGAAAGGACAGTTTAAAGACCTGATTCGCACAGCCGTGAAATCAAAGCTGACGATTCTTATCAGCGGTGGAACCTCGACAGCCAAAACCACCTTTTTAAATTCCTGCCTTAGGGAAATCCCTCCATCAGAGCGCCTCATTACCATTGAGGGCGTGCGGGAAGTTCAGCCTGAGAACCCCAACTGCGTACACCTGCTTGCCAATGAAGACGAAGATTTGGCATCCAGCGTGTCCATGCTTGATTTATTAAAGGTCAGCCTAAGACTTCGCCCCGACCGGCTGTTTGTCTCAGAGCTTCGCGCCGCCGAAGCCTACCCCTTTCTGCGCGCCTGCCTCTCAGGCCACCCTGGGAGTTTAACCACACTGCACGCCGATTCCATTGATTCGGCAAAAACCCAGCTTGCCTTCATGCTGGCCGAATCGCGTGCCTTAGAAGGGGCAACGCCTGAGCGGCTTCATGCCCTGATTACAGCCTCCGTACAGGTGATTGTGCAGATGGCGCGCCGTGCCGATGGTGCGCGGGTGATTGAGGATATCCACCTGCAGGGGGTTTCATGAACGTATTGCTTCACACGCTGGCCTTCCTTGCGGCAGGCTTTTGTCTCTACAAGGGGCTTCCTCCTGCAGCCAGAACCAAAACCTTAAAAGCCTGCCGGCAGATTACCTTCTTTCTTCTGCTGGCAGTCCTTGCCTTAACCCTCTGGTCGCTTCTTTTTTACGCCCTGATGGACTTCCCTCTGACATCCGTAAGACCCTGGTCTGCCCTCTCCTTTGCCCTTTACAGCAGCGAACTGGATTTACTCACCAACCTTTGCCTCTGGGCATTGCCGCTGCTGGCCGGCGGGTTTGCGATACTAACGCTTCTTAGCCCCGTCTTTGAATCCCCGCACCGCCACCTTTATGGCAATGCCCATTTTGCAACGCGTCGGGAAATTAAAAAATGGGCTTTTTAAACGAGCGCGGGAATGTGCTGGTTGGGCGCGCGGGGGCTAACCTTCTTCGCTATACCCTGACCAACCACCTGCTGGTCTTCGCACCCTCTCGCTCCGGTAAAGGGGTGTCGCTGGTCATTCCCAATGCGCTTCACTGGCAGGGCTCGCTGTTAGCGCTCGACAACAAGGGTGAGATTTTTGATGCCAGCAGCGGGTATCGCGCAACCCGCGGCAATCGCGTCTTTCGTTTTTCACCGGCCAGTCCCGATTTTAAAACCCACTGCATCAATCCGCTGGATTATGTCTCGCGCGATAATCCCTCTCAGCGCATTGGCGATTTGCATTTGATTCTGGATATCTTAATCAGCGGCAGTGGGGATGAAAACAAAATGTGGGCAGAAGAGGCACGCTCCCTTGCCTTAGGGCTTCTCCTGTGGCTCTTGCAGAGTAATCGCCGCTTTGCCTTAAGCGAACTAGCCTCCCTGGTAAAAAGCGGCGACCTGGAGGTGTTTTTAACGGAAGCGATTGAAACACACACTCTGGCCGATAACCTCATTACCTTAGACCATGCCGCCTATCTTGCCATCCAGAATTTTCTGCAGAAAGCCCCTAAAGAGCAATCGGGCGTGCGCTCAACCCTTGCCTCCATGCTTCGCCTCTGGGAAGACCCCTTCATTTGTGCGGCCACCAATCATTCGGACTTAGACTTCAGGGATTTTCGCAAAACCCCGACCACGCTTTATTTTGCCTTTGGCACCAATCAGATTCTGCGTTTAGCGCCCCTGATTAATCTCTTAATCCAGCTTTTTTAAACACCATGCTCGCCCACCTGCCCAAGGCCGATGAGCCGGTTAAAGTCCTTTGCCTGCTTGATGAAATCAACCGCTTTGGCCGCATGGATAAACTCAAAGACGGCTTTGGCGATTTGGCAGGTTATGGCGTGCATTTAATGCCGATTATCCAGAATTTAGGCCAGTTTTATTCGCTTTATGGCGGACGTGACGGCAGCGACATTTTTTTCAAAACTCCGACTTAAAAATCGGCTTTCGCCAGAATACGCCAACGGACAAAGAATTTTTATCGCGCGAGTGTGGTTTTCGCACCCTGCGCATTAAAAACCGCAGCTACGCCACGGCACGTGAAGGCAGCCAGTACAGCGAAAGCCTCATTGAGCGGCCACTCTTAAGCCCTGCAGACGTCGGAAGCCTGCCTAAGAACCAGCAGGTGCTTATGACCGGCGATGGCCTGATTCGCTGTAAAAAATAACCTATTACCGTGACAAAGGCTTTAAGGAAAAACTCCTGCCAGCCCTGCCAGTGCCAACGATAGCACCGCAGTTTCCCGTCATTGACGTTAAAAAAGAAAACCCGCCTGTTAAGGAGGATAAACCCCTGCCTCCTAAGGCCGTGAGTCCAGGCACTGAGATTGGCCAGACTATCGCTGCGGCCTTAAGCCCTTTGATTGAGCGCCTTGGCCGCCAGGAAAGGACAGCGCGTTCCGAGGATAAAACCGCTGGGTTAATCCATGACCTTGCCCGTGAATTTGAGAAGAAAGGAGATAATGCATGAGCCTGTCCCGTAAAACCCGTCTTGCCCGACTCGTGGGGCTTAAGACCCGTGAATACCGCCATTTTGAGCGGCTTAACATGAGACGAGGGTACGCCGGAAAACGGCGTGACGCGTTTTTAACGACGCCGCGGGAAGCCGCCGAAGCGGCCTACCCTGAACTTAAAGCGGTCTTTACCGTTGAGGACGACGCCCTTGGGTTTTACACCGACCTGATGGCCGCCCTTCCCCATCCTGTCAGTACCCACAGCCGCAATGCCCTGCGTGCCAAAGCGACTGCCATCGATGCCTTGCGCGCCCTTGACCGTGGCAGCCCCGTTGCCCCTTTTAAGCGCGAAGGCCGGCAGGAGGAAGCCCATCGCATCCTCGGTGAAGAATGTCAGACGATACGCCAGGGGCTTGCAACGGATTTTAAGGCCGCAGCCCGCGCCAACCCTGACCTTTCCCGCGAGGTGAATGCACGATTTCTCACCTTAAGCCTTGCATTTTTTAACGATGAGAAAAAAGCACTTGCCCAACATCCTGAACTGACGCCACTGCTGACCCTTAAAAAACAGGCCAGACGCGCCTTTGGCCAGTGGGTGCTTCCAGACCTTGTGGACAAGGCCGTTAAGGACTGCCTTTCCCGTGCCATCCGTGATGTAGCGGCCGACATGCCGCTTGCCAATGCCGAAGAATTAAGCCTTGAAGCCAGACGGCTACGAACGTCCTTTATCGGCGTGCAGCAGGCTTTTCCCAGTGCCTTAAAAAAGAGAAAAAGCCCTACCCGTATAAGGGCGTTAATTTCATGCGCGAACTCCTGGGCAAAAACGGGGTTAAGCAGGGCTTTTGGCCGTATGCGCCGGATTTGCTGAAAGAGGCCGCTCGCATTGAGTCCATTGACAGCCACCTTCAAAATGAACAGCGCGAAGCGGCCTTTAACGCCCTGCCGAAAGACGAGGCACTGGCTCTTTTTCCGGAATTAAACCCCCTCTATGAGAAATTTGAATCGGCCTGCCGTTTTTATGGCGAGAAAGTACCGAGTGAGGTGGCAAAAAAGGCCGCCCGCCTGCTGGTGGCACCCGATTTTAACCGTTTGAGTGCAGGAATCCCCTTAGAGGCGGTCAGTGAGGTGGCGAAGCCCGTGCACGACGCCCTGCTGGCAAAAGCACGCCAAACGCCCGTTGCCGTGAAAGCAGCCGAAACCTCCCTTAACGAGGGGCTCGCGGATTTTAAGCGCCTGCAGGCCGCCATTGTTTCCACCGAATTAAGTGAATCCGCCAACGAAGAAGGGCTTCATGGCCTTGCCAGTGCCAATGAGGGATGGCCTTCCCCTGAGGCTCCACCTGTTAAGAATCTCGCAGCCAATGAGGTTGAGGTCGGCAGCGAGGACTTAAGCGCCGTATCCGAGGAAGAACGAACAGCCGTGCCTGAGTCAGCAGTTCTGGCCTTTGAGGATGAGCCTGCTCTGACCGTCACTGAGACAAAGCAATCGCCCTTGATTGCACTGGAAAGCCTTCGTGCCACAGCCCCTGCCTTAGACCTTGAGGCACTGCTTAAGAGCAGCGTGAGAACGCCGGTAAAAACCCTTGAGACAGAGGGCAGCCGCTGGGATATCAGCGCGTTGACGGCAGGTCTTAATGCCCAGTGTGAAACGCTCCTCACCACCCTTTTAGGGGAGCCTCTGGCACGGGACAAAAACCAGCTTCGTTTTGGCAGCAACAAGGGGTCGCTGATTGTCACTGTAGCGGGGGACAAACAGGGGCTCTGGTATGACCACCAGACCGGCAGGGGCGGAAACCTGCTGCAGTTGATTCAGCAGGAGAAAGATTTACATTTTAAGGACGCCCTTGATTTTGCCGGTGATTTTTTAAGCCTTAAACCCGAACCCGCTACTAAAACCGTGGTGGATTTAAGCGACATGCCCCTCCTGGATGAGAGCCGGCAGAAAAGCCTGCGCTATGCCCGTGAACTGGCCAATGCCTCCCTGCCACTGAAAGGCAGCTTAGGCGAAGTTTATCTGGCTAAAACCCGCGGCATTGATACGAGCCTCTGCTCCGATTCCATTCGATTTCTGCCGGCCTTAAGGGAGCCTGATTCAGGCACACTGCATCCAGCCCTTTTGCTCGTCGGTAAGAATTTAAACGGGACGGTGCAGGGTGTGCAGGCGATTTTTTAGACAACGAGGGTAACAAATTAAACTGCCCCAATCCCAAACGCTCCTATGGCCTGATTAAAGGGGCGGCGGTGGTGTTAACGGTCGGCAGCAGCGGGCTTTACGGGCTTGCCGAAGGGGCTGAAACAGGGCTTTCAGTAGCATCTGCCTTTAAAGACCTCACCGTCTTTGCAGCCCTTGGCAGCATGACCAATGTCAGTGCCATGCCCTTTAATGCCTCCCGCAACACCCTGATTGTCTTTGCCGACCATGACAAGGGCAATGAAGAGTCCGACAAAAAGACAAACCATGCGGCAGAGGAGCTCCACCGCAAAGGCTTTAATGTGCTGCTCACAAAACCGGCCACGGCAGGGCAGGATTTTAATCAGCTGCTTTGTGAGCAGGGACTTGACGCGGTGAAGGCTCAAGCCGGCGCGTTAACCCTTTTTACGCCGGAGGCATCCCTTAAACCCCTAAGCCCTGCAAAAGGACTCTTACGCCAACGCGTAAAAAAGAAACACCTCGAACAGGAGCTTGATTTTTAAATGAAGGAGTTTGCTATGAAGAAAGCCATTGGCTTAAGTCTGCTGGCAGCAGGGGCGGGGTTTAGTTCTCAAGGCATGGCAGCCCAGGCCTCTACCGAGTTTGTCCGAAGCGAGGTGGCAGCACTTCGCAATGAGTTCTCGGCACGTCTTACCACCCTTGCCAGTGCACAGGCCGGCCTTAAAGCCCAGTTAACCGCGTTAAACCAGGGCTATCAGGAGGCGTCTCTGTCAGGCAGGGTAAGCCCTGGTGCGCTTTATCAGGGCGGCCTTGTTTTTTATGTCGATGAAACAGGCCGGCATGGTCTGGTGGTGTCGCTTCATGACCTGCCGCAAAGCCCCCTGGAATGGCGCAATGGCGACAGCGGCGAGCGCATTACCAATGCTCATGCCGATGGCCTTAATGCAGGAGACACCAACACCCGCCTAATCATTGCAGCCCAGACCCCTGACAATCAGGAGGGTGAGTTTGCAGCCCTTGCTGCTGCCACCTGGCGCATTGCTGCCGATGGGGTGAGCCCCTGTTCAATCGAAGCCCCCTGTTACGGCCACTGGCTTTTGCCTTCCGCTTACGAGTTATCACTGATTTACCAGTTATACCGGAGTACCTCCTTAGGCGATTTCAGCGAAGAGCCTTACTGGTCATCGACCGAAGCCTCGACGACCGAAGCCTTTCTAATTGATTTTGCCAGTGGCGAGCGTCGTAGAGCCGACAAGGCAACCCCTGCACGCCTTCGTGCCGTGCATGCATTTTAACAAGGAGAACAACCGTGAAACGTTTAAAACATCAACTTGGGACTGGTTTGTTCTTGGTGGCAGTCGCGGGTTGTGCAAAAGCGATGGATATCTCGACGCGAATGGAGTTTGTCGAAATTCGTTCGACCCAGAATGCAAACAGAATCATTGCCCTTGAAAGCAATCTGAACCTCCTTCGCAATGCCAGTGCGTCAAAGGCTGCAGCACTTGAAAGCGCGCTCGAAGCCCTTAAGGCGCAACTCGCATTACTTCCGGTGAAACATCAGGTCGGCGAACGCTACCACGGCGGCCTTGTTTTTCAGGTCGATGAATCAGGCCAGCACGGCTTGATTGCCGCCTTAAAGGATGCCTCTGATGAAGGGCTCACCTGGCGTAATGGCGCTGCGGGCAATAAAACCACCAATGCGCGGGCTGACGGCATTGATGCCGGCGAAACCAATACCCGTCTAATCGTCGCCTCTCAAACCATCGATAACCAGAAAGGTCAGTTTGCAGCGTTAGCCGCCATGACCTTTAAGGTGGCCGGCGATGGCCTAAGCCCCTGTGCTGAGAAAGGAGAAGACTGCTACGGCAACTGGTATTTGCCCTCTGCCCTTGAATTAAGGCTCCTGCATCAAACCCTCGTTACAACAGGGGCGCTGTCCATGACAGGCGAGACCTACTGGTCATCGACCGAACTGTCGGTGGCCAGTGCCTACCAGCTTGATATGGCCACAGGAGCCCTTCGTATTGGGCTTAAGGCAGACAGTACTGCCCATGTACGCCCCATCAGCCGTTTTTAACCTTAACCAGAGTATTTATCATGATTAAAAAATCCCTCCTTCTTTTTTTGCCTTCCTGAGCGTCTCGTTGAAGGCGCTGGCCTTTGATGAGGTTGACTGTTGCCGCCCCTGGGTGATTGATGGGGCAATCGGCATGGCCTCTTACAGTGGTGCCATTGACAAGGCACGTCAGGTCGCCACAGGGCGTATCAGTTTAGGTTATGTCTTAACGACAAAGACCTACTGGCAGGCCGCACTGGAAGCAGGGCTTCAATCCGGCAATACCCTCTCCCTTGCCTTTGCCAGAGAGGATATCGACGCCCTGGGCGGGGTAGAGGTTGAAGCAACCCTTAAACCCATGCTCGATGTGCTCTTAAGTCTTCGAAGCGAAACCCTGATTGATTTTCCGCTGTTCTCCTGGGTGAAAGGCGGGGTGGCTTATCGCCAGATGAGCGTGGATAAGGCCGCCATCAACAGCCTTAAGGGCTTTGCACCGGAACTGATGGCAGGGTTTGGTTTTCAGATTAACGAGCAGACAACAGCCCATTTAGGCTATCAGATTCTCTTCGGCCAAAACCCAACCCTTACCGTCGATGAAGCCCATGAGACTGCCATCATTCGCCACATGCCGACCCAGCAGGCCGTGCTCTTAGGCTTTTCCTACGTTTTTAATTACCTTAAGGAGTTAACCCCATGAAAAATTATCCCCTTTAGACCAGAATCGCGTAAAGGAAATCATCCTGCATTACGTGCAGGGTGACGCCCTTGAGGTCACAGCAGCTCGTCTTAAGCACCTGGTGCAGCGCTTAAACACTCAAGGTGTTGCACTGATGAAGGCCGTTCCCCTTAAAAAAGGCGACCCCTTTATCGGTGCCATCCTTGCAAGCCTGGCACTGGATAAGGAAGCACAGGCAGGCTTTCTTAAGCAAAGCGCCAGCCTGCACGAACTGCTTATCGCGCTTTTCTGCGATGGCCATCATGAACTGGACTGGCTTTTAACCTGCATCCAGACAACAAACCCGCCAGCCGGTACTCTTACATTTGCCGCAGCGGGTGTACTGAGTGTTGGGGCAGGTGCGGCAGCCTGGCAGCAGGGTATGTTAAGCACGCTGCCGGCTACCATAAAAGGGTTTGGCTTAAGCGCTCAGGCAGGGCTTGTGAGAGTTTTCTCGCAGCTTAAAAACATCCCACTGGCAGGAGTGGCCGTTCAGGGTGCCGCGTTTCTTTTTACCCTTCGCTCAACGCTAAGGACTGAGAAAAAAGCCCGTCACAGAAAATCGCCTCCCTGCTGCTGACAACCCTGGCCTCAGGGTGTGCGATGGCAGGTCTAACGCTCTCTTATCTCGCGGGCGGTGTTATCACCCCAGTCGCTGCAGGGCTTATTCTTGCAGGCAGCTTTGCAGGACTGGGTAAGCATCTTGGCTCACTCGCATTCGGCCAACGGCTGCGAAAAGCCCGCGTAAACCCTGGCACTGAAACCTGGCAGGGTATTGCCGAGAAACACCGCCTTGCCAACTGGCAGGGGCGCACACTGGCAAGGGTTCTGGTTAAACTGGCTGGAGTCTGCCTGGAGGTCGCCACGCTGGCATTCTGCTGCCTTTACCCGCCAACCCTTCTTTTTACCGCAGGAGGCTTAAGTCTTCTGGCGCTAAGCAGCGCTTTACAGTATTTGGTCTTTAAACGCCTTGACAGGCATTATGCCTTAAAGCTTCAGGAAAATTTAAGCGCCATTGACCTGGTGCCTGAGGCAGCCCTTTGTCCGTCTGCACACCCCACCGCCATCAAACTCAACCGGATTCAGGAAGGGCTTGATAAACGTCAGTTGCATCTTGAGCAACGGGAAGAGGTATTGGACGTACGGGAGCAGGCCATCTGCGACACCCTGATGGCGGTTGAAAAAGGAGTCAGCAGCCCCACCAAAGCACTCCGTGGTCTTGGCGGCTCCATAAAAAGCATGCCCACGGATTCAGCCAATGAAGAACTGGTCTTTGATGACCTGCAACGGCAAAAATCCCTGTCAGCACCGCTTATCCTCATTGAGAATAAGGAGAAGATTGATAACATTTATCAGGAGGAGGATAGCCTGCAGAGTTATCAGTACTAGACAAAAATCCAGAGGTTATTGGGCGAAAGGAATTGCCCAACCCTGCCACCCCTTTTATTGTCAGTTCAAAATTAAAACATCCATTTAATCAAATTATCCCTCAGCTATTTCCAAATTTGAAAAACCAGGCACAGGACAGACAATACGGCTGGTAGTTGTATCAATAGGAATATTATTTTGTTTTGATAAAATATGTTCAACATAATTTAAGACCCCACTAAGCTTAAGATCATTAAAAATATATTCGGGAGTATAGGAAAATCCCATTTCCTCCATTTCGGAAATGGTAGCAATTATGGCTCCTTTTTGTTCTCCAAAATTTTCTATGATCATATTTCTAAGCCAACTGGTTGCTTTTTCTGAATATGTTGTTCTGAATAAAGATATTTCAGCTATAGCATCATTGAATATAACCCAACAATGACCGCTCCAATTTTCAACGTAATTTTTATATTCGACTATAGGATCATATTGAAACAGACTCTTCCCTTTAAAGGTTAATGAACCAGCGACCAAGTAAGAACCAATTCCGGCTTGTCTTGTCCATTCAACCAAAGCCGCACTTAACGAAACGCATTCAAATGGCTGGGGTGGAAGCATTTGCAATACTTCTCGGCACGATTTTTTCAGTACAGCGGTAATCCCCCCA
>NZ_CALJ01000326.1 GCF_000308315.1 Legionella tunisiensis | reverse complement strand
GGTAGGCCATATTTGATACGCTTTTGGAAAAGTTGTAGTCTTCTTATGACATCCTTGTTCACTGGCTCATCTAAAGCCGCAGTAAACTCACAAAGCGCATTTATAACTAGGGCTCCATCGTAGGCGAATCCACCCTCACAAATATCGATAATATTTTCAATTTTAATTTTTCTAGGCCTATCCCCTCTGCCAAGCTTGCATCCTTGGTTTTTAGAAATTTTGAAAAGTTCGTCAAAAGAGTCTCCTAGAATCCACCGCTTAGCAATTTTAATCAATACATCTTGCTTATCAAAATTATTAAAAGCTTTGTGATGGATATGCTGGGTTAATAATGGCCAAATGAGGTCAATAATCTCATCTTCATTGATTGAAATGAGTTTTTTGCGATGTAATTGTATCCACTCCTCAATTGCTTGAGCATCATTAACACCATAAAGCGTTCTACCGAATGCCTTTCTGCGATTTATATCTGTAATATTTATTGATATATTTTTAGCCAGAATCTTAAATAATTCTTGGATCTGCTTTCGTTGTTTATCTTCGGCTAAAGAGTAAGCTAATGTTTGTTGGGCAAGATCTAAAATTTCAACCTCTGACAGTCCATTATCAGTTACATCCCAGTTAGAAAGTAGAAATCCTTCGATAGAGGACAACATTATACTGAAAAACTCGAATTGAGGTCTCAATATGTCCGCTGTAAATCCCTTGGCTTTATGCGATTTTTCAATTTTCATGATAACTTCATTTAGGGAATTCCATCCTTTAATATGAGCTTTGGCAAAAGATAGAATGTCCCACGTTAATGAGTGATCATTTTTGTCCTTTGATTTACTCCTATCATTATGGATAGTCAATGGAATTAATTTAGATAGACTGCTTATGCACTCCTCTGATTTGGTAGGGTCAAGGAGCTCCTTAACTATGTTCCATCGCCAGTTTTCCCTGCTACTTAGTTTTTGTCATATACCGTGGGATCTGTGAATAGAATACTGCCTTCAGTATGCATGCCAGCGCGTCCAGCACGCCCAATCAGATTATGAAAATCTCGAATTTTAATTCGCTCCATACCCTGGTAAACGCTGGTGATAATCAGATAACGAATTGGAAGATTTACACCTTGTGCTAAAGTGGATGTACAGATAACAAATCTGACTAAGTTTTTACGCATGGCATGTTCTACGGAGAGGCGAATACCATGCGGTGTGTTGTTATGATGAGTAAAGATGCCGTGCTTGGCACTTATGGTTGCAGGTGCTTCACTCCCAATATTTTTAACATAAAGGTTATAAAGAAGTTTAACTTCTTCTTGGTTTGAAAATTCTAATGGTGTTGGAAGAGGAATATTACGTTTAATGCATTCTACAGCTCTTTCGCAAATACTCGTTGCCGTTGATTTTTTCCGCAAAATATAGCAATGCTTCCGTTGTGAGCAAGTTTTAGACCGAGATAAAGTGCAATATCCTGTCCATTTTTTTCTGGAAAGAAGCGATCTATTCTTTCTTTGCTCTTTTTCTCAAGATTTAATCTCTCAATAACTCTGGGGACAAAAAACTCAGGTTGGTCTATATTTCCAATGTCAACATATTCAATTCTTCCTAACTGATCGAGCCAGCTTGCGAATCCTACCGATTTAAAAGTTGGATTTAGCGTATTCCCTTCCACTATATTAGGCTCATTATTTAGATTTAGCCATTTGCCAACTGCTTCCGCATTGCTTATAACTGCTGATATCAGTACTTTCTGTGTTCCTTCATTAATCATGAATCGCAATGATGTTAGAAGCAATTCGTATGTAATTCCTCGAGTACCACTATCAAATTGATGTCCTTCATCAAAAACTAATAGGCCAACAACAGATGCTAACTCCGGTGAATGCCGAAGGACATATAGAAATTTCTCCGGGGTTATGACTAGGATTTGTTGGTGCTCTAGAAGCTCAGCTATTTCAAAGTCCGTTTGGGGGGTATCAGAAAGCTCATCAATTTTGATATTCTCATTATAGAAGGCTTCAGTAAGACTGTTTTTTATTTCATGGCATAATGCCCTAAACGGGGCAATAATTATTGCTAGGGTGACACGGTTTGATAGAAAAGAGCTGCGTAGAATTAGTTCAATTGCTTTTGTTTTTCCTGCGCTAGTAGGCATTTGAACGATGGCAGATTCACCCTTGAAAACATTAGCTTTACCCAAAAGATGCTGTGCAGGCCATAATTCTTTGATAAATGATTCTTTCTGTAAAGTGGGGAGCCAGCTCTCAATAGGCAATGTAGAATATAGTGGTAAAGACTTCCAAGTTGAATTTTCAATTTTGGTCCTGATCACTGCTCCGATAACATCACCGAATAGAAGCTGTCTCGGAGTGCCGAACTTATAGACTGCTTCTCTTAATTTTACACTCAGGTCAATAAGATTTTCTTCGCCAGTACCATTTTTAAAAAACTGGACAAACCCACGTAAAATACTATCAATGTGTTTGCTGAAGGGACTATTTGTGTCGCTTAAATAGAGCGTTAGGTTTGCTTGTAACAACCATAGTAATAGATTCTCTAAACCTTCGGCGCCTAAATTCAGGCTGTGTCTACTAAGACGATTTGCTAACAGTGATGCGCTTCCAGGCAGGTTACAAAGGTAATAAGACGCAGACCCAAGAAGGATAAAATATGGAGCAAGTGTTTCATTCAGCTTTGATTGTAGATATGAATCAAAAAATTTGTAGAGAAAAGTAAATTTTTTCGTAACTCCAGGAGAGTAGTAGAATCAGATTTCTTTCCATTAATAGAGGCGGCAAGGTCGCCTAGTAAACCAATCGAGAGGGTGAATAGTTTAGAGGGATCTTGTGTGATTTGGATGTGATGTTCTTCAGGAATGCTATATTCCAACATCTTGGCTTTTGAGCGGGTGACGCTAAGCAGTTGTTTGGACTTCTGTTCAGGCCTCATCCGCCGCTTTCCTGTATAGATTGTGGACGAGCGACATCATATCAATCCCTTTTATCACAATCAATTTAAGAGCATTGGAATAGGGGTGGGCGGCAGAGACGGTCGAAGACATCAACGTACTGTCGAACAGTTTATTTTCAAAAAGTGCTACGGCACCATAGACTTCCTTATAGGGATAGTCTACTTCGTTTTGGAAGCGATCAATCTTTTTAGCATTCTCAGATTCATTAGAAGCATATAATCTTTGTTTGATTGCATTTAAAGACTCAGCTTTTCTAGCAATATCTTTTGCTGAACCATTAATTGCGTCTTGAAGTCGTGCTTTGGCTTTATTTCCTGAAAACTGTGTTTTGACTTCAAAAATTGCAAGGCTATCCTCCAAAGAAGCTTTGGTATCATTTATGAAGTGAAAACCGATGACATCACTACCTTTTATAGATTCATTTCGGATGGTCTTATCTCTATAGCGAGTGCGGGGAACCCAGTAGTTGAGTAGATATTCAAGAAAATCAGCTACCAAGATTTCACCGAAATCACCAGCACGAACGCTTGGGCCTGGTTTGATTTTTTCGTCAGGAAATTTTATGTTTGTAAGGTATTCGGAGCGGGAGTATTGGAAGCCTCTACGCCAAGTATCAATTTCATGATCAAAGCAATAATGATTTCGAAAATGTTTTGCCCAAGCTGAGAGTATTGTGGCATCATCTTGATATTGAAACTCCCAAACAGAAACCTCTTTACCATCGGAAGTTTTTAATCGTTCGCCGGTATCCACCAGCCATTTGGTATGTGCTGAGCTCCATGGCATAGACTTTCCTTGTAAAGCCAGTAGTTAAAAATTACATAATTTCAATTTACTTTGGCTTTCTATCCGTCTACATTACGTCTACATGATTTTCTAGCGTTTCCTAAAACAACTCGTAACTGCTTGATTTAATTGGTGGGCCCACTAGGACTTGAACCTAGGACCAACGGATTATGAGTCCGCTGCTCTAACCAACTGAGCTATGGGCCCGAAGAGTTGCCATTGTAATGGTAATAACGTTTTAATACCACAAGAATTTTATTTTTTTAGCCTGTTGTTGAGGAAAACAAGCGTCTTCCTCAACAACAGGCTAAATTAGATCTCATCACCCTCGAGGAAGCTACGGAGCTTCTCTGAGCGGGAGGGATGACGCAATTTACGTAAGGCTTTTGCTTCAATCTGGCGGATCCGCTCGCGGGTTACGTCAAATTGTTTACCAACTTCTTCCAAGGTGTGGTCGGTATTCATCTCGATACCAAAACGCATCCGCAACACTTTGGCTTCACGTGGAGTCAGTGTCTCCAGGATTTCTAGTGTCGCTTCACGTAAACCTTCTGCAGTTGCGCAATCAATAGGTGATTCAATATTATTATCTTCAATAAAATCACCTAAATGCGAATCATCATCGTCACCAACAGGGGTTTCCATGGAAATAGGTTCTTTCGCGATTTTTAATACTTTATGTATTTTGTCTTCGCTCAGATCCATTTTTTCTGCCAGCTCTTCGGGTGTTGCTTCGCGTCCTGTTTCCTGCAAAATCTGACGCGAAATGCGATTGAGTTTATTGATCGTCTCAATCATATGCACCGGAATACGAATCGTACGTGCCTGATCCGCAATGGAGCGTGTGATTGCCTGGCGAATCCACCAAGTGGCGTAGGTTGAGAACTTATAGCCACGGCGGTATTCGAATTTATCGACTGCTTTCATTAAGCCAATGTTGCCTTCTTGAATCAAATCAAGGAATTGCAAGCCGCGGTTGGTGTATTTCTTGGCAATTGAAATAACTAAGCGTAAGTTGGCTTCTACCATTTCTTTTTTAGCACGGCGAGCTTTTGCTTCGCCAATAGACATCTTACGGTTAATATCTTTAATTTCAGCAATCGTTAAACCATATTCTTCTTCAAAGGCAATCAATCTTGATTGTAATCGTTTGATCTCTTCGCTATATTCTTCGATGCGTTCCATATCCAGCTTTTTAGCTTGCTTGCTAACCAATGACTCAAGCCAATCCATATCTGTTTCTTGGCCAGGGAACGAGTCAATAAAGAGCTTGCGAGGAATCCGCGCTTTTTCAATACAAAGCCGCATGATATTGCGTTCAAACTCACGAATATGATTACGTAATTGACGGAAATGACGGGTTAATCGATCAACTTGTCTTGAAGTTAACTTTAATTTCAAGAACGAGTCTGACATCAGATCCAGCATTTCTACGGTTTTTTGGCTGTACGGCCGTTGGCTTGCAGAGCCACTATAGCCTTATCAAAATTCTCACGTAATTCATCAAAATAAATTTTGGCTTGCTCTGGATTAGGACCATCGTCGGCTTCTGCTATGCCGCCTTCGCCTTCTTCATCCTCTTCATCGACCTCATCAACAATCATGTCTTCTTGTTGCGATTCGTCGAGCATAGAGCCGATATTGGCTGCTGGCGCTTCGTCTTCTTCATCAGCAAAGCCACTGATGATTTCACTAAGACGTATTTCTTCAGTCAGAACCCGATCATAATCTTCAAGTACTAATTGTATCGTTTCTGGATAATGTGCCAATGATTTTAAGACTTGATAGATGCCTTCTTCAATGCGCTTAGCAATCCGTATTTCACCTTCGCGGGTCAAGAGCTCGACAGTACCCATTTCACGCATATACATCCGTACGGGATCAGTAGTCCGCCCTGTTTCTTTATCCACAGAAGCAAGAACAGCTGCAGCTTCTTCGACATCTTCAGGTATTTCCTCAGTATTACCCAGCAGCGCCAGCTCATCATCGCTGGGAGGGAGTTCGAATACTTTAATATTCATGCCTTCCAACATAGAGATGATGACATCAAAGTGTTCAGTATCAACTATATTCGGTAGCAGATCGTTGATCTGGGCATAAGTTAGGTAATTCTGCTCTCTACCTAAGCTGATGACTTTAGTGATTTGCGAGCGCTGTTGTTCTTGGTCATTCATGGTCATAGGCACTTATCGGGTGAGTGATTACAAAAAGGTTTTGATTATAAACCCCAGAGGACAAACATGCCAGTATATTCTGCGTTAATTTTTGTCATGGGCTGTTTGATGCCGTTGTTGCAGCATCTCTTGTAATGCTAACCTCTCAGAAATAGTTAAGCCCTGATTTCTGGATTTTGCAATGTATTGGTTAATTTTATTTTCTAAATTCTGTTTTTGTAAGAATAAAATAATATCAATAAATTCTTTCGTCAAAGCCTGTTCAGGTACTTGGTGTTCCCAAGCGGCTAATTTGCTGAGTGGCTCAAAAAAAGCGGTATCACGCCATAATTCTATAAGAGAAGCCGTATTGCTTTCGGGATATTGCGCAATATGATGGAGCAATTTTTGTAGAATTTCCTGTTCTTTGCTGTCAACCCATTCAAAGGTTATTTGGGATTGGCAAGCGGCGAAAATCTCAGGGTGCTGGATAAGAAGGGCAATTGCAAGACGAAGAGGAGAACGGGTAATTGTCTTGGTATCGCTTATTTTTCATTGCCATGATCCTGAAGAAGCTGGCTAATGCGATGATTTTCGATACGAGTCATGCGTGCTATTTCATCCACTAATAATTGCTTATAAGGGCCATCTTGCATTTTGAGCAGATAAGGTTTGGCGGCATTGATTAACTGACTTTTGCCAGCAGCACTGTTGGTGTCAATAGCAGCAGCGATGGTATCAAGAAAAAAGCGGTTTAAAGGCGTTGCTTGTCCCAGCCGTGCCATAAATGCATGTTGACCTTCTGCACGAACCAGACTATCGGGATCTTGGCCTTCGGGCAAAAAATAAAACTGGCATCGAGTCCATTATTTAATTGTGGTAAGCAACTTTCCAAGGCTCGCCATGCGGCTTGTCGACCCGCTGTATCACCGTCAAAACAAAAAATAAGTTGTTTTGTATGTTTGCTCAAGAGTTGGATATGGTAAGTACTGGTTGCTGTACCCAAGGCAGCAACTGCATTCGTTATGCCATGTTGGGCGAGGGCGATCACATCCATATAGCCTTCAACAACCAGGATAGCGTCGATCGTAGCTTGCTGTTGCAGGATTTGATGTAAGCCATAGAGCTCGCGACTTTTCTGAAAAATGGTTGTTTCGGGTGAATTTAAGTATTTAGGTTTTTGATTGGCGTCAATTGCGCGCCCACCAAAACCAATAATCCGGCCATGTCGATCATGAATGGGAAACATAATGCGATGACGATAACGATCATAGGTTTTGCCATCTTCCTTTTTAATCAGCATGCCGGTGGTAATCAGTTCGGTTTTGTTGCTTCTAAAGTGGGTTTCCAAGGTTTGCCATCCAGGAGGCGCATAGCCTAATTGGTATAATTTAGCTATTTCGCCACTAAGCCCTCGCTGGCGCAGATAATCAATTGCAACGTTGCCCTGATTTTTCAGAGTTTTTTGATAAAATTGATTCACTTGATTTAATAATTGATAGAGGCTCAGCGATTGTTGATTTTTTCAGGGTCGCCTTCTCGTGGTACTTGCATACCTAGCCGTGCAGCTAAGGTTTCAACGGCGATAGTGAAGCCTTGATTGAGATAGCTCATCACAAAGCTAATGGCATTACCACTCGCACCGCAACCAAAGCAGTGATAAAACTGTTTTTTCGCAACAACATTGAAAGAAGGGGTTTTTTCGCTATGAAAAGGGCAACAGGCTACAAAACTATTACCGCTCTTTTTGAGCGGCACATAACCATCAATTAACTCGACAATATCTGTTCGATGGAGGAGTTCGTCAATGAATGGCTGCGGGATTAAGCCAGACATGATGACAGGCTAACTCAATCTAGCCTTTATCATCGCACTGACCTTGCTCATATCAGCCCGCCCTTGCAACTGCGGTTTAAGCTGTGCCATTACTTTACCCATATCACTCATTTTTTCAGCCCCTACATCGGCAAAGGCTTGGGTGATAAGCGCTTCAATATCGGCTTCAGACAAGGGTTCAGGTAAATATTGACTGATAAGATCCAATTCAAATTGTTCCTGCGCGACCAAATCATCGCGTCCCGCAGCTTGGAATTGAGCAATTGATTCTTTGCGTTGCTTGGCAAGTTTATCGAGGATGACAAGCATCCGCTCTTCATCAACAACAATTCGCTCATCAACTTCAACTTGCTTGACTGCAGCAGTAACCAGACGCAAAGTATCCAGCGTCTTTTTATCTCTGGCACGCATGGCGTCTTTCAGATCGTTACTAAGGCGGTCTTTAATAGTCATAATTACTTGCGTCTATGCTTAACGTTACGACGAGCAGACGTATCACGAGAAATTTTCTTAAGATGACGTTTGACTGCAGCAGCCTGCTTGCGTTTACGCTCAGCAGTAGGTTTTTCATAAAACTCGCGACGACGTAACTCAGTAAGAATTCCAGCTTTTTCACAAGAGCGCTTGAAACGACGTAGTGCGTATTCAGGATTTTCGCCTTCTTTCACACGAACGGTAGGCATTAATTTAGTCCTCTGATTTAATTGAACACAATAGGCTGGCAATTCTAGTGCCAGTTAATGCAATCGTCAAGTTTATTGTCATTTAGATTTGCAGAGTTATTGATGAATTCGCTTATAATGGCGCTAAAAACTTCTTTCGCCGATTGTTTATGCGGTATTTCTTGGTCTGAATCTATTTGTCGATAGCAGAGGGGATTATATTTGCTTTTGGCGTTAGTTTCTATCTTTCCGTATAATTGATGGGGATGGTTTGAATTTATAGAGGTGTTGATGCGAGTATTGGGAATTGAGTCATCCTGTGATGAAACGGGCGTGGCGATTTATGATTCTGAAAAAGGCTTGGTGGCGCATGCACTTCACTCTCAAATTGCAACCCACCAAAGTTACGGTGGTGTTGTACCGGAATTGGCCTCACGAGATCATGTCAAATATTTAGTGCCATTGGTTAATGAGGTTTTGCAGCAGGCGAATCTAAATAAAACTGCTATTGATGCTATTGCATATACGGCGGGACCTGGCCTAATTGGCGCCTTGTTAACAGGTGCTTGTTTTGCCAAGAGTTTAGCATGGGGCCTTAAAAAGCCTGCTTTGGCAATTCATCATCTCGAGGCGCATTTATTGGCTGCGCAACTTGATTCCCCGCTGCTTGATTTTCCTTTTTTAGTGTTGTTGGTTTCAGGTGGGCATACCCAATTAATAGAGGCGCGAGGTTTGGGTGATTATCATTTACTGGGGGATACGGTTGATGATGCTGTTGGAGAAGCCTTCGATAAAACGGCAAAACTAATGGGAATTCCTTACCCGGGAGGAGCTATTTTGGCAGGATTGGCTGATCAAGTAGTACCTGAAACGGTCCATTCATTGCCAGCTTTTCCACGTCCTATGACGGATAGGCCTGGCCTGGATTTTAGTTTTAGTGGCCTTAAAACGCATGCACTGACAACTTGGAACAATAGTGCCAAAGATGATAATGCCAGGGTCTTGGTAGCAAAAGCCTTTCAACAGGCAGTGGTAGAAACATTATTAATTAAATGCAAGCGTGCTTTGCAACAGACTGCGAGTCGCCGTTTGGTGGTTGCTGGCGGAGTGGGTGCTAATCGGGCATTGAGAGCCGCGTTAAAAGCATTGATGGAAGGATTGCAGGGAGAGGTTTATTTTCCCCGTACAGAATATTGTACCGACAATGGCGCTATGGTGGCTTATGCCGGGTATTTGCATTTAGTCCGTGGTGAAAGGGATAGTAGCCAGGCCATCGATGTAAAAGCTCGTTGGCCTTTGACTGAAAAATAAGTTGCTGCCAAGGCGAATGATTTTGATTTCTCACGCTCTTTTAAACTGCGTTAAAAGAGCGGAGTAAGCGAAGAGGGGAGTTAACTCTTAGGCTTTTTAGGTGTGGCTGTTTTTCGTTGTTTTAGCCGTTTTGCTTGTTTTTGGGGCTGCAGTTGTTCTCTTTTTCGGGCTTTTAGGCGCTGAGGGCTTTTTAGAAGAGGCTTCTTCGGACGTGATTTGGGCCTCATATTGGAGGCTTGCTTGCATCTGTTTTATTTCTTTATTGTGCTCCAATTCTTCAGCTCGCTCCAATTTCTCTTCTTCGACTTGTTCTTTGAAGGTGGCGCTGATTTCTTCATTCAATGAGCGACTTTCAAAACGAATTTTTGGTTCTTCGCCATCGATGAGGCGGGTAATATTGTCACGGTGTTTATAAAGCACAAACATGGCGATAAAGAGCAGCGGAGGTAACGTCTCCATTCCGCTGATAGTCATTATTGCGTAAACTGGTGCAAGGGCTATTGAAGCAATGGAGGCGAGGGAAGAGTAACGGCTGAAGTTGGCAATCAGAAGCCAGGTGGCAATAACCATGACTCCTAGAATAAAATGGAACCCCAGCAAGGCTCCGAGCGCAGTTGCAACTCCTTTTCCGCCTTGAAAGTCAAAAAATACTGGGTACATATGACCCATTACGGCAGCGAAACAGGTAAAACTGATAGTTGCTGGTCCTGCTCCCAATGCTTTGGCCAATACCACTGGCAGAAGGCCTTTCAGCATGTCCGCTAGCAAAACAATAACTGCATATTTTTTCCAGCCAGGCGTAACACGTTGGTTGCTCCTGGATTTTGTGAACCTGTAATACGAGGATCAGGGAGAGCAAAGAGACGACTGACAATGACTGCAGAACATACTGAGCCAGATAAATAGCCAATAACAACGACAAAAATAAATAGCAGGGCGCTTAACATGGTGCCTCCTAGCAAAGAAAGACTCATTATTATCGAGGAAAGCTATATACTTGTGAAGTTATTATGACAGCTTAAAGAGTGAAATAATAAAGAAAGTATATTAGAGGTCGAAAATATGTTTATGTATTGAGCACATTGATTGCAAAAATATTTTCCCTGGATTAAGCCCGTTTGTAATACGTGGATTAAAGACCTGACTTTAACAAGTCCTTTTTGGCCTGATTCGCTAGTCAGGCAGGAATAAGGCTTGTAAATCATTAGTATAACGGCGTCCCAATGGGGTAACTTGCCAAAAAATGTTCATTCATGGTGACAAGTCCTTTGCTGGCTGCATGGACTAAAAAGGGATGTAAGTGGTTAAAAGGAAGTCCGGTCCGCTCACTAAAGAGACTCTGAGGAATAGCTTCTTCTACTCGAGTGGTATTGAGCATAAATTCGAACAACAAGGAATCAGGTGTGACTAATTCTCGCTCAACCAGAAAGGCTTTATCTAAGGCTAGATAATCTGTGGGCTGTCTTTGTTTTCTGGTACGATAAATTTCTTGGCCTAGCGAGATTTTTCCATGTGCGCCAGCACCGATGCCATAATAATCCCCAAAAAGCCAGTAATTTAAATTATGTTTGGCAAATTTTTCTTGTTGGCAAAAAGCCGAAATTTCATAGCGTTTAAAATGGTTGGTAGCCAATAATGCTAATCCTTGTTCTTCCAGCGTACAGGCCTCTTCCTCATTAGGTAAAGGAGGACGCTTCTTATAGAAAACAGTATTCGGTTCAATAGTCAACTGATACCACGACAAATGCTCGGGTTGATAAGCAAGTGCTTTATGTAAATCGTCTAATCCTTCAGCAACAGATTGCCTGGGTAAGCTGTACATGATATCAATGTTGATATTATCAAAGCCTGCCTGGCGCGCTGCTTCGATGGCTTTATGGGCTTGCTGAGCATCATGAATTCGCCCCTAACGCCTGTAGATGAGATGGATTGAAACTTTGGATTCCCAGCGATAATCGATTTATACCTAATTGACGATAGTCATTAAATCGTTGCTGTTCTACCGTCCCAGGATTGGCTTCAAGAGTAATTTCAATATCCTTAGAGAATCTCACTAATTGCTGTAATTGGTTAAATAAAAAATCATAGGCTTGGGCGGAAAATAAGCTTGGTGTTCCACCTCCAATAAAAATGCTATGAATTTCCCGTGCAGGAAAATAGTTAAGATCAGCTTTAAAATCAGCAATTAAAGCCTTTACATAAGATTCTTCGGGTAACGATGTAGGACTTTTATGAGAGTTAAAATCACAATAAGGACATTTACGGATACACCAGGGAATATGGATATACAAAGAGGTAGGCAACATTGTTTTAAAAATCAGACTGGCTTGTTGAGAAAGGCAATAGTATCATGACGGAAATTTTACCACAAAAATCCTGAGCTTTTGATTCTTGCAGTGAATTTAGACAATTAACGCTTGGATAGCTTGCTAAAGGTAATAGGTGAGAATGCGGGAAAAACCAGTTTGTACAAAGAGAGCAGTGATTGCTAAGTCATCGCTGTTTACTATCGAGCAAATGCATCTTCGTTTTGCTAATGGCGTAAAACGAGTGTATGAACGTATACGTAGTCATGGCCATGGAGCGGTGTTGGTTGTAGCGATTACACCAGGAGAATCCTTGTTATTAGTACAGGAATATGCTGCAGGTACGGATTCTTATGAATTAGCCTTTCCTAAAGGCTTAATTGAAAAGGGGGAGTCTTCCATCGATGCAGCTAATCGCGAATTACGCGAAGAAGTTGGTATGGGAGCAAGACAATTGGACTGGCTTAAATCAATGACGCTAGCGCCAGGCTATTTTGGGGCGCGGCTTGAGCTGGTTGTTGCGCGTGAGTTATATACGGCTCCTTTGCCTGGCGACGAGCCTGAACCACCAGTGGTAGTAGAATGGCCCTTAAGCGCCTGGAAAGAATTATTGGCGCGGCCTGATTTTTCTGAAGCGCGTAGCATTGCGGCGCTTTTATTAGTAAAACAATGGTTGAACGAGGAAAAAATCATGAACAATCGAGTTAGAGTTGCTGTAACAGGAGCTGCAGGGCAAATCGGTTATGCTTTGCTGTTTCGAATTGCCTCCGGTCAAATGTTTGGTCCTCACACTGACATAGAATTGCATTTACTCGAACTGGAGCAGGCTTTACCAGCTCTGGAAGGCGTTGCTATGGAGTTGGATGATTGTGCCTTTCCTTTGTTGAAACGTATTGTCTGTACTTCTGATTTAAATGAAGCTATGCAAAGTGTTAACTGGGCTTTACTGGTTGGTTCAGTACCACGTAAGCAAGGAATGGAGCGTTCTGATTTATTAAAAATTAATGGTGGCATTTTTACGAAACAAGGTCAGGCCATTAATGACTATGCGGCGGATGATGTGCGTGTTTTTGTTGTTGGTAACCCTTGTAACACGAATTGCCTGATTGCTATGCATCATGCAAGGGATATACCTAACGATAGATTTTACGCAATGACAACGCTGGACGAATTACGTGCACGCACCCAACTTGCCAAAAAAGCAGGCGTGGATATTACTCAAGTCAGTCAAATGACGATTTGGGGCAACCATTCTTCCACGCAGTACCCGGATTTTTATAATGCAAAAATTAATGGTTTACCTGCAGCAACCGTTATCAATGATGAGGCATGGCTAAAAGATACCTTTGTTAGTACTGTTCAGCAACGTGGTGCTACGATTCTTAAAGCGCGTGGTTTATCTTCTGCTGCTTCTGCTGCTAATGCAATTATTCAAGGCGTG
>NZ_CALJ01000327.1 GCF_000308315.1 Legionella tunisiensis | reverse complement strand
CAAGGAAGACTTCAAATAAAAAAGGATAAAAATAACACAAGCCCTGGTTGGTGAGAATGCCTCTCTTGACATTTCTTCTCTCAAAAATTTGGAGCATTGGCCTCAGCATACTGATTCGGAATAGTAACTTCAATATTAAATAGTAATATCTATTTATAGCATTATTGCTTTCGATGTTTATCAGCAGTTCACTTACATTAACCTTATCCATTAGCCTAGCCTTATGCCGGATGAAGCTTCCGGATTCGTGCTTTACTTGTCAGCAAATCCACGACGTTTACATCAGTAAACTTCAGTACATTGTTGTTCGAGCTTTCCACGACACCGTTACCGGTGACGCATATCGAACTAGGCTACTATGAACGAAATCATAGGTACTCTAATAGTCCCGTTAGGGAATCAGTGAGTGCATTCCGCTGTTCGACTACCCTTACAATCACACAGACGACTTCTCGAGTCGCACTCAAGGGCACTCAAGGGCACTCAAGGGCACTCAAGGGCACTCAAGGGCACTCAAGGGCACTCAAGGGCGCAATATACAAACTTTCGTTTGTTTGCTTTTTATGAAAACCAAATTAAACAAATCCTTAATGGATAAGGGATTTCTTCTTAATAAAAAACCGCTGGGGTACATTGTAAAAGATGTATCTGTGGCTATCGCTTTTCTAGATTTTCCATTCATACTCCTATTAAGAGTGCATTTACTGCAAATGGCTACTATTCTGGCACTTTTGATATGGACTCTGGTGCAGGATTTTTATTTTGATTGGTATTTTCTTATCATCCTATCCAATATTAATTTATTTGCCCTGTCTTTGGTTTAGTGTTGAACGAGCGGCTCACTCAAAGATGAAACCTGGCCAAAGCCATGAAGCTCGAAGTAGGG
>NZ_CALJ01000328.1 GCF_000308315.1 Legionella tunisiensis | reverse complement strand
AATCATATAGAAAGCTCCTTGAAGTAACCGGTAAAGTTTAGTTTGGAAGAAAAACAAAAACGGTTAATAAAGGAGCTTAGAGTGAAACTATATGGTGGAATTGATTTACATTCAAATAATAGTGTTGTGGTATTAATTGATGAAGAAGGTCGTGAAATATTACGCAAACGAATAGCGAACGACCTTATAAAAATAGTTTCTTTATTGGAGCCATGGCGAAGTAATCTACTAGGAGTTGTCGTTGAGTCAACGTACAACTGGTACTGGTTGGTAGATGGCTTAATGGAATCAGGGTTTAAAGTTCATCTTGCTAATACGGCGGCGATACAGCAGTACTCAGGAGTGAAGTATACGGATGACACGAGTGATGCTCGTTGGTTGTCTGAACTGTTGCGATTAGGCATTTTACCGGAAGGCTATATTTATCCCAAGGAGCAACGTACGGCGCGGGATTTAATGCGCAAACGTATGCAATTGGTGCAACAGAGCACTCTAAATGTCCAGTCAATTCAGGGACTCTATGCTCGGCATTTGAATAAAAGAATTTCCGCAAACAAAATTAAGCAACTCACAGCAGAGCAAGTGGATGTTGATTTTTTAATCCCTCATGTTGCATTAGCAGTGAAGAGTAATTTGGTGGTTATGAATTGTTTACAGGAGCAAATCAATACCTTGGAAAAGGTACTTAAAAAAGACTTGCGGTTGGAACGTGCCTTTGAACAGTTAACCAGTATTGATGGAATCGGTTTGGTATTGGCTTTAACAATTATGTTAGAAACAGGGGCGATTTCGCGTTTTGATACAGTGGGCGATTATGCCTCCTATTGCCGATGTATTAGTGGGGCAAAATTTAGTAATGGTAAGAAAAAGGGAAATACCAATAGCAAAAACGGTAATAAATTTTTAGCTTGGGCGTTTACTGAAGCTGCTAATTTTGCAATTCGATATAACGAAACGGTGAAACAGTATTATCAACGGAAACTCGCCAAAACAAACAAGGTTGTTGCGATTAAAACGGTTGCACATAAATTAGCTCGAGCTTGTTTTTATGTATTGAGAGACCAGGTGGAGTTTAATGTACAAAAAGCATTTATGTAATCAGGTTAAACGGCGTTCGGTTAAGGTAATTGAGTTATACCATGGGGTTGGTAAAACCAATAGCTCTGATTAAACCTTTACCTTAACCACTTAATCTAATCATGAGGTCATTGAAGTTTGTTGTATACTGATATGCCCGTGCTCTGAGCCACAAAGGGTTGGCCATGTAAAAACATAAGCCACTGATTTGTCATTCTGGTTCATAGAACCTGGCGACTTGGACTGAGCACGGCACTATATAATTTCTGAGGCGATAATGCCAAGGACTACTAATGTCCATCAGGCCATTAGTAAATGTCTTAATTCATATGGGTGACTGGTGCATATTAGAGGACACCTCCATTAGAAATTTTAGATGCATAGAGTGTACATGTAACCTTCTAACACTTCTAAAATTATAAAATTTGGCTTACAAACCAAACGGCTTTGCTTTACCTCTTGACCGAGAGTTTCTAATGGGTGACCCCATTTATGCAATAGCATGCCCCACGTGTTCCATCTGTCCCATCCAAAAACATTCAAAATATTCACCATTTTTGCAGAGTTTATGAGCGAAATTCATACTTCTAAGATGAAGTGACATGGATTAAATTTACTCCAATAGCGAAAGGGTAAAAATAATAGTTTGATTCGGTGTAAAGTTTATAAACCTCGTATACTAAAGAAAGAGAGGGAGATTTGTATGATGTATCTAATAGAAGAATGCAACAAAAATATTAAAGGTTATAATTTTAATCTTATGATTTACGGAGATACCGTTCATTTTTACGGGAAAGCCATATGGGCAGATGAATGCATAAATCTTACACATATCAAAACCGATTTTTTCCAAACAAAAGAAGAAGCGAAAGAAAAATTAATTAACAAAATTGAATCTTTAGATTCAGTCAGGCTAGGTATATTAGGTACGACCCATCCTAAATGCGATGAGAATGGAAGTCCTCAAAAATGTAGTTCAATTTGTTATCGATGCCGTAAAGAGATAAAAAGCAATGACTCCTTTTCAGATTGACGTTTAAGAAACAGGATGTCGAGAGCTAAAAAAGAACAAAATCTATGGGGTCAGGACCTGACCCCATAGGCAGTCTGAGTGGCTACTGGAACCAAAAGTCTTTTTTGAATTTTCATTTACAACAAAGTATTCCTCACTGAAGAAGCGAGTTCGTCTATTGAATTCATCCACTACGTCGTTTTTGACGGCTGTATAGGCATATTCGGGTGGCTTATTTCTATCACCCCAAAAAAGATTATAAGTTGTCTTGGTGAAATTGGGAGTGTTACTTCAATGCTTGGGCATCCGAGTGCAAGATACTCACTGCTGTAAAGTGGGTCAAACATTATGCATGGGTTATCGCTTGTAATAAAACCAGGATTGCCTTCAGTACATAAAATATGGATATTCATTTGAGCTAAAATCTCCGCAATAACTTTTGCCGCCGCAGGCAAAGTGCTTTGAATTGGCTCTTGGGCAATTTTTCTTATTTCCTCATGGCTTAAAGAGCCTTGAAAATTGGATGACTGGAACCGAGAAAGAGGTTTGGTGGGATTGATTTTTATTTTTTCAGCCATCTCATCCATTACCTCTAGAGTATAATCCCAGTGTTTTTTTCTTTATCCCTACGCAGCTTTGTACGATACATCATGGTTGAAGCAAACATTATTATTTCAAATATGTCTTTACCAAATAGGTCCTGAAGGTTTTCTAGCTTGTCGCGGCGAAGTCTAATGAAAGCGTTTTCGATTCGGCATAAAGCAGTTTCCAATGTCAAATCTCTCGACCCATCATCAGTTTTTCGGGTATAGAAATCAGGCTCACAGAAAATATTCTTAGGGGCTTTTCTCTTTGCGGTACTACCATCTTTGTTAAATACCCAAACGTAGCCCTCTTGAGCTAGGGGTGTGGCAGGGTCAATCCATCCTGCGAGATATGACCTGGTTATCCAGTGTTGATTTTTGTTTTGCATGCTGCCCATTTGTTGTGATTTTGTTATTTTTGAGTGCTTCACGAGTGCCCCGTGGAATCTTTGGTTTTGTGTTTTGTAATTACTTGATGAGGCCACTAGGACTTGAACCAAGGACCAAGGATTATGAACCCTCGGTTTAAAATTAACCATTTGATTTCAATATAAATTTGATCGCAGGTAACCACTGCAAATGCCCTGCGATATACCACGGTGTTCTACACAAATACACAAATTTTCCACATCAAAATTTCCTATTAGAATAAGATTTTCATAATGGGATTAATTCGATAAATTAAGCAATAGTATTTCAAGGAGAATATAACCCAAGCTTAGTGTGATGGCTATTTTTTACCTAGGCGAAGAACTTACAAAGGAAATGTTCTAATATGGCAGCTCAAAATGACGTGATTTTAAACACAGAAATGGTCCTTGAAAGTTGTCGCACAAGGTTAAGCGAATTTAAAAAAAACGCATCCCACCCTCTTTGTTGTACTACTTTAGAGAATCTGCTTTTTCAAATAATAGTTTTCTTTTATACACACAGAACCGTATGGGCAAGTAATGAATTTTGGGAGGAATATGCTCAATCGCCACATTCAGACCAATTTTCGCAACACGCATATAATGAGATGATTAAAATCACTTTAATCACTCTTTATACACATCTTTGTTTTTGTATTGAGGGTGCGTTTTGCGCTTATTTATCTAATAACAGCCAGGAAAATGTGGTTAAGTTATTTAAAAAATTAATACTAATATTGTTCAAGATGATGAAATAGAAAAAGGGTTAGAAATATTAAAGGCTGTTCGGAATAGCTTTCATGGTAGTCATGGGAACTATATATACCCCTATAAGGATATGGAAATTTATTATAAGGGAAAATTATACCAATTTAAAAAGGAACTCCTGTTTCAGTATCATATGAGTTTTTCAGAGACTTTATACCTAATATTACAGAAATTTATATTAAAATATTTTCTAAAATTTAGATGAGAAACTCACAAAAAATAACTTAAATATCGTAGGCTAATAAGTTTCCTAAAAGGAAAAGCATATATATGAGGGCAGGTTTTTAATGTTTTTTGGCTATATGTAAAAAGCGGTGAAATAGCAAGTATAGAAAACTTCTATTGGAGAAAATTTTGGTTAATTTTATTCAAACATATATCCCACTCAAGCCCAAAATTATCGAGATATTTTGCCTCTATAATTTCTAGAGGGTTATTTTCTTTATTTTCAAGCAACATTTGAATGTCATTCAATATATTGGTTTTATAAAGAATTATTTTATTTAAGGCACATTTAAAACCTTCATCGTTTATGCCTAATTGATTGGAAATAATACGCATGGCCGCAATATCTGCATAGCAGTTATTCATTACTTTTTTATATTTTCAATATCATCTGTTATATCATAGTTAGGAGTTAAGAAAAAATTACGGGTGAAAATAGTCAATTCTTTTTTATTGAATATTTGCATATAAATACCTTTTTCATATTTTTATCGAAATGTCCCATGAATTGATATAAATTTTTTCCCTTTCATATTTACATAAAAATAATAGTTTAATGTGGCAGCTGCAAATACCCCAATTAGTGAGGCGAGCAGTGAGGATGCTAACATAGCTTTTATATTTTTCTTTAATTTTTGCATTTTAGTTTACATCGCCCTGCTATTTTTGCACAAACGGTGCGCAATAAAAAGCTGCTTATTTTGATTAATTTCTACATAGTATAAACCTAGATTTTTGCGAAGAAGGATATTCGGCTTCCCTATAATTTTTATTCCGAGAAAATCTGTATCTACCAAGTTATTTTCTAAATAATCTTTGAGATTATGAATTGGGGAAACAGCAAACGCGATGTCTTGGACAGCAATACACATTTGGTAATTGTCTAAACAACAGTTTAGACA
>NZ_CALJ01000329.1 GCF_000308315.1 Legionella tunisiensis | reverse complement strand
GGGCGCGTACTGTGACGCGCTACTGTGATAATAAAACCGATAAGAAAAGCCAATGGGTTGCTCGTAAAAAGCTGCATCATGGAGCCAATAAAGCGGCTGTTGCTTTAGCCAATAAAAATGCACGAATCATCTGGGCTATCATGGCAACCGGTGCCTGTTATCAGCCTGAACTAGCGTGTGCTGCATAAAACACAACAAGAATAAAAACTGTGTTACAACCGTCTGGAGTATGCTTAAGGTAAAACAATAAGTGATAGCAAAACAGGTAAGACCGGCTCTTTCAAAACCTAACACCGTCATGGGTTCTAGAAACCGATAAGTTGATGAGGAGGAAGAGCGCAGAGACTATCAGGGCTCATGTGCCTAAAGTGCACTGTAACAAGAAGCCGTATACATGGCTGCATCTCTATCCTCGTTTTCTAACAATTTTATTGCATTTCTTCTTGCATCCAGTGCCGGGTCCATACATGACGATGCCCTAAATACTTATCTTAGGGTGAAAATCGCCTAACCTTTGAACAAAATTTTCAAATAACTCACTTTGTTCGTTTGACAATGAATCTTTTTGCACGCTCAGAAAATTCATTAAATTCCAGTTCATCTTAACATCGTTGAGATTATTATACTTACTCGTCAAGTAGTCTTCTGTTATTTGCCCAAATTTCAAAAGAGCAGTATTGAGGCAACCTTTTTTCAGTTTGATGGATACATTATTAAACATCGTTAAAGATGGATGGCTATTTTGATTTAATATATTTATTATTAATAGATGACATACATCTTCTGTATAGTGATGAGGGCTTAAGGTATTCAATAGCCATAGACACGAGGTCATATTTATAGGCTGGCAAAGTATTTTCAGTGAAGGTTCAATTGATAAAAGTTCTGACTGTAAAAGAAAATTTACAAACGCATGATTTCTTTCGATACAAGCTTCTGCCAAAGGATTACAAGTACCAATAATATTATTGATATCGCATCCAGCCAATATCAAACTATGCGCGATATTCCATTGTCTATTTTGTAATGCAGCATCCATGCAATTCCGTGCAGGTTCATGAATGTTGAGAACATTTTTTTATAGTCCTCATCATAATAAACCATGGGTTGCTCAAAATTAACTCCAAGCTCGATACATAGATGAATAAAAAATTCATCTCCAAGTTCACAAGCTTTTGTGAGTGCAGATTTATTTTCTTCGCAAGCCATAAATAAGCTTTTATAATCATTTTGTTCATCAATCATTAAGAGTCTATATAGATGGTTTAACTGTAACTTCACTGCGGCATAGATTGGACTTTCAAAAGGACCACTCAATTCATATAGGCTGGCACCATGCGTTATCAACTGCTGAACTATATGTTGATTTCCACTACAAACTGCCGCATAGAGATATGTTTCTTCATCGCCACTGATTAGCTCATCCAAATTTATCTGCAAATGATTAACATAGTAGTTGATGATTGAGTCAAATAAATCTGAAGCACCGTATTTGCATGCATTGAGCAATAAATTTCCACTCATGTAGTCATCTTCAAAATCAAGCAAATTTGTATTTAATGCACCATTCTCAGATATAAGAACTTGTGAAATATATGAGGCTACAATAAATTGCGTTGCAAGCTGCTCAGGACGTCTGTAAGTATTTAGTTGTATGAAACCTGCACCTATCTCTTTTAGGATATAGTCTGAAATGTTGTTTAATGAACTGATTTTTTCAATAGTTTGACCAAAAGGCAAATTTGAGTCATAGAATAGGTAATCTTCATTGGAAAGACGAGTCACGCACATCACATGAAAACCTGAACCATTATCATCTTCACCTGACAGGGTCAGTGGTGTATTGATTGGTAAATCATATAAAATTGTTGATAATTGTGAAGGCTCTTGAAAAACAAGTTTGATAGATTCATCCTTGATGATGATGGGTTCATTTTTCTGAATAGTCTTAACACTAATTTCAGCACCGTTTAATCTTATGCTTAGATATTCAATGAAGCTTTGTAAGCTGCTCGTATTGTATTGCACTGATGGTGTATTTGGGCTTCTCTTACAAATTATATTTAAATTAAAAAGATTGGTATTCTCTGAGTATGTAATGAAAAACCTTTCGTTATTGGAGTCAAGCAGTAGAGAATGGTTACTTAAGTCAAGTAATTTACCAAGCTCAACACTGAGTGAGGCGTCATTAGAGAGTGTTAGATCTTTGTGATATTGATAAAATATCTCTGCTAGTGAGACATCAATATCTTGCTGCTTTTCAAGAAATATGTTTTTATCCGCGATTTGTAAGCCAATTACAGCGTTAGCGCACATTTCAACAAATCTCATATTATTGATGCTATTGTTCAGCGCGACCTCATTGTCATAATAAGCAATATGAAGATTTTGGTGCTTTAGGTAATTAGCTAGCACCTGTATTAAGCTATTAAAATCGTTATAATTCCCTTGATATAGAGTCTTTGGGTAGAGCAATCCTTCTTCAATTTCCAGTCTTACAACATCATTATTTATCATATTTAAAACGACTCTATAATCAGGTGTGACGATTATCATCGTTTGACTAGAGGAGTCGATAAAATACATAAGCAATTGCTGTAGCTCGTTATTATTGTTGACTCTTCCCTCATAATAAGCAATATGATGCGTCGATAATTTTGCCAGAATCGTATTGAAATCAATATCCTCATCCAAGAAATGGGGGTAAAGATACTTGATAACATGTATCGATGTAAAACCATTACAATGTCCCTCTGAGAGGGTATAGTCTTGATGATTGAATTTGATATGTCGGTTAAGCATTTCCAGTATGGTCGTTTGATTAAGCATATAATTTTTTAAACATGTGTAATTTAATGCCATAATAACCAAAATTTATTAAGATTAGCTTAAGAGCCTATCCGAAAAGTCTCCCACTAGGCCAAGGCGAAGGATTAACCACCATAAAGCAGCAAATATAGTCATTTTATTTTTAAATGATCGATTGGAAGGGCAGCGTCAACTAAACTTTTTAAAACGCAAGAAAAGAGAGCATATCGAATTTTAGGCGCAAAGAATCTCAGAAGCAGCGTCTTGCCAAATGTCTTTAGCCTTTTGAAATTGGCTTCTTCGTTGATGGGCGGAGTTGGTATAGCGCCCAACGGCCACAGCAAAGAGATTGCGCGTTTCGCCCATGAGGGCGATGACGCTCTGCGCCCCTGCAGGTGATTTGAATCGAATGAGGCACTTTTCTTTTCTGCGCGTGGGTTGATGGGCGTTTTCTACCCGATTATTAAGTCCTTTATGTGAGCGATGCTCGACTCCTTTGCCCATCTGACGAATGGGCTTTGTGTAGCCTCCTGAGCTTATCGGTTACAATCACCCGAGGCTTTGGATGGGCGTTCAATAGACGAGACAGGAAGCGAATGGCCGCTTTTTTATTGCGTCGCTTTTGCAGAAACACATCCAGCTGATAACCCTCATCATCCACAGCGCGCCATAGATAATAAGTCGCTCCGCGAATACGCAATTGCAGCTCATCTATATGCCATTTATCCGAGCGCCTGGGCGCTCGTTTCTTAATGACATTCTTAAACTGAGCGCCAAACTTAATGCACCATTGACGTATCGTCTCGTAACTGACATCAATCCCGCGATATAATAAACGCTCTGATACATCTCGATAGCTGTCGTTAAATCGATGGTAACTCCACACTGCAATGCTTATCAGCTCTGCGGGGTAACGGTATCTTTTTGGTTTCTTTTTCAACATCGCGCTCTGACTTTAAATAAAATACAGTCTAGCGCAATAGTTTAGTTGACGCTGCCGCCTGAAAATATGAAGCCTTCATATTGATATAAATCTTCGACAAACTGAGGCGTTGAAATATACATATTTTCTAGGATACCTTTTTTATGGTAGCAATTAATTCTTCATATAAATCATTAACCAGAATCGGTCCGGAACAAATTTCTGGACGCATGAAGCATCAAAAGCTGAGTTTTTATGTATGCCCAGAATCAATTTATCGTTACATATACCAATCAAACAATAAATTTCTTTTTCATTATTTAACTTATAAAAACCCAAAAGACATAAGCTCTATGGAAGAAAGCACAGAGCTTGTCGCTATGGTAATCCTTATCTCATAACTCAAAGACCCGAGGATGTGAATACAAGAATCCGATTTGGACATTGGGAGGGTGATACCATTGAGTTTAAAGGCAGTAAAAGCAAAGTGGTCACAACATTAGTTGAACGAAAATCAAGAATGGTGTTCTTAATAAAAAATGAGAGTAAGCACTCCAGAGGGGTTATGGAAAAGATACAAACAAAATTTGAAGGCCTACCTAAAAAAATGGTTAAAACTATTACGTTTGATCAAGGTTGTGAATTTGCAGATCATCAATATATCGAGGAAAAAATGGACTGTGAGGTCTATTATTGTGAGACACATTCACCCTGGCAAAAAGGAAGTAATGAGAATATGAACGGCCGATTAAGACGTTACTTACCTAAAAATGCTAAAATTAATCTAATAACTCAAAAAGAGCTCGACTTAATAGCTGATAAAATGAACCGTTTTCCTCGGAAATGTATCGGCTATAAAACACCCAAAGAACTGTTTATACAGCAGTATAAAAATGATTGTCGCATTTGGAGTTAAAACGCACCCTTTGGAACTTCTCGTAACTACTTGATTTTATTGGTGGGCCCACTAGGACTTGAACCTAGGACCAACGGATTATGAGTCTGTAAAATACCCCTTTTAGCCTCTTTTATACCTTTTTAAATTTCATTAAAAACCTTTTAAAATCAATGATTATAAGTAATAATCAGCATTATTCATTTTTCTTTCGTTTTAAATAATCTGTCTACATGGCGTCTACATGGAATTTAAGGGGTAATCATGGCGAAAGTGGAAAAAGGGTTTAAATTAACCAAAACCATCGTTGATAAACTCGAACATGTTTCCGGAAAGACCCAAACGTTTTATCGTGATAATGATTTAAAAGGTTTCGCTTTAAGAATCACCTCAGGTAATGTCAAAAGTTTTATTGTTGAAACCAGAATCAACAGCAAGGTAAAAAGAGTCACCTTAGGTAAATATGGTAATTTGACGGTTGAAGAAGCCAGAAAGCAGGCTAAAAGTCTGTTGGGTAGTGTGGCCAGAGGTGATGATCCCATTGCAGAAAAGAAAACCAAAAAGTTCATGCCATGACCTTACAGCAAGTGCTGAATGATTACCTCAAAGCAAGAAAAGATTTAAAGCCACGTACCTTAAACGATTATCAATGTGTGCTACATGAAGTTGTGCCCGACTGGCTTGATAAACCGCTGGTGAGTATTACCCGAGAAATGATCGCCAAACGGCATACTAAGCATGGCCAGACAAATAGTAAAGCTCGCGCCAACAATGCCATGAGGGTATTAAGAGCCATTTATAATTATGCTATGTATGAGTATCAAGACGGGAATGGCCATCCAATTATCACCATTAATCCGGTTAAATACCTATCCCATACCCGGGCATGGTATCGAGTAGATCGAAAACAAACCGTCATCAAACCGCATCAATTAGCTGACTGGTATAAAGCGGTCATTGTATTGGTTGAGACCGATAACTACCGTAATGCCTTACTGTGGCATGATTATTTTTTATTACTCTTATTCACCGGCATGCGAAAAATGGAAGCAGCCTCTTTGCGCTGGGAGGATATAGATCTCAAGTCCAAAACTATCACCTTGCAAGATACTAAAAATCACGAAATCCACACACTACCTATGTCTGATTTTGTTTATGAGTTAATGGAGCGTAGAAGCCGGAATAAAACCAGTGAATTTGTATTCCCTGCTGAAAGTAAAACTGGTTATATCTATGAACCTAAAAAAGCAGTGAATAGGGTGGTGGAATTGTCTGGTGTGCCATTTACATTGCATGATCTGAGAAGAACATTCGCCACTATTGCTGATAGCCTTGATTTACCTGCTTATGCCTTGAAGCGATTACTCAACCATAAAATGAATAATGATGTTACAGCAGGATATATCATGAAAGATGTTGAGCGATTGCGTAAACCCATGCAACAAGTAGCCAATTTTATACTTGAGAATATGATGGAGACAGCTGAGTTATGACTATCAATAAATCATATTAAAAAGATATTGTTGGTTATCAATTCGTAATTCGCGATTCGCAAATTGCGAATTTATGCTATACTTTGCCTATACGGATGACCTGGTAATGACAAATGTTAAAACCACAAGACATCGTGATACTTTTAAAAATTTTAGCGAATAAACATCCCGATAAATTACTTCAAAAAGTTTTAGCCCTATACCTTTGCATGAGTGGTTCTGAAATTCATGAAGGGATGAAGCGTTTAGAATTATCAGGGTTATTGGGTCCTATTTATCGTAAGTCAGAAGATTCGAATTCGAATTCAAATAAAATAATCCGAATGCCTATAAAATCTGCGTGCGAAGAATGCTTAATATATGGCGTAAAATACTTCTTTCCTGTGCAATTAGGGTCTTACACACGAGGGATTCCTACCAGTTATGCCGGGCCTTTATTTGAAAAATATATTCGGTTAGGGGATGATCCCATACCGGTATGGCCATATGCTGAAGGAGAGCATCGAGGACTAGCCTTAGAACCTTTGTATCGCTCCGTGCCTCAAGCTATTGCCAAATACCCTGATCAACCATTTTACGAATTACTGGTTCTAATTGACGCCATACGCGCAGGAAGAGCAAGAGAGCGAAATATTGCAATTAAACTATTAAGAGAAAAGTTATGCCTCAAGGGAATCAACGAGCAACCTCAAATTTAAGAATGTTGGAATTTGTTGCACGGAAGCTTGGCGAATTGAACGATGAAGTAGTTTATCTAGGTGGTTGTACCACCGCGCTTTTTATCAATGATCCGCTTTCGCTGGATGTTCGACCAACGTTGGATGTTGATTGTATCGTTGATGTTTTATCACTAGGACAATATTACAATTTTGAGGAAAAGCTAAAAGAAAAGGGTTTTCATCGCTCGATACAAGATGATATTACCTGTCGTTGGCATTTCGACGATATCATACTTGATGTAATGCCTACTGATGAAAAAATCTTGGGTTGGGGCAATTTCTGGTATAAAGAAGCAATTAAACATGCTGTTGCTCATCAGATTACAGACAACATCACAATTAAATCTGTAACAGCCCCTTATTTTTTAGCTACCAAAATTGAAGCTTTTAAATCAAGAGGAAACTATGATTTTCTTGGTAGTCATGATTTTGAAGACATTATTACGGTGATTGCGGGGTGTGTTGATATTGGTGAGCAAGTACAAGTTTCAAGTGGTGATTTAAAGTCTCATTTAAAGTTAGTATTCAATGAATTTTTAAAGAACGATCAATTCATGTTGTCCCTTCCTGGCCATGTTAATGATGGGCCAGTGACAATGCAACGCGTTCAAACTGTCATAGAACGAATCGAAAAACTTGCACAACAATAATAAGGTCTACACAAATGAAACTGGCTTGGTTAACGGATATCCACCTAAATTTTCTAGAAGTTGAGTCACGCCAAAAATATTATGAGGACATTCTAGCTACTGGTTGTGATGGAGTATTAATTAGTGGTGATATTGCCGAAGCCCCTTCGTTGATTGATATTCTAAATGAAATGGTTAGGCAAATTAAAAAGCCCATATACTTTATTGTTGGAAACCATGATTATTATAGAGGAATCATTAAGGATGTTCGCGAGGAATTGACTGAGTTAAGCACCGCGAATGCCAACCTATTTTGGTTGCCAGCGTCAGGTTTGCAACAACTCTCCAATAATACAATTTTATTAGGTCAAGATGGTTGGGCGGACGGTCGTTTGGGCGATTATCAAAATAGCCCTGTTTCACTCAATGACAGTCGAATGATTGCTGATTTGTTTCAGGAAAAAATGTTGGGCCGACGGCATCTGTTACAAAAAATGCAAGGATTAGCAGATTTAGATGCTGATGCGCTGAAAAAGGATCTAACTCAAGCTATTAAGCAACAACCCCAAAAAATCATAGTATTAACCCACGTCCCTCCATTCAAGGAAGTTTCTCAGCATATGGGGCAAATGAGTAATGATAATTATTTGCCTTATTTCAGTTCTAAAGCGATAGGCGATGTATTGATGTCCTTTGCAATTGAGAATTCTTTAGTCGATTTTTTAGTGCTTTGTGGACACACGCATAGCGACGCTGAATATCAGCCACGAACTAATCTAATTGTGAAAGCTGGTAAAGCGGAGTATTACAAGCCCACGATACAAGAAGTAATAACCTTATAAGATTGGATTGTATATGCGAACAGGGAGGTGATTTTTAATTTTATTGTCTCTCTTAGTTTTCTCATAAGTGTTGAATCACAGTAAATTTTTCTAAATATCAAATAGTATCATTGGATATCAATCGATATCATATTGATTTTTAATGTTTTTTGTCATTGACAGCGCTTTGAAATTCCCCCAGTATTTTTCTGTGAGCATTAATGGTTGCTTTATTTTAGGAGATGTTTTTAAGGACTTTTCTAGCTCTTTTAATGAATCGATTTAGCAGTTTACCGCTATCAATTATCGTGTTTTATTCATCATTTGAGATCACCATAGAGAGTCAAGAGGATTCAAAAATCATGAAACGCTCATGGGCCGGCTAAAAACCGATTTGAAATTCCATTGAGGTAAACCATGTCTAAAGCCAAATTAAATCGTTTACAGTTAATTAATGAGTTTGAATCTGCACCAGATTCAATGTTGTTTAATCAAAATACCTTAGCTGCAATTCTTGATTGCTCAACCCAACTCCTGGAAAGAAATCGTTGGGCAGGAGCAGGGGTTCCCTACATCAAAATAGGTGGCAAGGTGTTGTATCGAAAAAGTGATGTAATCGCATTTCTTCAACAGCAAAAAATCTATCAGTCGACCAGTGATCAAGGTCAATTGGTTAATGCATAGCACGGAGAGAAAGCGCTCTATTTAGAGAGCTTTTGTTGGAGGACTCATGACTTTAAGTAAACTAGAACAACAAAAAGCCATCTGTGAATACGCAGGAGGCAGCTTTCGACTGAATGAAAAAGGAATCATCTTTGTTGGTAATGATAAAGATGGTAATCAACTACCTCCTCGCTGGATTTGCTCGCCAATAAAGGTTGTTGCTAAAACAAGGGATGCTAAAAATGGAGAATGGGGGCGATTACTTAAATGGCGAGATGATGACGGAGTAATTCACCAATGGGCAATGCCTCTGGCTTTATTACAAGGAGATGCCGCGGATATAAGGCGAGAGTTAGCTCGTCTTGGGTTGACCATATCACCTAGTCGAAGTGCACGTGAGCTCCTGGCTTCTTATTTGCAGGTTGTTCCTGTTGAGGCAAGAGCACGTTGTGTAGATAAACTTGGTTGGCATGGTGATGTGTATGTAACTGCAACGGAATCGATAGGCCAGTCATCAGAAATTGTGGTATTTCAAAATACCAATACCATAGAACCTGCTTTATCCGTTTCTGGTACCGTGGAGCAGTGGCGCGATTCTGTTAGTCGGCTGGCCATTGATAATTCCCGTATGATCTTTGCCATTGCTGCAGCGTTTGCACCCGTACTTGCTAAATTAACTGGTGAGGATTCTGGCGGTTTTCATTTTAGAGGAGCATCGTCATCTGGAAAGACTACTGCGCTGAAAGTAGCTGCTTCGGTGTGGGGTAATCCTGATACTTATACACGATTATGGCGAACTACGGCCAATGGACTAGAGGGTCTGGCTGCCTTACATAATGATGGCTTATTGATTCTTGATGAATTAAGTCAAATGGATCCCAAAGAAGCAGGAGAAGCGGCTTATTTGTTGGCAAATGGTCAAGGTAAAACAAGAGCAACTCGGCATGGCACGGCGAAACAAACGAATCGATGGTCACTTTTCTTTTTATCGGCTGGCGAAGAATCATTGACTTCGTTAATGGCCAAAGTTGGCCAAAGAGCTAATGCAGGTCAAGAAATTCGTCTTGCTGATATTGAAGCCGATGCAGGTTGTGGTATGGGGATTTTTGAGCAACTGCATGAACAGCCTGACGCAGGAAGTTTAGCAATGATATTAAAGGAAGCAAGCAATAGCTATTATGGTGCAGTAGGAATGGATTGGCTTAAGAAGGTAGTTTTAGAAAAGAAACAGCTAACAGCATTGAGTAACCAAAAGATTCAAGAATTTATGGAGATGGTATTTGTCCCTAATTGCACAGGACAAATTACAAGAGTAGCAAGGCGCTTTGGTTTAGTTGCAGCAGCCGGTGAATTGGCAAGTGAATATGGATTAACCGGTTGGTCTAGTGGTACAGCTCTCCATGCTGCATTTAAGTGTTATCGTGCATGGCTTTATTCGTTTGGCGCACTCGGTAATCGGGAGGAGAGAGTTATTTTGTCCCAAGTCAGAGCTTTTTTGAATCACATGGTGCCAGCCGTTTTGATAATATTCGAATGCCTAATAATGAACGTATCAATAATCGTGCGGGATTTTACACTACAGCAGACAATGGCGACCGGATATATATGGTTTTATCGGAAGTATTCAAAAACGAAGTCTGTAAAGGCTTCGATTCCAAAATGGTTGCTCGAGTATTGGTTGAGGCTGACTGGCTAATACCAGGCAATGATGGCAGGACAACTCAAAAAATCCGGGTACGTGGTATAGGAATACCGCGGTTGTATGTTTTTAGCAATCGGATTTGGGATGAGGAATAGCTTAAAATAGCTGGGGACAGCGGGTACATGGGGGACAGTGAGGGAATGTAAGGTATGGAGTTGTCCCTCCAGTAAATAGTGTTGGGGACAAGATAGAACAGAGAAAGTCAGTGTTGATACGGTTGTCCCCGTGTCCCCGATGTCCCATTAGGTATTAGGGTATAGGTAGCGGCCAAAATGGAGTATAAGCTCGTCTATTATGGATTATAACTTCGTCCAATATGGATTATACCGTTAGAACCAACGGGTTATGAGCCCGTCAATTTAAAAATAACCAATTGATTTTAATATAAATTTAATCGCAGGAAACCACTACAAATGTCCTACGATGTATAATAGTGTCGTACTCAAATACACAAAATCCCCACATCATAAATTTCCTTTCAAATAAGATTTTAATATTAGACAATAAGGTTCAATGATTAAACTTATTGGAAATAGGTATAGTAAATTTTAATTCTCTTAGAGTATGCTTTCCTTGCACCTGATTTTATGGCTGCATTAGCAAAAGGAAATTGAAGGTAATTCTTCAATTTTGTATGACATTTAAAAAGGAAGAAAAATGGATGCAAAAAATCTTAATAGGCGTTGCCACTGCGGCCGTAGTTAATGTTGCCTCGGCTTCGAATGCTTTATTAATTGAAAAACAACAACAAGCTGAAACAATTTCAAAGCTACTCGATGGTATTACAGTGTCTATAAAAATGCCTGAATGCACTATAAAGCAGTCTTAATTTATAAAAAGCGAGAAACCTTACCTCTATTTCTTAATGCTTAATCAGCAAGGACGTATATGGAAAATGTAGCTGGTAGTAGTGAGTTGATTCATAAAATTTCAGAACAAAAATATGAACTATTTAGTTTGCAATTAAAAAATAAAATTTCGGATGTAATCGATCTCCACATTTTTAAAAATGACTTGGTTTGTACTTTTGTTAAACAACTGGCTGGCGAAATATTTTTTGAAGAAATTCAGTCGATGCTTGGTTTATTGAATGAAGTAGAGGTAGGAGTTGTAGCATTGGATGTACCGCACATATCTCTTTTTGCCCAAGAAGAAAATGTTGTATTTGGTGTGGCTGTAGTCATTGGAGTTTTCAATAATATTGGTACTTCGAATTTAGATCCGATTAACCAATTGCCTTTTATGATTCATACAGCATCCTACAGTAATGAGCAGCAACTTGAATTCAAGGGACTGGAGAAATTTACGCCCCAAATGAAATTAGGCTTTCATAATGATGGATTATTGAGTCCCGATAAAATTGAAATTCCTGAATATATAGTAGTTTACAATTTATATCTTAGTTATAGGAAGCCGGGTAATTTTATGTGGGTTCCTACGGCATTATGGGAAGAAAGGGAAAAATATGAGCTCCTTGCTAAGGAAGAAAACGTAAGAATAAAAATAAAATTAAATCCTAATTATCATGTTGATGCAACAGGGGATATAGTCAATACGATTACTAATTATGTGGAAGTCCCTATTAGTCAATTAAATAAAAAGAGAGAGCAGCGATTCTTTTTAAATGGCCAAGTTCTCCCAGACAATAACTCACAAAAACATGTGGAGTTTGTACAAAATATTAGAGATTCTTTAGAAAAAATCCTATAAAAATTGGTATTCCTCAATGTGAGCGCAGAGCATTTTATATTAAAAATACGGAAGGATTCCACGCGCGCAATATTTTTGAAGAGCCTATTGAGGGACTTGATTTAACCAGAGTATATTTAAGAGCAGTCGATATTAATGCTGAGCTTTATTCATCCTATTAAGCTGGATTGAAGCTATACTAGGGATGACATATTAAAAGGTATTTATATATGATCCCGTCACCTATTGTTACTCAACGATTAAATTTAAGGCCAGTGGCTAAAGGTGATGAGGAGAGTCTTTTTTATAATTATTGTTCAGATATTGAGAGCTCTCGATTTCTTACTCGTCAACCTCATACCACCATAGAGCAAACTCTTCAGTTCTTAGGAAAGTGGTGCGATTTTGCATGGAAAGAGAATTTACCTGAATTTGCTTGGGTTATTGCTTTAAGAAATACTAATGAAGCAATAGGAGTTTTTTTAGTCATGTTGAAAGAAGAAAACACTCAAATTCATTATGGAATCAGTCGTAAATTTGAGCGCCAAGGACTTATTACTGAAGCAGGGCACGCAGTTGTTGAGTGGTTACAAACCCAATCTGATGTTAAAGAAATATCGACTGTATGTGATATAGATAATTACGGCTCAATACGAGTACTTGA
>NZ_CALJ01000330.1 GCF_000308315.1 Legionella tunisiensis | reverse complement strand
TCTTGGGATTATCACCATGTAACCCATCAGATAACAAGATAGATTTTTAAAAAATTTCCCTTTGCTTTCAAAGCATAAAATAAAAATCAGCACCATGGCTAAAAAACGGGCATTTACAGACTCTTTTTTACTTCTACTATTTGAATTGTGTACAGTATTCAATAGAGAGAATTTTATGAGTCATGGTGGCAAACGATTAGGCGCTGGTCGTCCTAAAGGGTCAAACAGTTGGGGCGAGTCCACCAAAGCGATTCGAGTGCCTCAATCAAGAGTAGATGATGTTAAATCATTTCTTGAAAAAGACCTAAATTACACCCTACCCCTTTACGCCTGTAAAGTCCGAGCAGGCTTCCCTTCCCCTGCTGATGACTACATAGAATCGCGTCTTGATTTGAATGAACATTTAATTAAACACCCAGCTGCTACATTCTTTGTGATTGCCTCTGGCGATTCCATGTTACATGCAGGCATTCAATCAGGGGATATGCTCATTGTTGATAAAAGTTTAGAGGCTACTCATGGCAAAATTGTCATTGCAGCTATCGACGGTGAATTGACCGTTAAAAGGCTTTCTCGCGCGAATGGGAAAGTACAATTACTGCCTGAAAATGATAAATACCCCCCTATTGATATTACCAATGACCAGGATTTAGTCATTTGGGGTGTGGTAACCCATGTCATTCATCAGGCCGAATAAATCATGTATGCTCTTATTGACGCGAACAATTTTTACGCAAGTTGCGAGCGCTTGTTTCGACCTGATTTGCGTGATAAACCGATTATCGTGCTCTCGAATAATGATGGGTGCGTCATAGCTCGCTCGAATGAGGCCAAGGCGCTGGGTATTAAGATGGGTGCGCCCTACTTTCAAGTGAAAGGCCTTTGCAAACAGTATAAAGTCCACATTTTCTCTTCCAACTACACGCTCTATGGCGACTTGTCTAATCGCGTCATGTCGGTGATTGAGGAAGCATGGGATGACGTTGAAATCTATTCCATTGATGAGGCCTTTCTTGATTTACGAACAATACCTCAATCCTTACACGATTCGTTTTGCGCCAACCTGCAAAAGAAAATTTTGAAAGCAACAGGCATTCCTACATCCATTGGGATTGGACAAACCAAAACACTCGCCAAAATTGCGAATCACTTGTGTAAAAAAGAATTAAAAATTCCTGTTTTTAATGTGAGCAATCAACGTGAGTGGTTGAAGAAAATTTCTGTTGGCGATGTTTGGGGTGTTGGGAGGCAATGGGAAAAAAATTAGTGCAGCAAGGCATTCATACAGCCTATGATTTGAGAGCGATGAATCCTCATCTTCTAAAAAACAATTTAATGTCGTACTGATGCGCACTGCCATGGAGTTACAAGGCATTCCCTGTATGGAACTTGAAGAAATCAGTCTTAAAAAAGTATCATGTCGTCTAAAAGTTTTGGTGACATGCAAACCGACTTTCTCTTTCTCGCACAAGCCATCAGTTCTCATTGTGCAAGAGCCTACGAAAAACTTCGAAGCCAAAATCTTGTCGTACAATATCTTTACGTGTTCATTCGAACTAATCCATTTCGACAAGACTTACCGCAATACAGCAATAGCATTCAATTTAAACTGGTTAATCCGACCGATGATTTAAGGTTAATAACACGCATTGCCAAAACATGTTTAAAAAAGATTTTTAAACCAGGGTATCACTATAAAAAAGTGGGCGTTTGTTTAGAAGAGTTAATACGTAAGAATCCTCGACAGTTAGACCTATTTCATCAGCCATCGGATGAGTCTTTGATTAAAAAGACCAATTAATGCAACTTTTTGATAGAATTAATTTTAAATTTGGGCGCCATACCATAAAACTCGCCGCAGAAGGGACTAGTAGACCCTGGAGAATGCGCGCTGAAATGCGCTCACCCTGTTATACAACCCAGTGGACTGACTTACCCAAAATCAGGAATTTAACTTGAAGACATTATTTCGTACTCGCCTATTTATTCTCTTATTTTTAGCCGCCCTCCCCTCTTTTGCAGAGCCTCCCCATAACTTTCAACAAGCCAAGCGTGAAGCTGTCGTGATTTTTGATTCTCACCGTCAAACACTTTATTGCGGCTGCTCTTACAACCAACAACATCAAGTTGATTTAGCCAGCTGCAATATGATTACCGCCAAAAATAACAAACGTGCTGCGCGCATCGAGTGGGAGCACATGATGCCTGCAGAAAATTTTGGCAAGCAATTTAAATGTTGGCGCGAAGCGTTATGCAATAAAAATGGCAAACCCTATAAGGGGCGCAAATGCTGTGAAAAAATAGATGGCAACTTTAAACAGGCAGAAGCAGAGCTCTATAATTTATGGCCTGCAGAAGGCATTGTGAATCAAGCTCGCTCTAATTATCGTTACGCAGAACTGGCGGGTAACGCCGACTTTTTCGGCTGCGCGTTTAAGATAGATAGAAAATTACGCCAAGTAGAACCGGATGATAGGATTAAAGGAATTGTAGCTCGCGCCAATTTATTTATGTTGGGTAAATACAACATCAAATTATCTACTGCTCAAAGGCAGTTATTCGAAGTCTGGGACCAACGGTTTCCACCGGATGCCTGGGAAATACAATGGGCATCACAGGTTGCTACAATAGAAGGCTATGGAAATCCCTACATCGAACAACGAGGTTAATATTTAATCCTCTTTGGTTAATGAAGCCAACAATCAACTGCCCGCCCTCCTTTGTATGGCAGGTAAAACTATCGCCTTAAGTCGCATTGGAGTAAAAGAAGAAACCGCATTAAAGAAACAGCTTCGCCTGCGCCCCAACTATAACAGCAAACCTCATGCCGCAAACAAATTAACCAATAAAATAACAGTATGATTTTATTGTATCAATTGGAGTTGGTTTGTTTTTATTCGTTAATTGACAAGCTGCAGCAGTTTGCTATTCTTCACACCATCTGCCGAGGACAGGGATTCGTTGTGGCGAGGATTTCTATTTGTGTCAGCAGACGGAGTTTGTACATGTGTTGTCTAAATCACCTCTCATTGTATTTCAATTCACTTGATACCAGCCCAGGGCGCAATCTCACTGCTGATGATTCTTTTGTTTGTAAAGCAGAAAAGGAGTAGCGATGCCTATTTTGGAAGTAGTAGCAGGTGGTTATCTGGTCGGTAAAGGAGCCATGATAATAAGTGCCGCGGTTGGAGGAACGCTTGCCTTGGCAGGGAGTTATCTCTTTGGGGCGCATTCACCCAACAATAAAGAAGCGCTGGCAACGTTGGTCAAGGCCAAAGAAGAAACGGAGAAAGAGCGAATGCAGAATTTAGATTCAGTCATAGAGGGAATTCAACAAAGAAAGGAACATCTCACAAGTAAGACTATTGAGCAACAAACTGACTTAGAGTCCGCAGTGTGGAATATAGAGGAAGACAGAACACTTATTCATGAACAGGCTGAACAGCTAACCAAGACCACGGAAGAGGTAGAGCAAACTACGCGTACACAGGAAGAACTTATTATTCGCTTGCAACTGGCGCTTCAAGAAAAAATGAACGCTTTTGAAGAAGCGCAAAAGCAATTGCTTCAGTCAAATGCACGACTCGAGATAACCACTAAAGAATTGGCAGAAACGCGGGAAAGGGTAGCCTCTTCCGAGAAACAACATGAGCAAACAAGAGAGGAAATAAAAAGCATGAAAGAGCAGATGGCTCTATTAGTGGCGCAAAACAAATCAGCCATGAGTGCTCATAAGTCCGAACTCACTCAATCCTCCATTAAAATAGAAACTCTCTCAAAAGCCAAGGACTCGTTAACCGTTGAGCTTGAAGAAGCCAATTCGTTAATAGAAACCCTGACGGAGCAATTAGAGGCAACGAAAGATAACGCACCCACTCGCCCTGTATCACCCCGATTTTTTAGAGAAGGATTTCCACTATGTTTAGTCGAAAAGAAGTTGTGATTACTGATGTAGCAGAGAATGACGTCAAGCACATCAAGAAAAAACGAAAGACCAGCTGGAGTTATTAAAGCAGCAGACAGAGCGCTTAAAATTATTTGACGCAACCATTGATATTGATTTCGCGATTAAATGGTATGAAATTGAGAGCAGTCAGTTTTCAAAACTTGCCTTTGCTTATGGCCAGAAAAGCTGGATTAACCGACAAATCCTGCACGCAGAAGTCATTGCGGGGGCCGTGGTATTAGGCTTGGCTGTCCATGCTCTTGCTTTTTTTGCGTTGGTTGGTGCTTATTACAAATTATGCGATATGCTGTCGGAACATTATCGCATTGATGAAGCCAATAAAGAGGCAATCCGACAAAGCATGGCAACGCTTCGTGAGGGATTACATCAATCAATTGAATCATTTAATGAAATGGAGCGAAAACTTGATAACGCCTTTAGCGCCATGGAAGAACAGAATGAATCCCTGTCAGCCACTATTGCTCAATTGAGCATTGATGCAGGTAGACTGCATGGTCAGGTAACACTTCTTGAAGGCATGGTTAAGCAATTACAGGAGCAGCAGAAGAAACTATTGGTAACAACAGAGAAAATTGACGGTGCAGGCGAAAAACTTGGTAAAGATATCGAATCATTGTCTTTGGTTATTATGGAAAAGAAAGCGGCTTTAGATTTGGTATCAGACAGCATTGTTTCCGTTTCTCAACGTGCTTTAAAAATGGAGCGCGAAGCTTCTTTCAACCAGCAGTCTGCTACCGAATTATCCAAGGAATTAAACGAGCATATTGTTTTAGGAGAATCCAAACGGACTCAGTGTAATGCTGTTGAAGCGACATTAGGTTATTCGCCAGCTTTGCAAAAAAACCTGAAAACGAAACAATTGAGGAAGAAGTGAATCAGGTAGTTAAAAAATCACAATCTATTCATGAGCGAGCTCGCCGCGCCCTTGCTCTGAAATCATCTCACTCCCAAAAGGAGCAGATAGAACAAAGAAGTGTACCCCCCACACCTTTTTCCTAATATCCTCGATTAACTTACAGCCTTACCCAATGATAATGTGGATAAGGCTGCTCTCATGAAATTGAGTTGGGCAAGTTAAAATCCATCCATGCTTTTTGAAACCCTTAATAACAAAGTGCAAGATATTTAACCATCAATGTTCATAATATTTAAATATGCCAATCAAACATAACAGCATAGCCCGCATTTTTTATGGTTTCTTTGATGGTTAGGCGAGCATTTATACGTTGACGATGTCAACGTGTGTTTGTATAGTCAGCTCCAAAAAAGACAAATATAAAAAATTAGGAGTAAATCCTATGAGATTCATAGGAGCTATTAAAGAACATGAATAAAAAATTAATTATCGGTATAGCGTTATTCTTTCCAATATTAACTCATGCATCATTTTTTGGTGTATCTGACCACAGCCGCGCAAACTGTATAAATAACGAATCTATTACTTGGGATGCCACGAAAGTTCGTTCTTTATCGGTCGTTTCTTTTCATACGGCGGATTATCTCAACAAAGTTGGCCAGTACAAAAAGCACCGACTACAAACTGGGTGGGCAAAAACAAAGCGCTCTGCTGCTGTTCACTGGGGCGAAGGGCGGACACCAATAGGATATTATTTAGTGCAAGGCTGGCATTGGGAGGGAATTGACGGAGTCGGCGAAGTTTTACGGGCAACAACTTCCGTCGATAACTGTAGTATTTATAATGGCTGGTGGGAACTTTAGCTATCATTAATCATCAATTAGAGGAAACAATTATGAAATATAAAGTACTTAGCTTCTGGTTGATTTTTGCATGTACGTCAGCAATCAATGCATCCATTGACAAATTTGCAACTAATGTTCCAGAAGATGCAAAGCCTTCAACAAGCTTTCAGGCCATGATGAAAGACCGCTCTAAAGAGATTCATAAAAAAGGCTATATAGAAAGTTACAGCACAAAATATGAATTTATGATAAACCTTGAAAATAACCTCAAATACAAGGCAATAGTCGATGTTCGCGATACCAGCTTAAGAAAAAACGCCTCTGATGTCGTAGGCTCCTCGCCTTTAAAAAAGGTTAGTGAAAATCTCAAAATTAAAACCCTAGGTTATGCTCCGGTTGGATCTTTTGATAAAAACCTTGGCTGGACAGGGCTCACCGAGATATTTAAAGCCAAAGATTTAGGTTTATGCCAATTTACACATCTGGATTTAAAAGCAAGTGGTGGCGGCTACTCTCTATTAGAAGACAAAATACGTACTGATGTAAATGGTCATTATACGGCAATTAATGTGACCGGAAAAAAATCAGGGTTTTGATTATGAGGTGATATGGTTTAACGATTTAAACATGTATACGCTAAACTGTATTCATAAAGAGTATTCAAAACAATTTGAACAGGAAGTTATAGATTTAGCTAAACAAATTGACGAGAATTAGTTATAAATTTGTTGGGTAGGGGTTCTGTGGAAGAACCCCTTCCTGAAATTAATATCTAAGGTAGAGGGCATAACCAACAGCTACAACCTTCCTATCAATAAATTCTAAAAAATAGTTTATTTATACCGTAGGTGATTTTTGGAGAACTAAAATTGAAATGAATGGTCGAATGGCATGGCAAAGGGCAAGATGCTATGGCCAGCGCAATTACTCCGAACTTGCCATACAGCGATATAAGCGGATTTTGGGCAGAGAAATGGATGCCAGGAAAATGCCAAATCAAAAGCAAGAATTTATGATAGGTTGTGGCGTGCTCAACAAAATGACCAACCTTGGCATGCCCGATAGTTTCCGAGTCGCCTAGATCCGCATAGTGAAAACAGAACAAATTGTATTGCAACAAAGCCACGTTTTCCACCGGATGCGTGGGAAAAACAATGGGCGTCACAGGTTTCAGTCATCGAGGGATACGAGAATCCTTACATTCAAAGATTTGGTTATAAACTAAGATAACTCTTCAGCACGATAGGAATAGCGTTTTCTTGCTGTTATTTCGCACTGAGGAATTGAGTTACTTGCACCTTCCAGGTTATAGATTTCATCATCCAACCAGCGCTTTTCATCAGCAACCATTTCATTAGGCAAGCAAATCCACCATCCTTTAGGTAATCGTCCAAGTCCATCCGCCCAACGATAATTTCGTTCTTTTAACAAATCTTTTTTATCAAAGGGTGCATTTTGAGCACTTAAGAGCGTTTCTTTTTTGCGTACATTCTTCTTTAATTCATCAAAAGCCCCCTGCTCTTGTAATAATAAATTTAAGGTGGCCCAACAATCATTTAAAGCACGATGTCCATCATAAAAAACCCCAATTTCCAGTTTAGGTAATCAAGTTTATAGCTCTCATATCCCCGTTCCTTCCAATCAATGTCTTTAATCGTACAGGCAAAAAGCATCGATTCAATCACTGCTTTAATTGATTGTGGGGTTTGAAGTTCTAAAAAATTTCGATCAAATCCACTGTTGTGACAAATAACAAGATGAGTTTTGTTTAGTGCTTGCAGAACAAAATCCCAATTAATTGATTTCCCTTTCACATCACCATCACTGATACCTGTTACTTTCGTAACTTCTGGAGGAATTGGTTTACCTGGATCATTTAACTCATTGTATGAATCTATAATCCTAAGAATCCCATCTGCGGTTGAAAAAGAAAAAGACAACAAGCCAAGTTCAATAATTTCGTTTTTATTGGCATCAAGCCCCATTGTTTCCAAATCAATAATTGTTGCAATAAATTCCTTTTCATCAGAATTTTGTTTTGCTGCAAGTGATGAAGGTACCCTTCTAAGAATTTGAAAATCAGGATTTTGAGCAATTTCATGTATAGATAGCTCGCGCATAATTTAACCCAAATAGTATAAAAATAATTATTACCATATATGTAATTAGAGATCTTAAATATATATGAAATTGATATGGGTTCCAAAAATACTCAAAATCTAACACCTCTGTCGTATATCCAAATTGGCTGAATATTTCCCAATACTATTCCCTCAAATTTAAACCATATTTAAAAATTCTGTTAAATCATTTCAATAATTTTGAAGTAATTAATACAGATTAAATCTTTAAATGTGAACTTTAAAGACAACAAATTAGATAACTCTTTAGAAAACACATAGGAAAACAATAAAGAAATCAAATTAAAATACATATTAGGTAACATATTAGAAATTAAGGAAACAATTAGATATCACTAAAGGTAACGAATATATTTTCACATTCCCTTTTAGCTTCCAACAAAGGAAACGCATAAGGATACAAATTAGGTATCACTATAGGTGTCGTTTGAGATGTGATTAAGCAAATTATATAGGTAACACATTAGGATACAAATTTTAATATCGTTAATATTCATTATGCCGAGGAATTAAGTTATAGCATCACTATGGGTAACACATTAGAATACAGATGGAAATCCAAACATTATAAAAAGGATACATATTAGGTATCACTTTAGGTTACTCAAAAGAAAACAAAAGAAATTTAACAACGTATATTAGATAACTTTTTAGGGGACATTATAGGAATCTGTTAAGGATACCTTTAAGGTAACAAATAAGGATACAAGTAAATTTATAGGGAACTATTTAGATAACTCTTTCGGAAACGTTTTAGATAACAAACAACAATTCGCCGGAAGGATAGTAACAACTTAAAAGAACAGTTTCTAAATTATGATATAAAACTAGAGATTTGTTTGAAATAAAAAAACTCATTTTAATAACAATAGGTTGAAATGATCTTCCCGCTTCTTTACTTGGTTGACGTTTTGTGATTAAAATCATGGAAATCATCAACCATTAATCGGTAAAGAGAAATGGATTCTACGAAATCAAACATTGAATATCTACCTAAGAGATCCATTGCTGATGCAGCTGAGTTTTTAGGAATTTCAGCTCAAGCAACCCATAAACAACTAAAAATGAAAGGAATTACCTGTCACAAGATAGGTAATAAATCCTTCATAACTTTTGACACCGCACGAAAGCTTTTCAACTTTAATTTTAAAAAGAAAAAATTGCAGTTCAAATTGTGAAAGGGGGTACCGGAAAAACTACGTCCATTGCAAATATTGCCAGTTGTGCAAACTGTTATGGAGCCAGAGTGTTACTTATTGACGCCGATCCTCAAGGAAATCTTACCGATGCTCACGGTATTGATGCTGAAGACGTGCCCGTATTAATTGATGTTATAAAAGGGGAAGCGTCAATTAAAGATTGTATTATAGAGGTATCAAAGGGCTTCCATCTGATTCCCAGTAGAATAGAAAATGTGATTCTTGATAATGAAATCGTTCATAAAAGACTGCCATTAGATAAGCTATATAAAAATATACTAACGAGTATAGAAGATAACTACGACTTTATATTCATAGATTGTCCTCCTACTATGGGGCAGGCCGTAACAGCAGCGACTCTTTATGCTGATGTTATTTTAGCGCCTCTGAATCCAGATAAATTTAGCGCAAAAGGTTTAAAGATATTAAAACAAGAAGTAGATACTTTGAACAAAAACTATCACAAAAAATAACATATAAAGTTTATCTAAATAAATTTAGTGGTAAAACAATACTGTCCGACAAAGCTATTGTTTCTCTTATATCGGATCCAGATTTGGAAGGTAAAGTATTATCTACAACCGTCCAATATGCACAAGAAATCCCCAATGTTACGGATGAAAATAAAAATGCATTCAGTTCATTGAAGAAATCTTTAGTAAGAGAGGACTTTGATAGCCTGACAAGAGAATTGTTGGAAATTTCTCCGGCTAATTTTCAACGTGAAGAAGCTCAAAAAGAAGAAGCACTAACTGAAGCTTAAGGATTAGGTCATGCCTGATTTAAACGAGATTTTGAAGGACCGGAAGACAAAAAAATTTGTTAAAAAGAACTATCGTCCTTGGGATCTGAGTGGACAGAGCAATGAGAATGTAGATGAAACTATCGTTGAAGATGTAACTTCGGATGGTTCAAGCCCTCATATAGATAACAAAGATGTTTCCGAAGATAAAGATTCAACTCAGGAAGTTTTTGTTAACAAATTAATTACTTCACCCGCGGATGAAGAAAAAACTCTCCAGCTAATATAGTTTCCTTAAAGACAAAGAATCTCATCGAAGCAAATGAAATACCTTCATCGCAGTTTACCGAGCAAAAGGAAGCTTTATTTTATTTAGATAACACTTTAGAGAACAATAGAGAAACAAATGGGGAGCAATTAGATAACAGCCAGATCACAAATAGAGAACATTCAGGTAACACTCCAAAAACAAATAAGGGAACAATTAGAGAACATACAGATAACACTTTAGATCCAACTACTCTCTACAATAAGATATTTAATCTAACAGGAATCCAAAGAAAAATATTAGACTTGGTGACTGAAATATGTTCATCAAAAAACCTGTTAGAAACTGGCCCTCTAGAAACATCTAAAATAGCAAATCATATAGATACACCAGTCGCATCAGTAAAAACTTCTATCAAGCGATTGATAGATAAAGGATTTATTTTTCGAAATACAGGAAGAAGAGCAAGAGGGGGATTTGTAAATTTTTATCTACAACAAGAAATATTAGATATCGTTAGTGAACAGAAAAAGTTTTTTATAGATCATTCATCTCAATTAAATTCATTTAACCCTTTTAGGGAACAATTAGAGAACAACCTCTCATATATTAGTAGTAATAATAAAATAAATACTATTACTAAATCAAAAGAAGTGATTCCAGAAGAATGGAACAATGTTGACTACGAATCTTTGCATCGTATTGGATTTTCAAAAACACAGATAATGCAATTGATAGATAAAGCTGATCCCAATATCGTCCAAGAATCAATTAACCATTTTGCTTTTGGATTAGAAAATAATCAAAAATTGAAGAAATATGATGACCCTCTGAATGTCTTGATGGGAGTTTTGAGAAAAGGACAAGCTTGGTTTGAAAAGGATTATAGATCTCCAAAAGAAATTGCACAGTTAAAATTAATCGAAATTAAAAAAGCTGAGATTGAAAGAAAAAACAATTAGAGGAGGAAATATATAAAATTGCATTTGATGAATGGCAACAAGATTTAAATCAAGAAGCTATTGAAATGATTGCGCCGGATCTAAGAAAAAAGGGAGATCCTACTCCCCGTCATGCTAAATTAAGCATTTATTTCAAAGAAAACATCTGGCCAAACATAAAGAAGGATTATCTAATTAGTTAATTTAGGATATAGGCAATGCATAGAACAAGTTCTTAAGAATACAAATCATACTTTAGACTCGTTATCGGAAATATTAGGTGTGGAATTAAAGGACTTAGAAAATAATGCATCATGCGATAGCACACTGAATAAGAGAATGTCGCTTTTTGCAGACTTCATAAATAAATATTCTTTGTTTATATAAAGCCACACTACAATGATATTTAAAGTTTAGGTAATTCATCTAAAGAAGCTCGCAATTAGTGTGGTGACTATTTGTGCGCATGATTGTATATACCGTAAATATTACGTCTTCTATGCATTCCTTGATGCTTGTATGATACAAAAACACTAATAATGGAATCTTGAATTGAAAACAATATGCGTATACTTGGGGGCTAATTTTGGGAACAACGATGCATTTAAACAGGCTGTAGTTAAGCTCGCTCATGAAATCGTTGATCATGGATTAACACTTATCTATGGAGGTTCTAGCCTGGGTATGATGGGTTTGTTAGCAACTACAGTTAAAGAATTAGGTGGTAAAGCGATTGGAGTTATAACCACTCATCTTTTAGATAAAGAAAAGCCATTAGAGATCCTCGATGAACTTCACATAGTAGACTCTATGCAAGAGCGAAAAAAATGCTTCAAGATATGGGTGATGCATTCATGGTGATGCCAGGTGGTTTAGGAACACTTGAAGAAGCAATAGAAACTTGGAATGCCATAAAAATAGGTGAAATTAACAAAAAGATAGGATTTCTTAATGTTGATGATTATTTTATAAACCTATTTGGTTTTATCGATCATTGTCAAGAGACTGGATTTATGAATTCTAAGCAAGCAACGATCCCAATTATTAATGCTGATCCCAGCGGTTTACTTAATAATCTAATTCAACCAGAAGAGATTATTACAATAGATAAAAACCTGAATTTGTTTGATAAAATCATAGGTCAATTATGGAAGGTATAGATTTAGAAAGGCATCATGCATTAACTAGCAGTAATAACATCAGGGAATTATTTAACCCTATTTTAAACTCTATAGGTATATCCTATTTCAATTATATAAAAATATATCACGAAGATTGCTCAAGAGAACTTTTAACGAATAACCCTGATTGGATAGAGCATTTCTATAAGAACGCCCTATATAATTCGATTGGTGCAATAGATGTTGAACACTTGTTACCAAAAGGCTATTTTTTGTGGTCTGAGTTAGATAACAAAGATCCTGTTTACCTCCAAGGAAGAGACTTTTTTAATATAGATAATGGAATTAGCTTTATCATTAAAAGAGAAGATGTCACCTATTTATATATATTTGCAGCGGGTAAAGAAAAATACGATATAAATAATTTCTACGCTGGAAATATTGATTTATTACAACGGTTTATTCATTTTTTAATGATCAAGCAAGATCATTAATCCAAGAGGCATCACACAATCGTATATACCTCCCTGGTCAGCAAATTATAAATCCTACTCGAGTAAATAATATTGTTGTAACCGAAAGAATGAGAGAGCAGTTTTTAGATAAAACCCAGGTAAATCGTTATTTTTTATTAAATGAATCAGATAATTTGTATCTCACTAAAAAGCAAGCTAGTTGTGCTCGATTATTTGCTAGGGGTTTAACCTCAAAGCATATAGCACGAGAAATGAGTTTATCTCCAAGGACAGTCGAGGGCTATATTTTAGATATTAAAAGTAAATTGCAAGAAACGTTAAATAAAAGCCTAACAAAACAACAAATAATTCAAATTCTGCGCTGCTCGAACTTGGCGTAGGGGTATTTTTTACGTATACAAATTTATCTCTCAATCTTGATAAGATAATGAATGAGATGAACGAGGAACGCAGCAAAAAAAATTTATTTGTCCAAAGGAAAAACTCATAAGAATATCATTGCTATTTTCTTCGCTAATGATTGAATATAGAATTAAGGAAGTTGCTGTGATGAACTACGAAGAATGCATAGAAAAAGTTCTAAAAAATACTAATCATACTTTAAAATCGTTATCTGAAATATTAGGTGTTCAAATTGATGACTTAGAAAATAAGCCATCAACCAATAGTGCGTTTAACGAAAGAATATCGCTTTTTACCGATTTTTTAAGTAAATATTCTTTGTTCATATGAAGCTACTCCTAGAATAATGATATTAGATAATTCATCAATTTTTGTCGATAGCCACATATTGTTTACAGGGCGTAATTCAATTTTTGAAGCTTCAATAGTTGAGTTATCAATATATAATTTTCGGAACAATATCTCATTTGTATGTCTGACCTTCACAAGTACCTCATCATTATGATGTGCCTTCTGATTGGGATCAAAGACTATGATATCGTGTTTATTGTAAATAGGTGACATGCTGTCATCAAAAAGCTGAAAGGCAAAAAATTTTGGCCTATTCGGTTATCTATTCCTGGATAAACAGGCAAATAATCTTTTGTCTTATAAAGTTCCATTTGAACAATCTGATCTATTCTATGTAGGTCAATTTCTCGAAACAACGGTATGCTCTTGAAAGTAACTTTGCTAATACCAAAATTCTCTGGAAAGGTCTTTTCATCAGTCAGACAAAGTAAAAAAGAGGCTGGTACATGAAGATGCTTTTCTAATATCTTAGCCTCCTCCAATTTTGGTGTGCGAAACCCTGTCTCCCAATTACTTAAACGAGCCTTACCAAATCCAGTTAGTTGTGATAGTTGAACTTGAGATAAACCGAGATCTTTTCTTGCCTCGGATATTCTTTGGCCAATC
>NZ_CALJ01000331.1 GCF_000308315.1 Legionella tunisiensis | reverse complement strand
AACCACCGTTTTTATGAACTCTTACTCCTGTGTATAAAAGTTAAACTTGTTTGTTCCAGAGTAGTTTAAAAAACTGTTTCAAATAATTATTGTTTAATATATTCTTTTTACAACCTTTATTTGAACTAAATTACCATGTTAATTGGATATGCGCGAGTTTCAACCAGCAGCCAAAATTTAGATTTACAAATAGACGCCCTTAAGAAGGCCGGCTGTGAAAAAATTTATCAAGACCAAATAAGCGGTTCTCTGCTGAATCGCCCTGCCCTGGATCTATTATTAAAAGAAATTCGTAAAAATGACGTTTTAGTTATTTGGAAACTCGATCGCCTCGGTCGGTCGTTCAAAGACCTTATTAACCTTGTAAATTCTCTTCTTGAAAAAGGAATAGGGATCAAAAGTTTAAATGACCCTATTGATACTACCACTCCACAAGGCAGACTTATTTTCAATATTTTTGGATCATTAGCAGAGTTCGAGCGAGAGCTCATTAAAGAACGTACTATTGCTGGACTAGATGCGGCTCGAGCGAGAGGCATAAAGGGTGGCCGTCCTGAAGGCTTATCTAAGAAAGCCCAAGGAATTGCGCATTCCGCTGAGCTACTCTATAAAGAAGGAAGACTTAGCGTTTCTGAGATTTGCGAGCAACTAAACATTAGTCGCGGCACTCTATATAAATATCTGCGCTCTAGAAATGTAATTATTTCTTCTGAATCGCTGAGGAAAAAATATAAAGCTCCCTTACTATGCGATTAATAAGATTGCTTAATAATTTAAAATTTGATTGCATTTTGCAACACATTACGTCAATATGCTATAATTATTTAAACAAGCATTGGAGATTATAATGGCTCAATCTGTAAGACTATCTGACAGTTTAGTCAAACAAGCTCAAGCTGTAGGTGAAGTTATGTCTCGTTCTGGAGCAGGCCAAATTGAGCATTGGGCAAAGATCGGGAAAATTGCAGAAGAAAATCCCGATTTGTCCTATGAGTTTATTAGAGATAGCTTACTTGCTAAGGCAGAAATAGATAATGGATTAGTTGATAATTATGAATTTGACAATTAAACAATCTAATTCGTTTAAAAAAGGCCATAAAAAAAATGCCTAAGCAACAAAAAGCCATTCTCGATGAAGAGATTAAAAAATTAATACAAAATCCCACATTAGGAGAACGCAAAAAAGGGGACTTAGATTTTTTAAGAGTTCATAAATTTAAATTCTTCAATCAGGAAGTGTTGCTAGGATACATGTACGAAGAAAATGAAATAGTTCTAACACTGTTAAAATTGAGTAGCCATGAAAATTTCTATCGGGATATAAAAATAGTTTTTAATGGATTTTAAATGACCAATCGTGACGATTTTCTTGCCAAAATAAAAAGAACGCTCGCTCAACGAGTTGCCTATTGTTGTTCAAACCCAAATTGTTTACGCATCACTTTAGGTCCAGGTACAAATAAGAATAAAATTATTAATATTGGTCAGGCTGCTCATATTACTGCCGCATCTCCCGGAGGGGCTCGTTATAATGAATTTATCTCTCCCGAAGAGCGCAAAAGTATTTCAAATGGTATTTGGCTTTGTTGTAATTGTGCACATATAGTAGACACAGATATCCAGGGGCATTCTGTTGAGCTCTTAAATAGCTGGAAATTTAAAGCCGAAAAAAAGCCCATTTAAGAATTATTGCACAGAAGAAACTACCTAAGGATTTTACTTATGAATTTTTTGATGATGCTGATGACAGATATATAGAAAAACTCCAACTACCCACTGAAGACACTGTTGAAAATGTAATTATTCGTTTAAGAGAAGCTGCTCTAGCTGACATTGGCACTTATAGAAGTATTAGAAACTGGCCCTCCTACGAACTTCCTTTAAATCTAACACTACATGAAGACGATGGAAAAATAGGTTTAACTTTGGATGGATTAGTTAGTTGTTTACAACTGTCTCAACCTATCTCCATAGTTTCGCCGCCAGGTACTGGGAAGACTACCACTCTTGTGCAATTAACAGAAAAAATTTTAACCGCGGAACAAAATATTGCTGTTTTAATACAATTGGGTGAATGGTCAGACAGAGACGAGACATTTTTTCAATTTCTAGTCCGTCATAGTGCTTTTTGTTCATTTCAAGTTCAGCACTTTATGCAGGTGGCTTATCATGGTCGGCTTATTTTAATTCTAGATGGTTGGAATGAACTTAATCCTAAGTCACGACTTCGTGCACAGCGTGATATCTCTGCACTACAACGTGAATTTCCGCAACTAGGAATTGTAGTTAGTACTCGACAGCAAACTTTATTTTCTCCGGGAATAACTGTAGAAATTGAGCCCCTTTCAAATACTCAGCAAATAAAAATTGCTTCTAAAACTAGAGGAAAGATTGGCGAAAATCTTGTAAAACAAGCGTGGAATATTCCAGGTCTCCGAGAGTTAATATCTATACCTTTGTACCTTACAGCCTTACTTAATAGCTCACATACAGAAAAACTGCCGCAAACAAAAGAAGAAATATTACGTATATTGGTTGCACAGCATGAAATGGAACCCGATAAAATTGAAATACTTAAAAACGAGCTCTTGGGTTTTAGTAAAGAATTCTTAACTAGTCTCGCTGTTCAAGCAAATTATAAATCTACTACAACTCTTTCTGATAAAGATGCGCGAATAGCAATAGGTAAGAAAATGGATGATCTCCTGACGGAACATCAGCTTACTAAACCTTTGCAGGCACCCCTAGTATTGGAGACATTAGTCAATACTCACTCTCTTGTAAGAATTTATAACACCGGGAGTATTTCATTTCAGCATCAACAAATTCAAGAATGGTATGCATCTTTAGAAGTCGAACGCTTAATCCTAAATGCAGCCCATAATGAGGAAGATCGTAAAGTTTTACAGATAGAAATTATAAATTGGTTATCTTGGGAAGAGTCAATTTTATTTGCGTGCGAGAGGTTATCAAGAAAAGGTATTGAGGGCACTAAAGTCGTCGGATTAGCAATCATTAATACACTTGAAATTGATCCTATGCTGGCAGCGGAAATGATTTTTCGATCGGGCCAAGAAGTATGGTCTCTAATTAAAGATAAAGTTTTAGGTTTTGTGAGACGCTGGCATAAATCGGGTACAGTAGATCGAGCTGTTCGCTTCATGATTAGCAGTGGTCGCGCTGATTTTTCTGAGTTTATATGGGCTCTTTTGAACAACTCTAATAAAGAAATACCTTTTCAAACACTAGAGATATCTCCTATATTTCGTCCCTCTGTGCTTGGCATTGCTGAAAAACCTCTTAAAGAGTTGCCAGAGGGAATTCGTGGCAACGTTCTTTCCAAAATTGTTCAAAGCGGACCTGATGGAATTGAACTAGTAGCTAATTTAGCCAAAAAAGGACAAAGCGCTCAAGTAATCGTAAAAATTGTACAAGCACTTTATTTTCGAAAGGCAGATGAACTGATACGAGAAATCCTGAAAGAGGCGCCCAATGAAGTATGGCAATTAATTGCGGACAAAGAATATCCCGATAAATTTGAAGATGAATTATTAACTAATCATTTATCTAAGGCACAACAAGCTCTTATAAATAATGAAGCTGATCCTATACGAGTACTGAATTATTTAGCAAAAGGCTGGCTATCAAAAAGAGAAACAGAAGAAAGAGTCAAACAACTTATTCAATCTCCGGATTTACCACTAACGACCACACACACAAGAGTAGTACTGGAAAATTTGTTTGAATTTTATCCGAAGGTTGTTGAGAGCGCCCTTTTGTATCGAATGGCAAATAAATTTTCACTACCGTATAAAGTGCATTTGCTTCTTAAGAAGACTAGAATCGACGAAGGGCCCATAGTTACAGTAGTCATGGATAAGACTACTCCTAAAAAATTAGCTCTTGAAATTTCTTCTATTCTGGGTCCCAAAACAGTAGGTCTTATACTGGATGAGCTCACGCTATTAGATTATCAATATAATCAAAATTGTCTCACTTTCGAGGGGTCCCAACGAGATGATTATTGGCGATTGAGAGGAGCCATCCTTAATTCACCGCAAGACTCTTTCTTTGAGGCACTATTATTAAGATCTAATACCGAACAAATAGAATCCATTTTATTAATGCTAGATCTTCTTAGAGTTTATGGACGCAGTCATGAAAGCCAAGAAAAAATACCTTTTGAAATCAACGTTATTATTAAACAAAAATTAACGAAGATGCTTAAAGGATGGATAAAAACATTACTGAAATCTCCGAATTCTAATGAAGTAAGATATAAGATTATGTGGGCCATAGAAAGGCTACCACACAATCAATTTATTCCAGTTATACAAAAGATGTTAAAGCTAACCCTGGATGAGGAAGAGGTTCAGCTGGCGGGTAAAAGCTTAAACAAAAATTTTGATAATGTTACTCGTCCCTATTTTACAGCACTCGTTTCTATTAGAAATGAGCGTGTAATAGCTCTATTGAAGAATTATCTGTCTGATAAAAGATTAGCGCTTAATGCCGCGGCAGCTTTAAAGCAAATATGGTTATATAATAATCCCGAAAATCAAAAAGGGGTTGTTTGGGGGATTGACTATTCAAAAGTCAAATCCCTACGGAATTTATTCTATAGTGAGAAAATTTCCGAAACATCAGAATTTTCTGAAGTAATTTTTGAAGCTATTGAAAATTTAGATGCCTTAAACACTGACTCATCAATGCAAATACTTGCTATAAATTTAGCTAAAATTGCTTTAAGCATGCCTTGCGGAAAAAAATTGATGAACTATCCATGCTTCTTGCCCTTCCCCAAAAATATTCAATTAAACGCGTTTTACTTACTGTAATAGCACTGAGAGGAGAAATTATTCCTTCAGAAATAGTTGCTAACGGATTAAAAGAGTTTCTTGAAACCTCTAAAAATGGACGCAGAATATTAGATCAAGAACAAGACGAACTTTTTAATTGGATTGAACTTTTTGTATTTTCCGATAATCCAACTGCTGTTGTGGATGCTCTTGAATGGATTCCTGATCGCCATCTTTATTCTGAATTGCTCCCTCGCTTATTATTAGCCGTTAGAAACTGCCCTGATGAGGAGCAGGCATTGAATATCCTAATAGAACTATCGCAGCGTAACCAACAACTTAAAGAAGGAAATATTTGGTGGGATGCCTTAATGGGTTTAGGAAATGAAGCCTCTGCAAATGTTTTGTTAGATTTGGTATGCGAGATAAAAATATTAAGAAAATGGGACGTTTCTTGGAGATTACGCGAATATCTATCAATTTTAGCTCAAAAATTCCCCTTTTTGCGTAAGCATATAATCGAGCTGTATGAAAAACCCCTTCCAGAGGACCTAAAGAATTTTTTGAAAGTATTCTTATTGAATTGGCCGATCCCCAAGATCTTTTAACTATTATACGTAACTATGCTGCCAATAAGAAACCCTACGATTCTACTCTTTCATATGCAATTGAGAAAATTGCTCTTGGCAAGCGCCCTGTAGATAACTGGCCTGGAGCATATGAAGAGTTTAGTTTGCCTCTGATTGATTTTCGAAAAGAATTATTTAAAATGATGGTGGAGCAAGGCTCCCAATCTGATTTAGCTGAAAGATGTCTCATTAAAGTTGAAAAATTACGCGATAAATATGGTCGTCTTAATGATGAACCACGTCACCCTGATATTCATTCCTCGCGACCATGGCCAAAAGAAATCGATATTTTGTGATCTTTGTGACATCTTTGCGCAACACGCTTCAATCCTAAGAAGCGATCAACAGACCAATTAAGTACCGTGAAGCATTGGCATCCTTTTGTCCCGGGGCGGTTCACCGACCTTAAAAGAGAGGTGTTGCTAAACTAAAATTGCTATCAGAACAGTTTAAAACAGTTGAACCGGAAGGATTGGCAGTGGATATAAATACAACAAGTGCATTGATAACCATTGTAATTGGTGTATCGACCCCATTTGTGTGAGAATTTGCGGTAAGACATAAAACGTCTTGCTAAAGACACATATAGATTCAAAATAATACTATTACTTGAGTTACGCATTCATCAAATTTTGTTTGGAGATTTATTTAAAATCAATTAATTAGCATCGTAGCGTAAATTCTCACACAAATGGGGTCGATACACCTATTCATGCTTGCTCACCCTATTCTTATATGGTTTGGGATGCAAAGTTGATAATTCGTGACTGATATGTGATCGAGCCAGAAGGCTTGAACTCATTTACTGAAATAGATAACCAGTACTTCTATAATTGGAGTGTTAAACACTTACAGGCACCTCCTGATTTGATGAATTCACCCATGTCGCAAGGGTGTACTATAAAACCATGAGATTCTAACAGGCGATAAGTGACTGGGCAGTCAGAAGGTAAGATAACGTGCTGGCCAATGACGACCGCATTACAAGCAAATCGCCTGGCTTCATCTTCAGGAACATCAATTAATTGACCCATTTTACGCATTACTCGCTGCGATTGTTGACTAAATGCATCAGGATACCAAAGAGCCAAAGATGAATTTAGAGGACAAAAACAAGTATCTAAATGATAAAAGTAAGGATTGATAAGCTCACAAAATACCAAATTAAGTTGTTTAAAGAATGGATGTTCATAAACACTGATGTCGGTTCGGAAACCATAGCCTGCCGCTAAATAGTTATTAAAAACCAGCGTATCGCCAGCTCCTTCAAAAGCCGGCGGTTGGCTCAGATCATATTCTATATTCACTATCTCAAAACCTTCTTGAGAGAACCAATCTTTAAAATGTTCACTTTCAGGTTGGCGTTCATGACTTTTAAATGCGCTAACCCATACTTGGTTTCTGTAAATAAATCCTGCATTGGCTGTAAACACCATATCAGGTAAGCCATTAATTGGCTTAATCAATTTTACGTTTACGTTTAATTTTAATAGCGTTTCATAGAGAGCCTGCCATTGGATTTGAGCCCTTGTTTGAACAACAGGGATGTCTACATGCATCCAAGGATTAATTTCATAAAAAATGCCGTAATGCTGCGGATTACACATTAAGATATTCAATACTATCTCCTTTAGGTTGGGTGCTCAGAAAATAGATATTCAATTGGACAATAACTGGCTTATCAGCTGCTAGTCGAGCTCTTTAACATCTATCCGAAGGGATGACAGAATCACCACCACCCTTATCAGGAGCTTGACTAAATAATGGCATTTATTCACGACAAGGCTGAGATGAACTTTTTTATGTTGCTGCCCATCCCACCTGATCTGGCCATGATAATCAAATCCCCTATTTGCCGTTCAGTTAAAGAATAACGGTAAAGCCGTATAAGCATTAATTTTGCAAAGAGATTCCCTTAACTTTCATCTACAGAAGCGTTTTTTATAACCGAAGAGTTTACCGTCTGTTGGATAAGCGTTTTTACGATCTTTTCAGCCTGAACAGTTACTCTACCAAAATCAGTTGTTAGAAAATAAATCCCTTTGGTCAACTCCCCTATCGCGTAAAAATGGGGATTATTATTTCCCATCGCGTTAATTATATGAAGCGTGTCTTTATCAACCTGGATACCCCCTAATGGGTTTTTCACCAGATAACCTTGTCGGAACAGATTTGTTAGAAACGGCAACTTACTGGCATCGTAACCAGGTCCTGTAGCATTAATCACAGTGTTCGATGTAAAGTGTTCCCCGTTCTCAAACCGTACAATAAAGTGATCCGCCTCAGAAGAAATATCGGATAAACCACCCTGTACCTTTAATTGTCCCGAAGCAAGCATTGCCTTGATTTTATGGGCGTTTTCGAGAGGAAATGCAGCCAAATACGTAATAAAAAGACTGTAATGCGCTTTAATAAACCGCTCTTGATCTTCCCGCCTAATCATTGGCCAAATATCAGGTGTTAATGGATACAGAGCAAAAAGAACCTCTTGCCAAGCACGTGAACCCTGCTCTGCTTCGTTAATTTCATTCGTTATCCAATCGATTGCCGAGATATCCTTTGCCGATTTTGGAAAAGCGCCTAAATGGCCAAGCCTACCTTTTATTGCATCGATTTCTTTCCAAAACAAAAGACCAATCTCATCAAGGCTTAGAGGTTGTTGACCAAAATCACTTCTTTCACAAATAGCCTCCAAGGTTAAGTGATTAAGGGTGTGTGGCAGCATTTCCTTTCCTAACACCGTGGGTAATAATCCACTTCGCGACACCATCGTTAGTTTGCAGTTTGGGTTCATGTGCTTTAACTTCAAGGCCACATCAATTGCCGTTAATCGGCTGCCAATAATGGTGACAGGTTCATCAAGAGGCAAGTGCTTAAAAGCCCCTCTCTCCCATGGGTTATGGATATAACCTTTTTTACCGATTAACTCAGAAAAAGCAGTGGAAGGCATATGGCCTGGTGCTAATATGACCTTATTGACATGGTAATTGCCACGCGCCGCCGTAATATGAAAAACCCCCTCTTTTTCTTCCACAATGTCCGTGACTTCGTTATCCGTTAAATAATTGATGGTTAGGCCTTCACTTTCGGCTTCAAGCTGGGTACGAATAGCCATTTCTTCCAAATATTGACCAAAATAATGGCGTGGCGGAAAAGACGTGCTATTGGTTTCGGGAAATTTTTCAGAAAGCCAGGTAGCAAATTGATTACTTTGCCCAGGCAAAGGCTCCATGGTTGCTTTAGGTAGATTTAAAATATAGTCATCTTCAACAGCATCGTAAGGAAGACCATGCCCAATATGAGCGTTTTTTCAAATACTAAAATCTCAATCGGTGTTTTAAAGGAAGTAAAATGGTTTTTAAACTGCATACACAGGGAAACACTTGCAGGCCCACCTCCAATAATTGCTATTCTTATCATCTGTCTTCTCCCTCTAGTGATTTGCATTCATTATTTGCCATCAGTCTTTTTGCGTTTACATCCTCTGACAATGAGATAAGCTTGGTCAAATCCTCAATAGTTGGACTTGCGTTGCAATAACTTATCTTTGTATTAAACGTCCGGTTTACCTCCTCTAGCATCGAGACAAATGCCAAAGACGAGCCACCCAGATCACAAAAATGATGTGTAATTCCAATCTCATCAAGGTTTAACCATTTTTGCCAAATTCCAGCTAGTTGTTTCTCCAACACCGTTTTTGGGGGAACAACGAAGGGTTTAAGTGATTTTACAATTTTTTGCGAAGTGATAGCCCTGTCAATTTTACCATTTTGGTTTAACACAAGCTCCTTAATCACATCAATGGTTTTGGGAACATAGTAAACGGGTAGATGCTCTTTAATATAAAGCACCAACTCATCAAAACTCACTGAATCATCCGATGGAAGAACGAAACAACCTAACGAAGTGTCGTTTGAAGATGAAAAAATCGGATAAGCGATGCTGTATTGTATTTTAGGGTGCTGATTCAGGATACTATCCAAGGTGAGCAACTCCACACGTTGCCCATTGATTTTAATGTGAGTCTGATTTCTGCCAAAAAATTCAATCGTGCCATTGGTTAATACTTTGCCAAAATCACCTGTTTTGTAGAGTCGTTCCTTCATCTCAGGATGCACAATAAATCGCTCATTGGTCATTTTTTCCTGGCCGAGATACCCTGCGGCTACGCCCTCCCCACCGATGTAAATTTCACCCATTTCAAGAGGTGGCAGGAGCTGAAGGGATTCATTAAGGACATAAATATGCACATGAGGAAATGGTTTGCCAATAGGTACTAATTCCGTGTCGGGTTTTGAAAATTCATCGGTCGTTGCCGTCGTTTCTTCAAAGTAGGTACTATCAATAGTAGCCTCTGTCAGCCCATAAGAATTAATGACGCGAGTCCCTTGACCAAATAGTGCTCGCGCCTGGCGATACTCACCCATTGTCCAAAGATCTGACCCGCACAGTAACAAGCGAAATTGGCGAAGCCTCTGCTTATTTTCACCTAAATAAGATAACAGCGCTCTTAACACAGACGGAACGAATTCAGCACAGGTTATTTTTGGTTAACGATTAATTGATAAAGATGGGCAGGTTTCAATAACACGTCTTTAGGACAAAGAACAAGTTTGGCTCCAGAGCACAATGCTCTTAACCAATCTCCAGCAAACACATCAAACGCGGGATTTGCCATTTGCAAATGAACATCGGAAGAGGTTAACTGATAGACTGTTTCCCAAGAGAGATAGGTATGTATTAAATTGTGATGCGTAACCATCACCCCTTTGGGCAAGCCTGTCGTTCCAGACGTGTATATGACATAGGCCAAATCGGATTTGTGAGCGAGATAATCAGGATTTGTAACAGGATACTGAGACGTCTTCTCAAAAAGGTAGTCTAAATGAATAATTAATCCATTCATCGCTGAAACAGAAGGAATCACTTTAGACTGAGCGAACAAGATCTTTGCTTTTGAATGCTCAATGACTGTAGCCATCATACTTTCTGTTGACTCTGTATTAACTGGTATGTAGGCAGCACCAATTTTTAAAATGGCAAGGAGTGCTACAACACTCTCAAGCGATTTTTCAGAAATAATGGGAATTAAATCCCCTTTTTGAGCACCCTGTGCAATGAGAAACTGTGCCACTTGATTCGCTTTGACATTCAATTCAGCATAGGTTAATTGCTTATCATAGAAACTTAAGGCGACTTTTTGGGGGATTAAAGCGGCTTGTTGTTCAACAAAATGGTGTATCTTTTGAGTTTCAGGCATAGATACCTCCTTGTAAAGCCAATTTCATGATTGCTATTTAAACAAATAGCGTCATATTAACTCAGGAGAGTATGGGTTGTAAAGTCCTTCCATACTTAACGTGTAAACCACAGAGGAAGATTAACTTTGCAGTTATAATTGGATTAATCATTTAAACATATGGTTTTACTTGTGAGTCTCAAAGTATGAAAGTTAATTTAAACCTGTTGCGGCAGATCATATTAAACGTGCCCAATTATATCTTCTGGAAAGATAAATATTTAACTTACCAGGGATGCAATCGTAACTTTGCAGAAAGCTTAGGCTTTAATGATGCCAGTGAACTTATCGGAAAGACGGATAATGAAATTTCCTGGACTAAAGTAAATGCCAGCATTTATCAAAAAGAAGATCGACAAATTCTGGAATCAGGTAAACCTATCTTAGGCAAAGAAGTTGCCATGGTAATGCCGGGTCAAACAGAAAGAATTCTCTCTGTCAGCAAAGTACCCTTGTATGATGAGCGAGGTAATATTATCGGAATTTTAGGTATTTATATTGATATAACTCCCCTCAAAGAACATGAAAAAGTCCTTTCTATTGCTAAAGACAAGGCAGAAGCTGCAAGCCAGGCCAAATCCGAATTTATTGCCAACATGAGCCATGATATCCGTACACCACTGAGTGGTATCATTGGGATGGCGCAAGAGATGTTCAATGTGGCTGACAATGTTCGCTCCCGCTTAGAACAAGATCCTGATGAAACAACGTCTCAGGAAACCTATTTGCCTATATTAAAAGAGATTACTGAAACCGTGCAGGAAGACAGTCAACTTTTAATAGGAGCAACCGATCAACTATTAGAGCTATGTAATGAAATTCTCGAAACCATGCGCTTGGAATCAGGACATCGGCCAGAAGAAGTAGAGTCCTTTAATCTTCGCGATTTAGTTCAACACAACATAGAACTTTTACAACCGGTGGCTTTTCATAAAAATTAAAGTTGTCCTTTGATATAGAGCAATCCATCCCTACTTATTTTAGTGGATTACGTCATTACCTTGACCGCACCCTGCTTAATCTTTTATCTAACGCTTTAAAATTTACCAACAGCGGTTTTGTCAAAATCACCGTGAAATCGCTTGATGAAAGGAATTCATCTTATGATCCAGGCGATAAAATGAACTTACAATTAATGGTAGAAGACAGTGGCATTGGCATTCCAGAAGATAAATTTGAAACCATATTTGAACATTTTTCTCGCCTGACCCCTGCTTATGAGGGCTTATATAAAGGGGCAGGTTTAGGTCTATATACCGTGAAGAATTACATCGAAGCAATGAATGCCACAATTAATATAGAAAGTGAAGTAGGTAAAGGAACTTGTTTTATTATTACTCTTCCCCTTCATGTATCTGATCACTCTGATCGAGAGAAACCACCCGATGTTAAGCCTCAAACACCCACAATACAAGTCTCTCTATCTCAACATGCTTCAAAAGGTGAAGAAAGTGCTAAGACGAATGCCGTCGCCTCTGTCTTGGTTGTTGAGGATAATCCACTTGCTGCTAAAAGCCTGCAAGTCTACTTAAAGCGTTTTCAGTGTGCTCATGATCATGCCGAAAACGGTATGGAGGCACTCACGATGGTTCAAAACAACGACTATGACCTCATTTTGATGGACATAGGATTACCTGACGTTGACGGGATCGAAGTTACAAAAAAATACGTGAGATGAATAAGCCTGGCGCATTACAAGTACCAATTGTTGCAATTACAGGACACGCCGATGATACCGAAAAGAGAAAAGAATCTTTGGCGGCCGGTATGCAGGAGGTTTGCAGCAAACCACTACAGCAATCAAAGTTAGAAACCCTGTTACAACAATACGTATTTAATAAGAGAAAATCAGAGTCTGGTTTCCTTAAGAATGAAACCCAAATCAGTGATATCGAGAAAACAGCAGCCGTAATCGACTGGCAGGCAAGCCTTGAGCAAATGAATGGGGATGAGAGTCTTCTTCGAGAGTTATTATCGATGTTGGATATTGACCTTAGAATGAGCCTGGATACCCTGGCAAAAGCCTATGCGAGTCATGATGATGAAACACTTCGCAAAGAATTACATCGTGTTCGCGGAGGTATCAACTACCTTACCCTACCCCAACTCGACAAAGCACTGGCACAGTTTCATGAAGCAGTAAAATTAAAACCGCAGGATAGTCAGCAACTAGCCCAAACTTATGAACAAGTAGAAGAGGCAATCAGAGCATTTTGGGATG
>NZ_CALJ01000332.1 GCF_000308315.1 Legionella tunisiensis | reverse complement strand
CTCCGTTTTTACCCGCGCCACAAAGCGTTTGTCTACCTCCGGTAAATGCTGCCTTTTTTGGCGCATCTGCACCAGTTCTGATTTACTTGATTGACCAGAAAGTCCTCGTTCAAATCGACGGCTTGAAGCGAGCATAATGCCATTATCTGGCGTAGCGCTCCGGAACTTGCGCTGTAGCGCAAAAAACCGGACATTCTATAGTTAATTCGCCCAGAATTTTATCGATCAATATTTGTTGAGTTCCTAGAACAGGGCGAGTAGGAACTCAAAGACCCGAATCCATATTACTTTGCGCAACAATACATCATAAAAACAGTAAAAGTATCAACCACAAAAGAAAATTAGGAATTATAATTGCAACATTTAAGCACCAACATTCCTGTTTTTGCATCACAGCGCAAGTTCCGGAGCGCTACGCCGGTTAGAGCAAGACAGCATAAAATGGTAATTTGCTTACCTAAACCTGATAATGATCACTGCGGATTATTGAAACTCTAAATTTAAAGCAAAAAAATTTAGAAAAAAGTTTGGAGGTTTAAAGGCCTGGTGTGTAACCTGCATGCACAAAAGCTTGTATCTTGCATCGCTTAAGATAGTCCAAACGCGCATAACTCATTTAACAACTCCTGTATTAAAACAGTAGGAAGTTTACTAACTTCTTCTGTCTTTTTTATATACAAAAAATTGCACTAATCAGTTGAATCTAAGCCAGTATAAAATCTAAATCTTTCTATTCGTAGTATAGAAGCTTGAGGGTGACTGCCCTTTTATTCCTTTAGGGTCGCTCTCGACGCACCCTAAATGTGAGCTGCGTCGAAGAGTTAGTAGAAATTTTTGCTGATATCAATCAAGAAGCAAGCTGGACATGAAACATTAACACATCAACAAAAATATGAAACTCATATTCATCGAGTGGTTGGCCTGTTCTCAATTTGACACCGATGTTTCGTACAAATTTTGAGTACTCATCGTCACCATCAACTTCAACAAGGTCTAGAGCAACTTCAAGCATCTTTCCTGTGAGGGGTTCATTATTTAAGAGGGAGCGTTTGATGTCATCATAGCTGGGATTATCCAATACCAATATATCATCAAATTGATTACGCTCATCAGGGAAATTCCTGAAATATTCCTCCATTTCTTCTTCGGTAAATGCGCGCAATGGCATTAAACCGTTACTCGTGGTCATATCTGAATGTACAAAAATTATTTCCTTATTCCTGTCAATCTCAACTCCAAATGAGCCATCAAATTCGCGATCTTTGAAACGCTCATCTTTGCTGTTAGGGTCGTTTTCGTCTAATTCAAACTCAAATTCAGTCTTGAGAACATAATCACCATCCACACAGAGCTTATCTTTATCTATTTCATAAGTAAGGCCATTAATAACAATCTCTTTGGCTATAAAATTAGGTGCCCTGAAATTTATTTCATACTGTCCTTCATCAGTAAGAAAATCGTTAAATAAAAATTTTTGGATTTCACCTTTCATCAAATTCAATTTTTCACAAATAGCTTGAACAGCTCTTTCTGAATGTTGAAATTGTTTGAGAATATCTAATAAATCTCGAAAAGGAATTTTAAAGTTTCGAATAAATGAAAGTGCGAGCTCCATTTTTTTATGCATATCTTTTTCTAAAGATATATTCTTTAAAAGAACATGTTTTGTAGATGCGAACTTCTTGCGATTAGATTCATAAACATTTAGATAGTGTCTGTAATTAGAAAATTCATACTTCTTTGAAACTTCATCAAGGGCTTTACTTCTTGATAGATTACGACTCTTTTGTAGCTTTTTTGCTTCCTGTTTAAGAAATCTCGGAGAAACTGGAGTAATCATATTTACCTCATTTACTCACAAATGCCATGTCGCCTGCTTCCAAAACATTTTTGAGCGAATTTTGGTTTAATATGATTTTGAGAACATTTTTTGTTCAATGACAGTACTCGTGTAAGCTTTAGTGCGCAGGCGCAAGGCTTCTGCCTAACCTGCCGACGATTTTATCTCCTAAATCAAAAGTGTCAAGGGAGAATCCGCGCACTATGTTGTATTTAATTTTTTACTTATATGGAATAATAATGTTCTATCTTTAACCTTAGATTTAATATTCAGGAGCTATTCGGTGTCAATTCATAATTTTTATTTGAATGACCAATTAGGCGGCCGACACCTCTACATGCATAGGAATATTATATTGATTAAGAGAGTCTTGTAAGGCCAAACAAACAAATTGCTCTGGGGAGTAACCTAAAATATCAGCAAATTCTTTGGCTTTTTTAGGACTTACGATTTTTCGATCGTGCTCCAGATCACAAAGATATTGTACGGAAACACCTAATTTTTTGGCAAAATTAGTTTGGCTTTCTTCTTCACCAAGCCGAATAGCACGAAGGGATTTCCCAAGGCTTAAAGAACCAACTAATTTTTCCAAGTAGCGTCGCGCATTAGTACTCATGTTTATTTACCTCTTCAATAGAAATAATTTCCATTTCATTTTTTATTTAAAACATAGATTGCTCTATATGCTTTCGAAAGCCGGATTGACCGCTGCCCTACTCTATCTCCTTTAAGAGGCTCATCATGGTATCCAGGTATCTTTCGGATTTCATAAATCCCAAATCGCTCCACCGAGTCAACCCAAACTAGGAGTTTGGTTTTAATATATTCAGGAACTTTAGACAAATCCTTTTGGGCTTTTTTGTTAACTCTACAATACTAAGGTTCTGCACAATTTTATTTCTTTGAGTTTTATATTAATATTTTACACTAAAAAAGTGTAAAAATCCATGAGTTCATTCTTAACAGCCAAATGTCTTGAAAAACGACGGTTATTCAATAATGCAAATTGCTATAAGAGAAACCCATTAACTACTGCCCTACCCTCTTTCAGATTCCCATTTCATTATCAAAGTTTCCAAAAGGCGATGAAGGTTGGAATTTCTAATAGAGTT
>NZ_CALJ01000333.1 GCF_000308315.1 Legionella tunisiensis | reverse complement strand
CTTATGGTATAAAGAGGTCTTCTCCATCTCTAACAATTCTTTGGCGCGGGGTTCACTGCTCTTCACAAAGCCATTCTTTTGTTGCTCCCTGTTCATTGCCAGATAATCCCTTATCTCTTTTTCTGTGTCATCATTGCTTTGATTGATTCGGGAGTTGTTCTTAAACAGGAGCTGGTTGGCAGAAACAAGCCTGATTTCAGTGGAGTCAGGGACAGACAAGCCTGCCTTTGCAAGTAACTCTTTATTAATCCTGTCAATGTCCTCTCTTGATAGCACAGCCTGAGGCTCTGCAACTGCATGAGTAACAAACAGAATAAGCAACGCAGTTGGTAACAATTTTCTCATCTTTATCCTTATCGATTTAAAACAAGTCATGCTTCGGTTATGAGCCTCTCTATAAAAAAGCCTGGAGACTAATGAATCAGTGATCCCACCACCCATTGTAAATGCTGCAATCGCCAACAGTGGTCGTATCAAAAGGGACTTTCCCATGACCATAACTTTTCAAATAATGGTATCCTGTCACAACCCATCGGTGATCCCCAAGCGGTGCTTCACCCCAATGAACAGCAGCCTGTCGCCAGGTATAGGCATACCCTGTATCCATCAGGTGACCGCCGCCGTAGATGTTTGTATGTGTGCTGACAACACGCCAATCATAAGGATGGCCAAGCCACCACGTTATCGATTCATTGTTAGAACAATTGGCGCGACTATGGACAGTCGTAGACACTAAGCCGGCACTGACTTCTAATGAGCTAATCAGAAGCAAAAAAAGGAGCAGATTCTTCTTATCATAAAGGTTCAATTTTCTTTGAAGAGTTAACGACAATAAAGTGATACAGCAAATAAAAACCAATGCCAAAAAAATACACCCCTGCCGCTAAAAGTCCTAAATAGGGATCCATCAAACCACCTAAAAAATCAACCCCGCAAAACCGGACTGGACTACGACCGCCCAAAAAAGTGCCTTTATTCTGGTGATTACCTTCTGAGGGAGTGACGTTGATTTCTTTGGAACCTCAGTGCTCCTAGCTTGCATTTTCATAGCTCATGATGTCCATTAAAATTATCATTGTCGCCTTGATTAAACAGCAGAATCTTACTGAAAATTTCAATAGAATTCTATCGTTATAGATTTCTTTTAGAAAATATCTCAATAGAACTTACAGCCAGTGCTGTTTCGATTGCCTGCAGGAATGCTTGTTTCCAGACTGACGCACCAGATAACTAGGTTAAGTTAAATCCGGATCGCAATCCTGCTCCTTCGCGCTAAACAGCCTTTCTGGCATTCGACTGACAGGATTGTTCCCTGAAACATCGATGGATTGTTCAACCAGTTTTTCTTTCAGGAAATCAGCGCGGCTTTTTTCCTGATGTAATGATTTGGCGTAATCCAGCAATAATTTAGCGGCCTGAATATCCTTATCCTGTCGTTTCGACTCCTCGGTGTTGATGTAATCCTCATACAGTTTTTTAGCACTGTCGTAGAATTGACTGCGCACAAACTGATGACGCTTTAGGCGTGAATCAGCGCTTAAATCATTCGATGAAAAAGACGATTCAATCTCCGTTTTTACCCGCGCCACAAAGCGTTTGTCTACCTCCGGTAAATGCTGCCT
>NZ_CALJ01000334.1 GCF_000308315.1 Legionella tunisiensis | reverse complement strand
AGTATATGTCTACTTATGAGAATAATTTGGGGGCTAAATTAAGGGCTATTTTGGGTGGTCTAATTCGCATTTGTCCCGTTCCTGTAATTTAACCCACCATTGGCCAAATGGAAGGTAATGGACCTTATGCTAGAGTTAACGATGAATTTCTTTATCCTAGTTTTCCTTTCGAAACTTTAGATACCCTTCTACCCCAAATAGTAAAATGTATTACAGCAAGAGTACGGCGAGTCCATAGCATGAGGCATCCATATTACCTGCCAAATGGAGATCCAGAATAAGTATGATTACTAAACGACCACCAGCTTTAGCTGGTGGTCGTTTAGTTTCACTCGATCCTCTCTTAGAATCCCATAAAACAAATGCTCAACTCATTCTCATTGCGGTTGTTGAAAAGATTCTATACGGTTAGCAAGGGCAATTACCTCGGCACGCAATTGCTGACTGTATGCTGTATTGGCACATTCCAACTCGCGGCTGAAAACAGGATCATACCATTCGACTTTATAGACAAAACCTGTTTTATCGTTACCCCTGACGAGAATGACGGTTGGTTTGTCATGAACATCATAGGTTACCAGTTCTTTGATAAGCTCCACACCCGTTCGAGCCAGTTTTCTATTGTGCTCTGTGAATGCGCAGGTACCGATACCGTTTTTTATAAAAACTGGACAGCACCGTCCCAGCCATCGGCCTCATCGCCATTTTTTACTTCTTTATAAGCACCATAGGGAGCCACCCCAATGTTGACGTTCATATCTTCTTTCGGCACACCTGCAAAGGTATAGGCTAACTTTAATGCCTCGCTGGTTGCTCGCAGGTGAGTACTTTTAAAGGAAAAAACATGTTTATACTTTTTCTTATGATATTCGTATAACTTGTATAATGTATGCTATACGAAGTTATTACGCATCGCTGT
>NZ_CALJ01000335.1 GCF_000308315.1 Legionella tunisiensis | reverse complement strand
AACCATACTTTCGCAGGCCTCTACATATCGCTCAAGTAAAGTTTTATAGAGCTCATTTGGATTTAATTTAAAAAAGAGCAAATCCAATTTCTTGCAGAATTAAAAGATTGATCTTCCAGATCTAAGATAGGATCAATCTCTTCCCGCTTAAGTAGGTATCCAACTGGATTTAATCCTGCAGTCCTATTCATAACTGACACTTTATTTTATTAACTATATATTTATAAAGTTTAGCCAATTATCGAAATATTTATTGAAGTATTAACCACGTAAGCTTAGATTCAACTCATTTAACAACTCCTGTATTAAAACAGTAGGAAGTTTACTAACTTATTCTGTCTTTTTTATATACAAAAGTTGCACTAATCAGTTGAATCTAAGACACATGATTCACTAAATCGGAATACAATTAATCAGCCCGATACCTATCTCCAAAATTACTTGAATAAAGAATCCATTGTAAGTTGTACATCTACGGCATCGAAATAGTATTTGTCTTTCTTTACACCATATGTAGTAATCATTGTTGTGAATAAAGTATTTCTCGTTTTTGTTTTCTCTTTAAAACAACTTTTCTTTTTCTAAGCATTTGTGCGTAGGGTTTGCTAATACTATATTCATCATCATAGAACTTTATCTCGCATAAATTTATGCATTTATCAGCTCTGTTAATAAGGAGATCGATTTGAACCCCATCATCACCACTATCTTTTGATGGCAAATAACGCCATCCTGACTTAGCTTCAGCAATCACCGCTATTCCTAACGCCAGCAAAATCTCTCGGTAATGTAAAAAACACAAATTTTCAAATGCATATCCAGCCCAGGTATTATAGCTTTCCGATCCTTTCTTTCTTATCCAGTAATACTCACCAAACTCCCCTTGACCCTCTACCCATTTCAAATAAAAAAGCGTGAATCCGTCAATTAATCGATACCGAGCGTCTTTTTTCTTTTTTCCAAAATCAGGAACTCGATATATAAATCCGCAATTTTCAAGCTCTTCCAATACAAGCACAGCCCCTCCACCAGGACTCATGCTTTTTACTTTATCAAAAATCTCCTTTTGAGTAAGCCCCTGTTTCGTCTGTGCCAAAAAATTTTATGACCTCAATGTGTTTCTGAGGATGGTCATACAGAGAATCAAATAAATTACGGAATTCGGAAAGCAATGGTGCTTGTTTTGTAAAAAATAATTCTGAAATAATTTCGGAAGAGGATTTACCTCTTGGAACTAAATTTAAATAATAGGCTACTCCACCTAGCGCCATATACAGGTCGATTACTTGCTTCCGTTCCAAATGCACACCCATAGATTCTAAATACTGCTCAGTTTGTTTTAAGGTAAAGGGCATAAGATTAATTGGAGCCCGCGTCAGTCTATTATGTAGTCCCCCCTTTGTTCGAGACTATTTTCTTGATCATCCATTCTGCTGCGGAGCCACAGATAATAAGGATAATATTTTTTCTCGACGACATGTATCTATTCCAGAAAAGATCGAGAGCCTCCAGAAAACCTGATTTCCTGGAAGCTAACCATGGCAACTCATCAAAGAAGATAATTACTTTTTTGGCATCGGAGTATTTTTCGACTTCTTTTCGTAGAATATATAGTGCATCATCCCAATCTTTCGGAGGAGGTATACGCGCCCCTCTTAAAAAGGTATCTGAATAGACGGCAGAAAATTTTTAGTTGCGAGGATTTGGTAGCACCTTTAATTCCTGTCAACTCAAAATAAATCTCATTATTTTTGAAAAATTCTCGAACTAAATACGTCTTTCCGACTCGCCTTCTTCCATAGATTGCAAGAAATTCCGATTTTTACTTTCGAAAACGTCAGTTAAGAGTGAGAGTTCTTCTTCCCTACCAACAATAGTCATGTTTCACTCCACACTTACCACTCTCAGCGAATATAATAGATATCTCGCATAAAGACCTATTTTTATATGGATTATGCGGTATATAGCCATATATATCGCATAATATTATTATAAAAGAGAGTTTATGCGATATATAACCTATATAAAGCATAATATATGTAATTGCTTTTGTAAAAATTGAGTAAACAACCCCTAAGTTACTCACTTCACTCCTCACTTATAACTTTCAGCGAATTATAATAGATATCTCGCATAAAGACCTATTTTTATATCGATTATGCGGTATATATAATTATATATCCCTTTAATTTTACCAATTTTTTATTAAACAAATAAATCTTCAATAGTATTCTGCATTTCTTCTTGGCTCGGCTTTGCATATCGAAAAATTTCTTTAATAGAAACATTGCGATTTATATAATACCAACTCCAATTTCCACAATTATTACATCTCACCTCTAGGCCGAGCTCAACTGCTTTTTTTCGATCAATCTATTGAAAGCATTTTCTCTATGCAAAGGATTTTTAATGGCATCGTGAATTTTATTTTGAAATTCCTGATATTGTGCACTTCGTGTAATTGGTCTTTGTGAAATTTTATTAAGTAATTTAATAACTCCTATATGAGCTATTGAATTAACTCCAATAAACCCACCAAGAGTCTGAATAATTTGTTGTGTTGCGCGTCCTGCATCAGAAATGACCGCTTGAATGTTATTCTGATTTAACCAAGTGTTGACTGCAGTAGTACAGTCCTTCAAATCCCAGGATTCTGATAAGTATTGAAATTGTGGGAAAAATACAATTCCTTCGGTGGTAGAAAGATAGTTTTTTGTAGGACTTCCGTGCATTTTCTCTTAACTGGGGTGGTCAGATCTATTAGACCACGTCACTGTTGCAACGGAGCCTCTTTTGTTGCTAAGGTTAATTACATACAGTTAAAAAACTAAAGTAATAAGGCTCTAAAGCCGTGTCGCATTTAGCAGGAAATGCCAATACTACTACAACAACTGCTGATTGTGTAAATTCGAACCAATTCAGGATTTTTTGAGTTAAGTTATGCCGAAAATTGTATATAAGTTTCTCTTAGGTCATAGTCAAGATATTTGTTTTTTATGGAAAGTTAAAATCACTTGGTATAAAAGTCGATAATTATATAATTGATGGCCAAGATACTTACCTTAATACGAAAGGCACTCCATTTGTAGCAACCTTAGATGAAGAAATTAATTCATTGGGGGAAGTGGGTGTTTATAAGCTTTACTTACATAATAGGCAAATAGCTCAAACAAGGATGCAAAAAGAATTTGACCATGAAATGGCGACGATGTCTTTCGATTTAGATGTTTTGCAATTGGGACCCCAAAGAACGGTTTTAAGTGGAAAATCATCGCTATTTTCTGGTAACGACTATTGTGCATCACCAAATGAACATCTAGTCTTTAATCATAATGGAACCCGAAAAATTTATCGATCGCAGTTACTTCCATCACAAACATTAGATACTGAATATCAATGGTTAAGAGCCATTAATTACACGTTGGGTATAAATTATAAATTTCCATTGGATCCAGGCAAATGGATGATTTTTTAGTTGTTCAGAGCATATTGACAGATTATGGATAAAAATTAGAAATGCTGTTGAAATTGGTGATTTATGGGAGGCGAAAGTTTCGTGTTGCAAGTCTGATCAAACAAGTGATCACGCCTTATTAGTCTACTGTCCTAATAGTAAAGATTTGGACTCTGTTGGTGAGGTGTATCAAAAACTTCTTCTTTTAGGAATTATTAACTCAAATGAAGTCATTAAATATAAAACAGATGCGCAAACAATACAGGGAATCTATGGAAGCAATGCCTATATCTATACCTCCGAAAATTTTACGGATCTATCCATAAAATTGTGTAAATAGCCTTGGTTAAATTATAATCGGCCTTTA
>NZ_CALJ01000336.1 GCF_000308315.1 Legionella tunisiensis | reverse complement strand
TAATCTCTTCACCTAAGAGAAGACGGGCCTTTATGAGCTTGCTCTTGGATTTCCTCTCGAAATTTTGATTCTTTAGAAGAAAAGAAACGATATAGTGGTTTAAAGCCAAGACTTAACACATCGGTTAATTTTTTGGAGAAACGGCCTTTCAGACCAATCCGGTTTATTATCTAAACAGGTTTTAACGACTTCTTTTGCCGCTTCTTTTGCTGCTTCCTTATCGATGCTTCCAGTAATATCTGTACTCTCAATTTTTTCATATAACTTATGGACCTTATCAATCGCATGATATCTGTTTACAAGTTTTTGTTGCATGGGAGAGTATTCTTCATTATCAGTAACTTTTAATACATCTTCTGGTAAGAGCCCTTCCTTAACAAGTTTATCTTCCAAATGTTTTTTATAATCCTGGATGATATTTTTAATGGTTTGCATTCTTCTTTATCTCTCTGCAGTTGTTCTTCAATTTTATGTAGTTGTTCCGCAAAACGCTGCTCGATGTCCTGTTTAACTGCTTCAATAGAGTAGCCTTGCTTCTCTTTTGCATCTAGAATATTAAGCAGGGATTCGCGATGTTCGTAAAGTTCACTACTATTTTTTATTGCTGAAAAATCAATCTGAAGATTTAAAGTAAATTCTTCACCTATAGCAATCGCTTGCTCAATAGAAAAGCGATCATCTACTTTTGGCTGCAACATCCCGTTAAGCATGGTTTTAATAATTTGTTGATTTTCTGGATTGATACCATCAATCCCCGTAAACAAACTTGACAGATTTGGCTGTTGATTTGCAATAGAAGGAAGCTCGTGCATTTTAGTACCAAAAGTCTTCTCATCAAGATGCCAAAGAAAAGCGAGAACTCTTGCCATAGAAAATACATCGACTTTTTCCGTGTGGTCTGATTTAGACCAAATTTCGGGGGCCATAAAAATTGGAGACCCAACCAGCTTATGATCATTATCATTATTTTTTGCACTCGAGCCATAATCAATAATATTGACCGTAATAGATTCATTCAGATCTACTAAAATATTTTGTTGTTTTATATCTCGATGGATAATGCCACAATCACTGACTTGTTCTTTCAATGCTTTAAGTAAAGCCTGTGTTAAGTCAAGGCGCTGCTGTACCGTCAGTGGCTTTTTATGGGACTGATCATCCTTTAGGATATCAGCTAACTCTCTTCCTTTTAATTTTCTCATTACTGAATAGCTGGTTGAGCCATCGATTGTAGGCTCCTTAACCGCCATATGAGCAGCCTCTTTGGATAAATTGTATTCAGTTTCTGATAACTCCTGACTATTGTTGTGGCATTGAATTTTGACCACACGTGTTTTATCGTTATGTCCTGCTTGCTTGTAATGAATCTTACCCTCTGTTAATTTAAGAGTTCCTGCAATTTCAAAAATTGAACCAAATTTGCCCTTCCCAATGCATTTATCAGTGATAAAATCATAACGAACTTGTGATTTGTCTTTTCTTTTTGTGCTCAACCACATCATGGGAAAATTGGAATTCGGTGCCATCGTAAAAAGTATAGGTTGTGTCCTTTTTCCAAACATGAATCCCTAGCTTAGATTGAGTATCAAAAAATTAATAATGTGTTCAGCATCTTTTTCTGTGAGTAATTCAGGATTGATTATCTCAGGCATTATTTTGCCCCCAAATTAAAATGGTTAGATATAATTATACGATACATATATTAAGTGATAATTAAGCCTTTCGCTGCAGACCCAACTTGGAACAAGCTATTATTTATACGGCCAAAATCCTTTTGAACAATGGAATGAGTTTTCATTCTATCTTTCTAAGTACGGCCCGCAATATTGTCGACGAACCGAAACTAGTTACAATTTCACATATAAGGCCTGGTGTGTACGTCGCACCTGTTTTGTGACAACTTTGTTCC
>NZ_CALJ01000337.1 GCF_000308315.1 Legionella tunisiensis | reverse complement strand
TTTTCAACGCAAAGACGCGAAGAACCCGAATGCGCATAGCACCGCTAATGCAAAACGCCAATCTCTGCGTTACGGAAATTACGTCAATCCGCTTTGTAATATACTATCCACTGGCTCTTTCTCCTCAAACGATGGCTGCGGTTGGGCAAAAAGTTAAACCCTAAGCGGGCTAACTGGTATTGGTCACACACCTCTTGTTGCACGGCCGTAGGCATGGTACCGACTGCCCCATAAACCTTAACATTACCCCCTGGCTTATGATCACTGGGATAGGTTTTAACCGTCGCTATCGCCGCTTTTAAGTCTTTAATAAAACCATCAGCAAGATTCGGCACCAAGGTATGCACTTGAGTTAAGCAAAGATGAAAGCCATACGGATTTTGTAGAAAGTTTAATTTCCAGCCGCGTTTATCTAGCTCGTCGGCAATCTTGTGTGCGCTTAATGTTGCACTTTTTAAACCGACAACTGACCACTTAGGCGTACCAAATAGCTCGATATCCTCAAGCTCTTCCAGCTTGTAACAAATTTCTTGGCGCAGCGCAATGATGGCTTCGGCAATTTCTTGATAACCTTGGCAACCATAATAGGCTAGTGTGGCATAGACTTCAGCAACCCGCGCACCAGACGTAGAGCCATCTAAAGTGCCCGCTGTAGCATATAAGCCCCCCGGCCAATTAAGTGCTGCATAGACCGAAAGCGCTGGAGAATCTTCACTAAATAAACAGACCGAAGTACCTTTTGGGCATAAGCCATATTTATGAAGATCAGCAGAGATTGAAGTCACCCCAGGCACTCGAAAGTCCATTGGGTTATCCGAGGTATCTAAAAAGGCGGTTAAAAAGCCGCCAAGGCAAGCATCGACATGCAAAGGAATACCTTTACGTTTCGCCAAAGCACCAAGTTCTTTAATCGGCTCTTCTATCCCATTCATAAACGACGGCGCAGAGCCCACCATCACGGCCGTATTTCCCGATAAATACTTCGCCATCGTTTTTGGCTCAACTGCTCCAGTTTTAGGATTCACCGGCACTACGACCAAGGTCGCCCCAGTCAATTTGGCCGCTTTATCAAACGCAGCATGGCGCGTTTCAGGCACCACGATTTCAGGGTGCTCTATCCCTCTTGCTCTGGCATCCATCACATAAGCAGCCATCGCCTCAATAATGCTACTAGTACCACCATGGGTTAGCAGCCCATAGCCATTATCCGAACCATGAAATAAGCGCTGGCACCACCGGATAATTTCCGCTTGCATTGCATTAATGCGTGGCCACTTAGCATGCATCGGATTGGTTAATTCAGTTTTACCATAGATTTCTTTTCGCAGCTCATTAAGCTCCTTTGGAGGAACAGCATATAGCGCGCCAGAATCTTTACCATCCCCAGCTTTGACCACCGCCTGTATATCATCATGGTGCTCATCGATAACAGCAAAGGGATAGAGGCAGTCATCCAAAGAAATACCAAACTCGCCTAAAATTTCCTCGGGCGATAAGCCCTCTTGAGGCATTTCATCGCGTAAGCTCATCTCCGCACGTGCCTGGGTGAGCTTCTCGCGAGTTGATTGCAAGTTTTTATCAAGTTCCTCATCAACGATTTGTCGGATATACCCCTTTACTAAAGGGAGTTTAATCGCATTATCATAGGCAACATCTATTACTCGCTGCTTATAACTTTTGCTATGCCGTGCCCGGATGCTTCGAGCAATAGTTGGATTATTCCATTGGTTATAAAGAAAATACGCTGCTGCTGTAGCGAGGATAATCTGCGACGCCGGTGTATCAGCTAAAGCCTCATCGACAGAGCTAACTGCAGAAGACAATAAATCATAAAAAATCCAAACATCCCGGTCTCCTTGATAGGTGGCTTATTCTAAATATTATATAGCATGCTTATTTTGCTCTAAAAATGAAATGATTTTTTTAATCCTTGTTGAAGAGTGCTTAAATATTCATCAGCAGTTTTCGGTGGGTTTCTAAGGCTAACTCTTGTTTTCTTGACAGTGTCTAAGAATCTATTCTCATTTAAATCCGTGAGGTGCATCAAAAAATCGTCAGGATGCTGGGCCTCAATATTATACTTATTAAGCTCTTCCTCGAGAAAATCTTTTAGATTGAATGTCACTAAAACATTACAATTTGAAACAATTGCAGCAGCTAAAACATGATTATCATTAGGATCCGGTAAATTTAGTGCCTTTTCGATGTCTTCGAAGTTCTCTACCAAACTATCCAATACATGCATATTCATCAAATCACGTGTTCTTTCTAAATCTTGTCTTTTTAAGTCTTCTCTGTTCCGTAATAGATTATTTATCCATTCTTCATGAATTCTATTGGACCATTTTGCCCGAAATAATTCAGACATTGCCAGTCGCATTAAAAGATCTCGTAGTGGTGCAGGGTAAAGTACGCAAGCATCATACAAGACAGCAAAATTGACCATTCTTTAATATCCCATATCAAGAGATTGTGCCTGATCCACTAATTCTTGAAGGGCTTTCTCACGTTCACTTATCATTCTCTCTTTAAATGCCATGACATTTCTTGCAAGTACACGACGTCGATTTCCTACTCTTTGAAATGGTATTGCGCCTTCTTCTAATAATTTCACAAAGAAAGGCCTCGATACATTCAGCATATCTGCTCCTTCTTGGGTAGTTAAATGAGCATGCTTAGGAATGAGAGTAATAGCATTACCTTCCGCCATTTCACTTAGAATGGCTATTACTAATTTAACTGCAGAAGCAGGGATTTCAACATGCTCGCCATTAAGATCTAAAAAAGCAGATGTTCTGGTTTTACATTTTATTCTTCTAATACGTTTAAAAGATTGTTTTGCAATCCCTCGATCTTGTTCACTAGGATTTTTAATTTCGATTGCTAAGCTGCCCATAAGATATACTCGTCTAAGGTGAGACTATAACATGATTATAGCAAGCAATCGAAATATTTGAAATATTCGAAATGTTCGAAATTGGGGGGGCTACAATAGTATGATCCCATGCCATACTTTCGGACACTCGGTTAAGTTAGTAAAATCACTAACCGAGGTAATGTATGACAGCAAAAAGAACACGTAAG
>NZ_CALJ01000338.1 GCF_000308315.1 Legionella tunisiensis | reverse complement strand
TGAAACAGGAGTACCATTTTCAGCTTGTTTTAGAATTGAATGGATCTGACTGTCTGTAAATTTTGATCTTTTCATGAAGAATCTCCTTCGTCATAAGGTACGAGAAAATTCTACTTTTGACATCTCTTATTTTTCGGGGGGATTACCTCACCACGTTAACGCAAGGATTTATTGTCGACTCATTGGTTAAGCATTTTATATTTTGGCTAGGGAATGTCGCAGTTTACCCAATGTTGTTAATTATGATGTAATCATTAAACCTTAAAATGCTCATTTATAACACACAAAGAGCAGAGGCGTGTCATGCGGACAAAAGTTGAGCTATTGAGAAATATTTATAACCCTAACACAAATAAGAGTAAGGTACATCGCAACAGAAAACATACCCAATATGGACGAGATTACTCTCAAGAGACCGTAAGTTATACAAGTAATGAACGTGAAATAATTTTGGCAAATTACACGTTTGAAACGTATCGTCATGCTCGTGATGAAAAAACATTATTCTTAAGAAAGAACAATCTTAGCATGACAGAAGTACAAATCGATTTGGCTTTGGGAGTTATTACAAAAAATGTCATAGACGCCCTCGAAATAACCTCCGAATCTAAACAACGGGAAATATTTGAGCAGGTAAAAAAGCATTTTATAAAGGGAATTTGCCGCTTATAGTGAGCCAATCTAACAAAAGAGATTTGGTAACTCGCCATTCAATTGAGGCAAGTATAAATTTTATGGTAAATAAATTAAACCTCAAGGATCTTGCAAAGAAATTTATGAAGGATACATCGATCCATTCAGAAGAAAAACTTGAGATTTTCCAAAAAATATTTTCTAGAAAATTATTGGCGTTACTACCAAATATTCTGGTTGGAAAAAAGGGAAATTTAAGGCATGGTTTTATTGATAAATCCATACAGGCAGCAACGCTAAGAATACTCACTTTACTTGTAATGCTCGATAATGTCTCCAATGGCTGGGAAAACAATACTCAAAAAGAAGTAGAAGACCGTGCCGAAAGTTCTTTCAACTATATTCTTACAGCAATAATTATCATGTGGATTATAGCCGCTGTTGTTAAATTGGCAGAAACCATTATTGAAAATCGTGAAGAAGATTTAAAAGATTTAAAAACCAAATTTTCCGCAGCCAAAGAAAAGAAAAGTAATATAAGAGCAATCACTGAGAGTACAGAATCAGCTCTCAGTGAAATGGAGACGCAAAAAACTATTATATTTACTCAGCACATATTTACTCAGCACCCATAGATAAAGCAGAGGCAGAACAAATAGTTCTTGCTATTTGTAGCGAAAAGACACGCCCTCAAGTACAAGAGCGAATTAATCAGGCTTTTGAGCTTGCTGGAGCAGACAAAATTACTTGCAGCACGTTAAAGAAAAATATCCAGACGATTTTAAAGCAAGATCTTGCTGAATATAATAAATTAGAAATAGAATGCGAAAAAATAGCTCAAAAGTATAATGATCTTTTTAATCAGATGAAAAATGAAAAAGATCCTGTTAATATTATAGTAGCTAGCAAAGATTTTATTACAGGTTATCCAAAACATTGTATAAATAAATGTAGCGAACGTTTTGGTATTAGATTGTTCGAAAAAAATCCACAAGAGATCGGTTTATATTAAGTAAGCATGATAATAACGATGGACCTGACCAAAATAATCATGGTTTAAATTAGTTTTTAGCTAATCTGTCGATGCTAGAAGTAAATAGTGCAAACATTTATTTCTGGCTAGATTCTGGTTGTACTTTAAAAAATGGAGGAAATAACAATGTTTACATGGTTTCAGCGTTACAATACCCACAAGACAGAAGCTAATAAAGAAAATCAAGAATTTGACAGGATGTATAAAGATGAGCGTGAATCTGACAAAGAATTTCGTGAAAACAATAAAGAGCTCTTTACACAGGAGGTAGAAGATACTTGTGGTGAAGCTAAAAACACATCGATGGTATTACTTTAAATAAAAAATTCGACTCAACACCAATATAAGGAGGCACTTTAATCGAATTAGCATAGATTAATTCTTTGATTTAGAAATCAAAAAGAGATTAAAGTGCCGAGATATAATCTTATCTGGCAGCGTCAACTAAAC
>NZ_CALJ01000339.1 GCF_000308315.1 Legionella tunisiensis | reverse complement strand
AGCCGAACCGAAGTGTCCTTCATCAATGAACAATTTGGACTATACACTTGAGTTCTGCCTAAAATTTAATAAGTTGAAATCGAATCTTTTTTGCAACGGAACCCAACTTCTTCCTGTGACTTTTCAATGACAATGGGTAATTCTTTTGCTGGCGTCATTTAGTAACCATGCTCCACTTAGGGGCAGCAAGGTTAACTAGCAGTCGTAATAAAATCAATAGGTTAATTGGGGAATAGGTCATTTGCTGCAAAGTCACGATAAAATTAGTAATAAAAAACCGCAGGCCATAATATTATTTTAATATTCGTTTTATATAATACCTAAAAGTTTAAAATTAAGGTGACATGAGATGCGCTCCCCTATAAAGATAGAACAATTTAATGAATTAAAAGCAATTTATGCCGATATTTATAAAAGACATTATAGTATTGGAATGATTAATACGGAATTATCAGAGATTGAACTCCTGACATCTAGAAAAAATGAAGAAGACAAAATAAGACTTGAGGAAAGAATAAATAAAGACAAGAAAGTCATTCTCGCTATTTTGTCTAAAAATAAAATAGAAATTCAAGGGACTGAATTGCTTGAAAAAGTAAATACTATAGGTAGTAACGATGTTGAATTTGTTAAAATAATCCGTGAAGGTCCATTAAGTAAATTAATTGAGCAACAAAATATAGCGATTGCAAATTATTATGCCGTGCTAAATAGCATATATGATGAACATGAAGAAATTCCAGAAGAATTACAATTAAACTTAAATGAAAATGGCCAAATTAATTTTATTGAAATGAAACCGAAACCAGAGCAATTTAATAAATTAATTGATGAATTATCTTCTCCAGAATTTTTTATTAATTATGATGAAGACAAATATTACGATTTAAATAGAAGAGAGCCTTCATCAAATATGATGCTCAATCTGGCTTTTGAAGTAGCTATGTCTACATCCATTTTAATAGGTGGTGTCGGAGCACTTGCTACAACTATAGGAGTAACGGCTGGTATCTGTTTACTCGCAGGAATGAGCTTGGTTATACCTCCTATTGCAATAACTGCAATGATTATTGGTGGTGTAGGTGGCTTGGAGGCTGGAATTAAAATGTTTGGTTTTTTCAGTAAAAAACAAGATAGTATAAATCATGTTGATGATCTCTGTACGGGACAAAAATTTGAAGTAACTCATTGATTAAGAGGGTGTCCGGAAAGTCCCTGCCCATGGCAAGCTCA
>NZ_CALJ01000340.1 GCF_000308315.1 Legionella tunisiensis | reverse complement strand
GTAACCAGAGCGCGTCCACTTCAGGCAGCGTTTTTTTCAGCCTGTAGTTTTACTCTTGGTTCATTATTACCGCTATTAATGATTTTTATTGTTCCTAGAATCTACCTTATTTCATCAGTATCAATAATGGCGGTTCTATTTTTGGCATTACTCGGAGCAGTGGCCGCAAAGATTGGCGGAGCTCGAATAGTATTAGGGGCATTGCGTGTTGTGGTATGGGGAACAATAGCGATGCTTGTCAGTGCGGGTATTGGTTCGCTGTTAGGCATAGCCGTATAAAATGAGATTGCCGTGTATACAAACAGTCTAATCGTAAAGCAATGAAAAGAGCCGTACCTATGCTTCAGTTTGAGAATAAAAATCATAAGGGAACAATTTAATTGGTCTTGCATCATACCTGACTATTTACAAACTCAGCCCTCAGCTGTTTCTCCCTGATTTTATAGTGCGTTTTACAACCGATGAAGAATGAGTAAAATGCGTGGCATTAATGTCGTTTCAAGAATCTTATGCTTCGCTGGCGCATTTTTTGCATTACAATCCCTCCCTTTGTTTTAAGTAAACAAATTTTTAAGGTTTTAAGCAGTACGCGTTGATGAGAATAATCAGATACCCTAGCAACAGGAGTTTAGAATGAATAGCCTTATCGATACCGCTGTAAGAAAACTATCCGAACAAACTTTAAGTGAACAGGCATTGCGCCGGCAGCTTGAGGCAGAGTTTGCCGGTCTATCTGACCTTGCTAGTCGAATTGATGCCGTCTTTAAACGATTAAATGAATTGCATCTACTTAATGATTTAAGACTGGCTAAAAATATGGCGCAGCATTATGCCCACAAGGGCGATCGCTTCATCAGCCGCCTCTTACAGCAAAAAGGTTTTGAGGAGGCCGTAATCAAGCAGGCCCTGTCTTCGCTGGATAACGAGATAAATAGAGCACTTGAAGAAGCCCGTATGAAATTAGGTGCAGCATGGGATAATTCGGAACAATCAGTTGCGCTGCTTTATCGTTTTTTAAGCGGACGCGCTTTCTCAGACACGACTATTCATGCAGTCATGAATAAGCTTAGTGATAAAAAGCAATATCAACATCGCAGGGCAGCTTAGCATAGCTATTTGTAGCTGCCTTAAAGATTTTTCTTAGAGTAACTTTTTGTTCCATTGCCTGTCACACCCCAACAGAATTCCTTTTTCCTAAGAATAATTCTTAGGTTAATGAAGTTCTTAGAAATATAAATTAGGAAATAAAGAAAATTGATTTATTTTATCTTTGGAGGGAAGTAAAGAGTATACCCGCAGCAGTTCTGTATATAAGGTGGCTACCTCTGGTGGTATTTTAGGCTTCCTGTTTAAAGCAGGCATGCTCACATTACTACCGTCTGATATCCTGTTACTACGCTGTTAGCTGTGCAGGAAATACTCTCTATGACTATATATTAATACAATTGTTCCTAAATGACAACAATATTTTCGTGATACATCAACTCATTGGATCTACTTAGTGCTGATTTCCTTAATGACTGCTCTTGAACAACTCGAAACAGAGGACGTGGGAATATTTACTGTTTTAGAGCAAACTTAGGCGCCAAACCGTAAATTCTGACACAGATGGGGTCGCCACCCCATCTAATATGCAAAACTGGCGATGCCTAGCAAACAAAAATGTTATTGAATTTACTAGAATAGAAATCCTGGTTCGAGAAAGATGGTCATTTTCCAAAGATGATTTTGCGTGATTGTTAGATTTTCAAGATCATCTAAATAATGGATATTATGATTGACGTAAACGCAAGCCATCTCGTCGCGATATGGGTAATCAAGCATGAAGAGCTTAAGTAACAGCTCGAAGATGGGTCGTGATTTATGGGGATTGAAGTCCAATAGCATGCTTGTCAAAGGCACAATCGCGACTGTAACATACAGGACTGCTTCATTCTATTTGTTAAAGACCCCTATGGCTTGGATTAAACTGGATACATCACAAACCAGGGCCGAAGAAATCGGTAATGTCTCAACTCATGCGATTGGAGCATTATTAAGTTTAGTCGCCCTTGTTTTATTAACTCTATTTGCTGCATATCAAAATGACAGCTTGAAAATGGTATCAAGTATTGTTTTTGGTTGTACTTTACTCTTGATGTATGTGTGTTCTACCGTTTATCACAGTATGACGGATCCCAAAATAAAGCATTTATTCCGTATTTTAGATCATGCGTCAATCTATTTGCTAATAGCTGGAAGTTACACACCGTTTGTGTTAGTGACGCTTAATGGCTCTCTAGGATGGACCATATTCACTATTATTTGGTCTTTAGCCTTAGTTGGAATATTATTCAAATGGTTTTTTGTTCATAAATTTGACCTACTTTCTACACTAATTTACCTTTTGATGGGTTGGATGGCATTAATCCTCATAAAACCTCTTTATCAATTATTGCCGCCAGGCGGATTAACCTATATCGTAGCAGGAGGCTTATGCTACACTGTTGGTGTTATTTTCTATATTTGGGAACGATTGATATTTAGTCACGTGCTTTGGCATTTGTTTGTCTTATCGGGGAGTATTTGCCATTTCTTTGCAGTATTATTTTATGTGATCATTGTTTAGTGAATTGTACAATAAATGACACCTACTACATCACCAATGTAATGTAGTAGTAAAAAATGCCCTCGTTAAAGAGCCATTATATTCTGTGCTTGAGGACCTTTAGCCCCTTGCGTTACAACGAATTGCACGCGCTGTCCCTCAGTAAGAGTTTTAAAACCAGAGCTTACAATCTCTTTAAAGTGGGCAAATACATCTGGGCCAGACTCTTGTTCAATAAAACCAAATCCCTTCGATTCGTTAAACCACTTGACAATCCCATTTACTGTTTTAGACATGTGTATATCCTTTAACTTTTATTAGAATGCCTTTAATAGGCGAAAGTAGCTGGAAACCGGTCAGCAATTAAAACTACAGTACGAGGGATTAAATGAATAAAACGACGATTTGGAGAATGTAAAAAAGACATTTTTCTAGCTGAGACAATAGTACTACTATTTTGGTTAATAAGCTAGCTTTATTTTTTACGACTATTTTAAATTAAATACCTTCAAAAGGTAGGGGCGCCAGCAAAGACGCTCAGGTTCAACTCAATAGTTACACTATAAATTCATT